>JAEWZE010000244.1 GCA_023395465.1 Pseudomonadota bacterium
GGCGCTCGCTGAAGATGTCGTAGTAGAAGCCGTCCTCGATCACCGGGCCGATCACCATCTTGGCGTCCGGATACAGCTGCTTCACCGCATGGCCGACCAGGTGCGCGGCGGAGTGGCGGATGATCTCGACGCCCTCGGCGTCCTTCGGCGTCAGGATCTGCAGCGTCGCGTCGTGGTCGATGACGTCGGAGGCGTCGACCTGGCGGCCGTCGACCTTGCCGGCCACGGTGGCCTTGGCCAGGCCCGGGCCGATCGACTGGGCGACGTCCATCACCGAAACGGGATGGTCGAATTCGCGGCGGCTGCCGTCCGGGAGGGTGATGGTGATCATGGAGAAGCCGTGATTGGTGATTCGTGATTGGTGATTCGTGGGGGCGGGCGGCGCTTCTGGCTCTTTCGAATCACCAATCACCAATCACGAATCGCCTGCGCTCCGCGCAACAAAAAGGCGCCACGAGGGCGCCCCTGCCGGGTGGCCTCGTTGGCGGCTCAGCGATGGGCGGCGGTAGTGCTCATGTCGCACGCTCGGCCGGCGTTTCCGCGGGCCACCTGCAGGTGTGGGATCCTGCCGGCGATTCTACCGCGGATCGGTGCATGCTGCACTGCACAGGAGCGGGCGCGGACGCGGGTGGCATCATGCCACCGGCCTCCGGCGTCATCGGCATGAACAGCATCCGCGGCAAGCCCACCTCCCTCGACATCGCGCACCTGGCCGGGGTCTCCCAGCCGACGGTGTCGCGCGCGCTGCGCGGCAGCCCGATGGTGAACGAGGAGACCCGCAAGCGCATCCTCGCCATCGCCGAGCAGCTCAACTACAAGGTCGACAAGAACGCCTCCGGCCTGCGCCGCCAGCATGCCGGCACCCTGGCGCTGCTGCTGTTCGAGGACCCGACCGCGGACGAGTCGCACATCAACCCGTTCTTCCTGCCGATGCTCGGCTCGGTCACCCGCGCCTGCGCGCGCCACGGCCAGGACCTGCTGATCTCGTTCCAGCAGCTGTCCGACGACTGGCACGCCGAGTACGGCGACAGCCACAAGGCCGACGGCCTGATCCTGCTCGGCTACGGCGACTACCTCGCCTACCAGGGCAAGCTGAAGAAGCTGGTGGAACAGGGCACGCCGTTCGTGCGCTGGGGCGCGGTGATGCCGGACCAGCCGGGGCTGTCGATCGGCTGCGACAACGTCGGCGGCGGGCGGCTGGCCGGCGAGCACCTGGCCGCGCTCGGCCGGCGCCGCATCGCCTTCCTCGGCGACGCCTCCAACCACTACCCCGAGTTCCTCGACCGCTACCGCGGCTGCGAGGACGCGCTGCAGGCGGCCGGCCTGTCGCTCGACCGCGCGCTGCAGGTGGACGCCGAGAGCGCCGAGGATTCCGGCTACGCCGCGGCGATGGCGCTGCTCGAGCGCGGCCTGCCGTTCGACGCAGTGTTCGCCGCCAGCGACCTGATCGCGATCGGCGCCATGCATGCCTTCCGCGAGCGCGGCCTGCGCATCCCGGAGGACGTGGCGATCGTCGGCTTCGACGACATCCCCGCCGCGCGCATCGCCACGCCAGCGCTGACCACGGTGGTGCAGGACACCATCCGCGCCGGCGAACTGCTGGTCGACGCGCTGATGCGTCTGATCAACGGCGAGACCCCGGACAGCACCCGCATGGCCACGTCGCTGGTGGTGCGCAAGTCGACGGGCGCGCCCGGCGCGTAGCGCAGCGCCGGCGCGGCCGCGGCTACCTGGGCATGCGCCGCGCCAGCTCGGCAAGCACGGCGGGCGCATCCAGCGGTTCGTCCCGCAGCAGCACCCTGACGCCATGCGCCGGCACCCGCAGCGCGGCGCGCGCCCCGATCGCGACCGTTTCGCCGCCCAGCCCGTCGCGCCACCGGCCCGGCTGCACCAGGTGCTCAATCACGATTTCGCGCTCCGCATCGCCCTTGTTGAGCAGCACCAGCGCGGTCTGGGCCACGCCATCGTGCTGGTAGACGCGGTAGAACGCGGCCTCGTCGCCGTCCAGCCGTAGGTTGAGCTGCAGCCCGCGTTGCAGCGCCGGGGACTCGCGGCGCAGCGTGGCGATGCGCTGCAGCGGCGCGAAGATCGGGCTCTGCGGCGCGGCATCCACGCCCGCCTGCCCGAAGTAGCTGCGGTTGCCGGCGTGTTCGGCGCGCCCGCGCATGAAGCCGGCCTCGGAACCGTAATAGAGCACCGGGATCCCGCGCGCGGTGAACAGCCAATTGTGCGCGTCGATGAAGCCTTCGTCGCTGGCGTCGATGCGCGGCATGTCGTGGTTGTCGTAGAAGGTCGCCAGGTCGTAGGGATTGGCGTAGGGGCCGCCTTCCAGGTACAGCGCCTCGCCCAGGCGCTCGAAGCCCGCCTGCCCGCTGCCGAACACCGCCACCATCGCGCTCTTCATCGGGAAATCGAGCACGCTGATGCCGCCGTTCTCCGCCAGCGTGAACGGCGCGATGTTCGCGGCCACGTCGTCGAAGGCCTCGCCGAACATGTACATGCCCGGGTGTTCGGCGCGGACGCGGTCGGCGAACGTCTTCCAGAACGACAGCGGCTGGTGGCGGATGGTGTCGATGCGCAGCGCGTCCACGCCCTGCCCGATCCAGTGCAGGTAGGCGTCGACGAGGTAGTCCATCACTTCGGGATTGTCGGCATCGAGGTCGCTGAGCTGCGCCAGGTCCGGCCTGGTGTTGTAGAAGCGGTGCAGCGGATTATTCACCGGATCCAGTTGCTCCGGCGGCAGGTTCCCGTGGTCGGCGACCAGTTGCCCGTCCGCATCGAAGAGCTGGCCGAACTGCGGCTGCGCCACCGGCATGGTGAAGGCCGGCGAACCGTGGTTGCCGACCACGTCGAGGATGGTCTTGAGGCCGGCCTCGCGCAGGCCGCGCGTCAGCCCGGCGAAATCGAGGTCGTCGCTGGGCAGGTGTTCGTCCAGCCGATGGAAGTTCACGCCCCAGTAGCCGTGGTAGCCGGTCTTGCCGCGGTCGGTGCCGAAGCCGGTGCAGGTGATCTCCTCGCCGCCGGTGAAGGCCTGGTCCGGGTTGTCGACGATCGGCGTGGTCCACACCGCGGTGAAGCCGAGGTCGCGGATGTAGCGCGCGTTGTCGAGCAGGCCGCGGAAATCGCCGCCGAGGTAGCCGACGTTGCCGGCCACGCCGTCGCACGGCGCCAGCGGGATGTCGAAGGTCGGGTGCGCGCCGCCCTGGTCGCGATGGTCGTTGGCCGGATCGCCGTTGACGAAGCGGTCGGTCAGCACGAAGTAGATCGCCTCGGAGGCGAACGGCTCCAGGGTGCCGTAGACCTCCGCGGGCGGCGGGTCGGCGGGCTTGCCCGAACAGGCCGCCAGGCACAGGGCCGCGGACAGGACCGCGAGGATTCGCTGCTGCATGCTCACTCCACTCCGGCGCGCACCGCGCGCGCGTTCGATTCGGTCCGGATCCACAGGCAGCAGGCGCCGGCGAGGATCATGCTGGCGCCGCCGATCGACAGCGCCCAGACCGGCTGCCCGCCGAACAGCGCGCGCAGCAGGAAGCCGAGCAGGCTGGCCGCGACGATCTGCGGGATCACGATGAAGAAATTGAAGATGCCCATGTACACGCCCATCTTCCCGGCGGGCAGGCTTTCGGACAGCATCACGTAGGGCAGCGACAGGATCGACGCCCAAGCGAAACCGACGCCCACCATCGACAGCAGCAGCCACTGCGGGTCGCGGACCACGGCGATCGACAGCAGCCCGATCCCGCCCAGCGCGAGGTTGGCCAGGTGGCTCCAGCGCGGACCGAACGCGCGCACCATCCACGGGATCGCGATCGCGGCCAGCGCGGCGAAGCCGTTGTACGCGGCGAACAGCACGCCGACCCAGTTGGCGCCCTCGTTGTACGCGGCCGACGTCGGATCGCTGCTGCCGAAGTGCACGCCGGCTACCGCCGCGGTGGTGTAGATCCACATCGCGAACAGCGCGAACCAGGAGAAGAACTGCACCACGGCCAGGCGACGCATGGTCGAGGGCATCGCGCGCATGTCGGAGACGATGGTCGGCAGCATGCCGCCGGGCGGGAGCGCCCGCGCCAGCAACAGCAGCAGGCCGTAGCCGGCGACCATGCCCGCCAGCACGTACAGCATCCGGTCCCAGCCGCGGGCAAGGATCAGCGCGGCCAGCGCCGCGCCCGCCAGCAGCCAGCCCAGCGCGACGCCGGCCGGCGCCTCGCCGCGCGCATGCGGCGCGTGCCCGGGCTCGGCATCGTCGAAGGACGCCAGCACCTGCGGCGGATACTCGCGGCTGCGCAGCACCGTCCAGCCGATCGCCGCGAACACCACCGCGCCGCCCAGGTAGAACGCGTAGCGCACCGTGTCCGGCACCTCGCCCGGCGCGGCGGTATTGGCCACGCCCCACTTCGCCAGCAGCCACGGCAGCAGGCTGGCGACCACCGAGCCGACGCCGATGAAGAAGCTCTGCATCGCGAATCCGGCCGGCCGCTGCCGCGGCGGCAGCTGGTCGCCGACGAAGGCGCGGAACGGCTCCATCGAGATGTTGATCGCCGCGTCCAGGATCCACAGCGTGCCGGCGGCGATCCACAGCGCCGGCGAGTTCGGCATCACGAACAGCGCCAGCGTGGTGACGATCGCGCCGGCGAGGAAGTACGGGCGCCTGCGCCCGAGCCGCGTCCAGGTGCGGTCGGAGAAATAGCCGACGATCGGCTGCACCAGCAGCCCGGTCAGCGGCGCGGCGATCCACAGCCCCGCCACCTGGTCGACTTCCGCGCCCAGCGTCTGGAAGATGCGGCTGACGTTCGCGTTCTGCAGCGCGAGGCCGAACTGGATGCCCAGGAATCCGAAGCACATGTTCCAGATCTGCCAGAACGACAGTTGCGGCTTTTCGGTCATCGACGGCGGTCCAGATTACGGAGCGCGCATTCTCCGCTGTTGTGGCTCGCCGTGCCTTGCGGCGATGCAACATCGCGGCTGGACCGCAGGCGCTCCGCATTGACGCAAGAAACGGCAGGACGCCATGGCGTTTTCCGCGATTCGGCCCGCACGCACGCGTGTCGCGCCGGGAAGCGCTGCCTCGCGGGTGCATACGTATTCATGCCGCCGCGCGTCTTCCGGCAGGGGTCCGGCGCGAGTGCGCTGTGGAATAGTGTCGCCGCTCCGTGGGTGCCGCCGGCGCCCCGTAAAGGATAGGGATGCGATGACGGCTGAGCAGTGGTGGCGTGGCGCGGTGATCTACCAGATCTACCCCCGCAGCTTCATGGACACCGACGGCGATGGCGTGGGCGACCTGCCCGGCATCGTCGCGCGCCTGGATTACGTCGCCTCGCTCGGGGTGGACGCGATCTGGATCTCGCCGTTCTTCAAGTCGCCGATGGCCGACTTCGGCTACGACATCGCCGACTATCGCGACGTCGACCCGCTGTTCGGCACCCTCGACGACTTCGACCGCCTGCTGGCCAAGGCGCATGGGCTGGGCATCCGGGTGATGATCGACCAGGTGTTCAGCCACACCTCCGACCAGCACGACTGGTTCTGCGAAAGCCGCCTGAGCCGCGACAACCCGAAGGCCGACTGGTACGTGTGGGCCGATCCGAGCGAGGACGGCACCCCGCCCAACAACTGGATGTCGCTGTTCGGCGGCGTCGCCTGGCGCTGGGAACCGCGCCGCGAGCAGTACTACCTGCACAACTTCCTGTCGTCCCAGCCGGACCTGAACTTCCACAACCCGGAGGTGCAGGCCGCGACGCTGGACAACGTGCGCTTCTGGCTCGACCGCGGCGTGGACGGCTTCCGCCTGGACGCGATCAACTTCTGCTTCCACGACCGGCAGCTGCGCGACAACCCGCCCAAGCCCAAGGACATGCGCACGGGCCGCGGCTTCAGCCCGGACAATCCCTACGCCTACCAGTACCACTACTACAACAACACGCAGCCGGAGAACCTGCCTTTCCTGGAATCGCTGCGGCAGCTGGTGGACCGCTATCCGGGCACCACCACGCTGGGGGAGATCTCGTCCGAGGACTCGCTGGCCACCACCGCCGAGTACGTCGACGAGCGCCGGCTGCACATGGGCTACAGCTTCGAGCTGCTCACCGACGATTTCAGCGCCGCCTACATCCGCGGTACTGTCGAGCGGCTGGAAGCGGCGATGACCGAAGGCTGGCCGTGCTGGGCGATCTCCAACCACGACGTGCAGCGCGCGGTCACCCGCTGGGGCGGCGCCACCCCCCCGCCGCAGCTTGCGCGGATGCTGGTCGCCCTGGTCTGCTCGCTGCGCGGCTCGGTCTGCATCTACCAGGGCGAGGAGCTGGGCCTGCCCGAGGCGGAGGTGCCGTTCGAGGCCCTGCGCGACCCCTACGGCAAGATGTTCTGGCCGAACTTCAAGGGCCGCGACGGCTGCCGCACCCCGATGCCCTGGAGCGACGGCGACCGCGGCGACTTCACCACCGGCACGCCCTGGCTGCCGATCCCGGAGTCGCACGGCGTGCGCAGCGTGACGGCGCAGGAACGCGATCCGGATTCCACGCTCAACGCAACCCGGCGCTTCCTCGCCTGGCGGCGGACGCAGCCGGCGATCGCCCGCGGCAGCATCCGGTTCCTCGACGTCCCCGAACCGGTGCTCGCCTTCGTGCGCGAGCACGAGGGCCGGCAGGTGCTGGCGGCATTCAACCTGTCCGCCGCTCCCGTTGCCATCGAGTTGTCCGCTGGCGCAGTGCAGCCGATCGACGGACACGGCCTGGACGGCGGCCGACTGCACGAGGGCCGCTTGCACCTGCCAGCCTATGGCGCGTGGTACGGCGGCGCCGAAGCCGCCGCCTCGACGGCCGCCGACCACCGCGAAGCGCTGCCGGCCCGCGCCTGAGCGTTCCGCCGGCAGGCCACCCGGCCCGCCGCCCGAGACCGAGGAGCCCGACAGCACGATGATCCGCCCTGCCCTGACGCCGTTCGCCGCGCTGGCCCTGCTGGGGATCGCGAATGCCGTACATGCGACGGCGCCCCTGCCTTCGCTTGCCGACTGCGACATGCCGGGCTTCGCGCGCACGCTCGTCGCGCAACCCGACACGCGGCGCATCGCCGCACGAGCCCACTGGCTGGACGCGCGCACCCTCCGCTGGCCTGGCGAGCAGCTGCGGGCTGGCGAGCGTTTCCGGCTGTACCACGCCGCACGCGGTGGGCTGCAGGCCGGCCATGGCGCAACGGTGCAGGGCGCCGATACCGTCCTGACGCTGCAACCGGCCTCCGGGCAGCTGCCTGCCCAGGTTGCGCAGCGCTTCGCCTTCGTTGGCGCGGGCGCGACCCTGGCCATCGACGATCGCGATGCAGCGGCCGTGGGCGAGCTGCTGCGCGGCCAGCTGCTGCTGGTGCGCGAGGATGCGCAGGGCCGTGTGCTGGCGACCACGGCGCTGCAGCACGCCGGCGCGCTCGACGCGCTGTATGCGCAAGCCGCCGGGCACCAGGCACTTGGTGTCGAGCTGGACGGCGCCGACATCCGGCTGGCGCTGTGGGCGCCGACGGCCCATGCGGTGGCGGCCTGCCTGTACGACGGCCCGCGCGGCGCCGCTTCCGCGCTGGTTCCGGCGCAGCGAGACGCGGCCAGCGGCATCTGGTCGCACGATGGCGGCCGCGACCTTGCCGGCCGTTACTACACCTGGCTGGTGGACGCGTACGTGCCCGGCACCGGCCTGGTGCGCAACCGCGTCACGGATCCCTACTCGGTCGGCCTCTCGGCCGATTCGCGCCGCAGCTGGATCGCCGACCTCGATGATCCCGCGCTGAAGCCCGACGGCTGGGACGATTCGCGCGCGCCCGCGCTCGCCGCGCAGACCGACATGGCGATTTACGAACTGCACGTGCGGGACTTCTCGATCCACGACGCGACGGTGCCGGAAGCCGACCGCGGCCGCTACCTCGGCTTCACCCACCTGGAATCGGACGGAATGCGCCACCTGCGAGCGCTGTCCGAGGCCGGCATGACCGACGTGCACCTGCTGCCGGTGTTCGACATCGCCACCATTCCGGAAACCGGCTGCACAACGCCGCAGGTACCGGACGCCGCGCCGGACAGTCCGCTCCAGCAGGCCGCGGTGATGGCCCAGGCCGCCACCGACTGCTTCAACTGGGGCTACGATCCCTTCCACTTCAACGTGCCGGAAGGCAGCTACGCCAGCGATGCCGACGACGCGGCGGTGCGTATCCGCGAGTTCCGGCGCATGGTGATGGCGCTGCACGGCATCGGCCTGCGCGTGGGCATGGACGTGGTCTACAACCACACCTCCGCATCGGCACAGGACGCCCGGTCCGTGCTGGACCGGATCGTGCCCGGCTACTACCACCGCCTCGACGCCGATGGCGTGGTCGCGCGCTCCACCTGCTGCGAGAACACCGCCACCGAGCACGCGATGATGGCGCGCCTGATGATCGACTCGGCCGTGCTGTGGGTGGAGCATTACGGTATCGATTCGTTCCGCTTCGACCTCATGGGGCACCAGCCGCGGGAGGCGATGGAGCGGCTGCAGCGCGCGGTCGACGCCGCGGCCGGCCGTCGTGTGCAGCTGATCGGCGAGGGCTGGAACTTCGGCGAGGTCGCCGATGGCGCACGTTTCGTTCAGGCCTCGCAGGGGTCCCTGGCCGGGTCGGGCATCGGTACCTTCAGCGACCGCGCGCGCGACGCGCTGCGGGGCGGCGGCCCGGCCGACAGCAGCGAGACGCTGCTGCGCGAACAGGGCTGGCTCAACGGGCTCGTTTACGCGCCCAACGCGCATGCCGATCCCGCCCGCCCGCGCTCCGACCTGCTGCACGCGGCCGACCTGGCCCGCGTAGGCCTGGCTGGCACGCTGCGCGAGTACCGCATGACCGCAGCCGACGGGCGCGTGAAGCGCCTGGACGAGATCGACTACAAGGGCCAGCCCGCGGGCTACGCCAGCGCGCCGGGCGAAGTGGTCAACTACGTGGAGAACCACGACAACCAGACGCTGTTCGACATCAACGTGTTCAAGCTGCCGCGCGACACCACGGCAGAGGATCGCGCGCGCGTGCAGGTGCTGGGCATGGCGCACACCGCACTGAGCCAGGGCGTCGCCTACTTCCACGCCGGGCTGGAGACGCTGCGCTCGAAGTCGCTGGATCGCAACAGCTACGACTCCGGAGACTGGTTCAACCGCTTCGACTGGACCTTGCGCGACAACTTCTTCGGCACCGGGCTGCCGCCCGAGCGCGACAACGGCGCCGACTGGCCGCTGATGCGGCCGCTGCTGGCGGACTCCTCGATCAAGCCGCAGCCGCGGGACATCGTCTTCGCCCGCGACGCCCTGCTCGATCTGCTGCGCATCCGCGCCAGCACTTCGCTGCTGCGCCTGCGCGATGCGGGGGACATCCAGCGCCGGCTCCGCTTCCCCAATACCGGCCCCGGGCAGAATCCGCTGGTGCTGGTCGGCCACCTCGACGGCCGCGGCCTGGCGGACGCGCGGTTCGACGAACTGCTCTACTTCATCAACGCCAGCAGCGATGCGCAGACCCTCGACCTGCCCGAGCTGCGCGGGCGCCGCTACGTGCTGCATCCGGTCCACCTGTCGGCGCAGGCGGCGGACACGCGCCCGCGCGAGTCGGCCCGGCACGATCCCGCGCAGGGGCGCTTCGTCGTCCCGGCGCGGACGGCCCTGGTGTATGTCACGGAGTAAGCGTCCTGCGCCGCACGCTGCGTTCGGGCGCCGCCGCAGTGCTGCCGTTGCCGGCCCTGGCGCACGCAGCGGCGCGGCGTTGGCTTCGTCCGCCGGCGCACTACAGGCGGCGGGACGGAAAGACGGCAGCTGTGCCGCACCGGCTCCGCCTTGCAATCTGTCCAGCTGGTGCCGCTACGCCTGCAGACGCCTGTTTTTCCGCATGAATACGTATGCAGGGCGGCCCGGCTGCTGTGCGCCGCACCTACCATTCCCTCATGCGGGCTCGCATACCGTCGGCATATTCGCCGGCGTCTTACCGTAGAAACAGCATTCCTTCGGGAGGGGACAATGTTGAAACCGGAACGCACCCTGTTGAGCGTCGCGCTCGCAGCCGCCATCGCGTTGACTGCAACCCACGCGCATGCCCAGACGGCGGCGACGCCGGATCCGCAGGAAGCCAACGAGATGATGGAACTGGACACCGTCGTCGTGACCGGCATCCGCCGCGGCATCGAAGACGCGATTTCCACCAAGCGCGAAGCGACTTCGATCGTCGAGGCCATCTCGGCCGAAGACATCGGCAAGCTGCCGGACGTCAGCATCGGCGAATCGATCTCGCGGCTGCCTGGCGTCTCCGCCCAGCGTGTCGCCGGGCGTGCACAGGTGATCAGCGTCCGCGGCCTGTCGCCGGACTTCTCCACGACGCTGCTCAACGGCCGTGAAATGGTGAGCACGGGCGACAACCGCAGCGTCGAGTTCGACCAGTACCCGTCCGAACTGGTCAGCGGCGTGACCATCTACAAGACCCCCGACGCCGGGCTCATCGGCCAGGGCCTATCGGGCACTCTGGACATGCAGACGGCGCGTCCGCTGAACTTCTCGGACACCGTCGTGGCGGTCAGTGGCCGCTACCAGGAATCCTCGCTGGGCTCGGCCGCCAACATCGGCGACGACGGCGGCCGTTTCAACGCCAGCTATATCGACCAGTTCGCCGATGGCACCATCGGCCTGTCGATCGGATGGTCGCACTCGAACACGCCCATCCATGAAAACCAGGTGGGCCTGTACGAGCCGTGGCAGGCGGTCGGCGACAACTGGCGTCCGGGCATTCCCGCCGGCACCTATTACTCCGATGGCATCAAGGCGCTGCGCCGCACGGGCGAGCTCGAGCGCGACGGCGTGATGGCGACGCTGCAGTACCGCCCCTCGAACGCCTGGACCAGCACGCTCGACCTGTTCTACTCCAAGGCCGAGCAGGTCGACACCGCGAACCAGTTCGAAGTCCATATCGGCGACTTCAACGGCGGTTTCGATCGACTCGACGTCACCGATCCGCGCTTCAACGACAACGGGACGTTCACCGGCGGCACCGCCAACAACGTGTACCCGCTGGTTCGCGGCATGTACAACAGCCGCGAGGACAAGATCGAGGCCGCCGGCTGGAACAACGACTTCAGCGTGGGTTCGGCGCGCATCGTCGCCGACGTCAGCTGGTCCCGGACCACGCGCGACGAACTGAGCCTCGAGAACAACCTCCAGCTGATGCCCCAGCCGCAGCTCGACAGCGTCGAGCTGGACCTGCGCAACGACGGCTTTTCGCAGCTGACGCCGGGCCGTGACTACTCCAATCCCGACACGCTGTTCCTGACCGGCACCATCTACGGCTCGGGCTACGGCAAGACCCCGCGCGTCGAGGACGAACTGACGGCGTTCAAGCTCGCCGCATCGCTGCCGTTCGATGGATTCATCTCCGACCTCGATCTGGGCCTGAACTACGCGGACCGCTCGAAGAGCAAGCGACAGCCGGAAGGCAACATCAATCTCGGCGCGCAGGGCGACACCACCATCGCCGGCGACCTGCAGTACGGGCTGGTGGATCTCGGTTTCGCCGGCGTGGGCTACATCCCATCCTGGAATGTCCCGGGCGCCGTCGCGCGCTACATGACCTTCAATCCGGTCGAAGATCTCGACTATCTGATTCCGAAGGCCTGGACGGTCGACGAGCAGATCAGCACCGCGTTCGCCAAGGCGAACCTCGACACGACGTGGGGCAGCGTCGGCGTGCGCGGCAACTTCGGCGTCCAGATCCAGCACGCGGACCAGTCCTCCAGCGCGAACTACTGGGACGGCTCGCAGCCGGTGGGCAGCCAGGTGATCCCGATCACCAAGGGCAAGACCTACACGGACATCCTGCCCAGCCTGAACCTGGCATTCCTGTTCGAGAACGAGAGCACCCTGCGTGTCGCATTGGCCCGCCAGGTGGCGCGGCCGCGCGTCGACCAGATGCGCGCGTCGATGGAATTCGGGGTCGACACCGCGACCGGCATCCCCGGAGCCGGCGGCGGCAACCCCGAACTCGATCCGTGGCGTGCGAACGCGTTCGACATTTCCTACGAGAAGTACTTCGGCAACCGGGCGTATGTGGCCGCGGCGTATTTCTACAAGGACCTGCGCAGCTACATCTACACCCAGACGCGCGACGGCTACGATTTCACCGACCAGGTCGCGTCCTGGCTCGAAGCCAATGGCGACACCTTGCCGCCCGGGACCGTGATCCAGAACACAGGCCGCTATTCGGCGCCGTTCAACGGCTCCGGCGGCAAGCTGCAGGGCCTGGAACTGTCGGCATCGCTGCCGCTCGACCTGGTGTTCGGCGACGCCATGCGCGGTTTCGGCGTGATCGCCAGCGCCAGTTTCAACGACAGCGACATCACCATCCTCGCGCCGGAGAACCAGAGCAGCGTCGGTAGCGATCCGATCACCCTGCCGGGCCTGTCCGATCGCGTCTACAACCTCACTGCGTACTTCGAGCGCAACGGATTCGAAGCGCGCGTGAGCCAGCGCCGCCGCTCGGACTTCATCGGCGAGATCGGCAACTTCTCCGGCGAGCGCACCCTGCGTTACGTGGTGGGCGAGAACATCACCGACGCGCAGGTGAGCTACAGCTTCGGCACCGAGAGCGCACTGGCCGGCATGACCCTGCTGCTGCAGGCGAGCAACCTGACCGACGAGTCCTACAGGACCTATTCGGGCACCGAAGATCGCCCGCTCGAGCGCATCGAGTGGGGCCGGACCTACCTCCTCGGCGTGAACTACCGGTTCTGATTCCCTCCCACCGGTCACGCTTCCGCCCCCGCCGGATTCCTCCTCCGGCGGGGGTTTTTCTTGTCTGCGCGTTGCGCGACGGCCAACGGCGAAC
>JAEWZE010000291.1 GCA_023395465.1 Pseudomonadota bacterium
GGTCCAGGGCTTGGGTTCGCTGTCGCGGGCCTGCTTGGCTTCCAGCAACGCCTGGGTCTGGGCGAGCGCCTGCTCGGGCGTGATGCGGCGCTTGCGCGCGCGGCGGGGCGGTGCGGATGCGTCGTCCGCGCGAGTGCGACCTGCGCTGGCCTGGGTCCGGCCATCGCCGTCGCCGCGCTTCGCCGCGCCGTCGGCGGTCTTGCGCGCGCTGCTGGCGCCGCCGCGCACGGTGCCGGCCTTCGTGTCCGGTGTGTGGTCGGTCCGCGTGTCCGCGGTTCTGGCGGGGGACTTCGAGGCCGTCCTGCCGGCGACCCGGCTGGCGGACTTCACCGTGGCGTTTCCGCCGGCCTGCGTCGCGACCCGCGTGGTCGTGGTCGTCTTCGTCGCAGTTTTCGTCGACGCAGTCTTCTTCGTTGCCGACTTCTTCGCGGTCTTCTTCGTCGAAGCCTTCTTCGCAGTGGCGCTCTTCGACCCGGTCTTGTTCCCCGCAGCCTTCCTGGTCGTGGCTCGCTTGGTGCCGCTGGCCGCCGCCTTGCGGGCTGGGGTCTTCGTCGCCTGTTTCGAGGCGCGCCCGGCGCCAGTGGATTTCTTCGCCGCCTTCGCCGCAGACCTGCGCGCCGCGGCGTCGTCCCGCTCGACCTCGCGCAGCCGGGTCTCGAAGCGGTCCAGGATGTCGGCCATCAGATCGGCCTTGTCCTTGCTGCGCTGGTTGGCGGCGCCGCTGCTGCCGCGCTTGCTGCCGGTGCTCGACCGGGAGGCCAGCTTCTGCCGGCGGACCAGGTCGCGCGCGCGGTCACGCGCGGCGCGGGCACGGGTGACGCGGGCGGCCAGTGCCCGGCCGTCGAGCTGGCGCAGGCCGTTGATCCGGCTCTCGTCGTAGAGCGCCATCTCCTTCTGGTTGAGCAGCTGGCTGGCCTTGGCGCGGGTGATCGGCATCGTGCGACTCCTCTCGTGCGGACGTGCACGAGTGGATCACAGCCGATGTGCAGTCCAGGTCGAGGGTGGCGCGCGCGGACGCGCCGGCTCAGGCGCGCTGCGGCGAAGGCCAGGCGTTGACGATGGTGCAGAACAGCCTGGCGGTCTGCTGGGCGTCGTAGAGGGCCGAGTGCGCGTCCTCGCTGCTCCAGCCGAAGCCGGCGGCCTGCACCGCCCGCGCCAGCACGGTCTGCCCGTAGGCCACGCCGGCCAGGGTGACCGTGTCGAACACGCTGAAGGGATGGAACGGATTGCGCTTGTGGCCGGTGCGCGCGACCGCCGCATTGAGGAAGTTCAGGTCGAAGTGCGCGTTGTGCCCCACCAGGATCGCGCGCTGGCAGCCGTGCTTGCGTACCGCCGCGCGGACGCCCGCGAACACGTGGTCCAGCGCTTCGCGCTCGGGCTTGGCGAAGCGGAACGGATGGTCGATGTCGATCCCGGTGACTTCCAGCGACTGCGGGTCGATGTCGGTGCCGGGGGCGGGCACGACGTGTGCGCTGGTGGCCTCGCCGAGCACCAGCGCGCCGTGTTCGTCCACGTCCAGTGGGACCGCGGCGATCTCGAGCAGGGCGTGCCGGTTCCAGTCGAAGCCGCCGGTTTCCACGTCCACCACCACGGGCAGGTAGCCGCGGAATCGGCGGGTGAGCAGGCTGACGTTCGCGGCGGGCGCTGTGGCTTGGTCCATGCGCAAAGCCTAGCAGAGCGCGCTGACGTGCCGTGCCTGGCGTGGCTGCGATCCTGCGGGCAACCGCGCGCGTTTGCCCGACATGACGGCGATGGACGGCTGTCATACGCAGCGGCAGCTCGATGTGCGCGATGCAGCGGAACGGTGCAGGCCGGACGCGTCGGCTGGAACCCGATACCGCATGCGCAGCGATCGCGCAGCGGGTTGGCGCTCGACGCGCCGCGACCGCAACCCGGTCAGGCCGGTCGCGAGCCGCAGATCGTGCCTTCGGCCGCCATCCGTGCAAGCAGGACCGCGCCCTCGGCGAGCAGGGCGTCGGGGTCGTCGGCCCCGGCTTCGTCCGCCAGGGCCAGCAGGCAGTCGCGGCCGGCCCGGTTGCCTGGGGCCAGCAGTTCGAGCAGACGGAACGCGAGCGGCGACAGCTCGGCGAAGCGCACCTCGCCGTCGACATCGCGGCGCACCAGCAGCAGGGTCGGCGCGTCGGGCGGTTGCGCCGGCTGGTAGTCGGGGCCGAGCCGATGCACCGGCCAGCGGTAGGCGAGCGCCCAGGCCAGCGGCGAGAGCACCGGCGCGGCGTCGAGCAGCGCGGGGCCGTCGATGTCGCGCCGCTCCGCATCCGGCGGAACCGCGGCATCGGAGATCTGCAGGGCCAGTTCGACCCATTCGTAGTGCGCGAGCTCTGCCAGCCAGGGCGGCAGGTCCGGATCCGGCGCGTCCTCCAGCCAGCGCACGAACTCGCGACCGATCTCGGTGAACAGCGGCGTGCGGCAGCGGTGGCCGGCGTAGAAGGCGCGGACCAGTCCGTGCCAGCGGTCGTCGGGCAGGGTGGCGCGGATCACCGGGAAGTTGCCGGCCAGCAGCGACTGCAGGTTGTTGTAGAGCAGTCGCCCGTACAGTGCCAGGCGCTCGGCCCGGATGCCCTCGGGCGGCGCGGCGCGCGGGTCGCGCAGATGTCGCGACAGCGCCATCTGCTGCGCACGCAGCGACGGGGCCGTGGCCTCAGCCATGTGCCGGCACTGCGGCGGGCAGGGCGGCGCCGCGCTGGAGCGCGCGGATGGTGGCCACTTCGTCGAGCAATTCGTCGAACGGCGGGAAGTCGAAGTCGCGCTCGAGCAGGGTCGGCCGCACGCCGTGCAGGCGGTAGGCATCGGCCAGCAGCGTCCACACGTCGGGGAGTACGGCCGCGCCGTGGGTGTCGACCTTGAGGTCGGGTGCCTCGTCGTGGTGGCCGGCGACGTGGTAGCACACGATCCGCTCCGAGGGCATGCGCGCGAGGAACGTGGCGGCGTCGTAGCGATGGTTGACCGCGTTGACCAGGACGTTGTTGACGTCCAGCAACAGGTCGCAGCCGGCGCGGTCGAGGACCGCATTGATGAACTCCGCCTCGTCCAGCGCCTGCGAGGCGGTGGTGGGCAGGGCGGCGTAGTAGCTCACATTCTCGATGGCGATCCTGCGCCCCAGGATGTCCTGCGACCGGCGGATCCGCGCGGCGACGTAGTCCACCGCCTCCTCGGTGAACGGCAGCGGCAGCAGGTCGTAGAGCTGGCCGTCGTCGCTGCACCAGCTCAGGTGCTCGCTGTACAGCGGCACGCGATGGCGTTCGAGGAAACGGCCGACCCGCGCGAGGAAGGTCTCGTCCAGCGGCGCGGGACCGCCCAGCGACAGCGACAGCCCATGGCAGGTGAGCGGGTGCCGCTCGGCCAGCGCCTCGAAGGCCGCGCCGAGCCGGCCGCCGACCCCGATCCAGTTTTCCGGCGCGCATTCCAGGAAGTCGAAAGCCGACGGTTCCGCGGCCTGCAGCGCGGACAGCAGTCCACGCCGCAGGCCCAGGCCCGCGCTCCGGTCAGCCAGCGGTTGCGGCGGAAGCGGCATGCCCGGACGGGTGGCCGGTCAGGCCATGCCGCCGCACTTGCCCTCGCCGCACTTGCCTTCCATGTCGGCCTTGCCGGCCGCGGTGTGCGCCTCGTGCTCGGCCTTGTCGACGAAGCCGTCGGCATTGGTGTCCATCGCCACGAAGTCCTCGCCGTCCTCGGGATGCAGGGCCTCGAACTCGGCGCGGGAGACCCGGCCGTCCTTGTCGGTATCGACCCGGTCGATGCCGCACTTGCCCTCGCCGGCCTTGGCGTCGGTCTTGGCCTTGTCGCCGCCGCAGCTGCCCTCGGCCGCCTTGGCGGAGTCGGTGGCCTGCGGCCCGCCGGCCATGTAGCCCTGTGCGAGCGGGGTGATCGCGAAGCTGGAGCCGGACAGCAGCAGGCCGCCGGCGAGGGCGGTGCCGAGGCTGACCAGGGCGGGCTTCTTGCTGGAATGCGTCATGGTGGAGCTCCTCTGGGGACGGATGCGCCCGCCCTGCGACTGGCGGGAGTCGGGAGGGAGGGTCGATCGCGTCGGCCATCGGCGGCATGGTGCAACCGCGTCATGGGTCCCGCGTCCGGCGGCCCGGTCGGCCCCTCTCCGGTCGGGGAGTGTGGGCGCGCCCGCATTAAGCGCGGGTTAGCCGCCGCGCCGGGGGACCGAGCAGGCCAGGCGGGGAGCTGGGCCGCAGGCGGTCCGGCCGCGGCTCAGGTAGCCACGCTGGTCTCGTCGCGCTTCTCGCGCGGCGGAAGGGCGTCGTCGCCGTGGACCAGGAACCAGATGTTCTCGGCGATGTTCGTGGCGTGGTCGCCGACCCGCTCGAGGTTCTTGGCCATGAACAGCAGGTGGGTGCACGGCGTGATCGCGCGCGCATCCTCCATCATGTAGGTCAGCAGTTCGCGGAACAGGCCGGTGTGCAGGCTGTCGACCTCCGCATCCTGCGCACGCACGCGCTGCGCGGCCTCCGCGTCGTTGGCGACGAACGCCGCCAGCACGTCGCGCACCTGTCGGACCACGCGCTGGCCGAGCACGTTGAGGCCGCGCGTATGCGGCAGCGGCGGCGCGGCGTTGAGCGCGGTCGAGCGCTTGGCCACGTTGGCCGCGTAGTCGCCGATGCGTTCGATGTCCGAGGCGATGCGCAGCGCCGACAGGATTTCGCGCAGGTCGCGCGCCATTGGCCCGCGCAGCGCGAGGCGCATGACGTCATGGCTGATCTCCTGCTCCAGCACGTCGATGGCCTCGTCGTTGGCGACGATGCGCGCGGCGGCCTTGTCGTCGCGGCGCTCGACGACGTCCAGCGCCGCCTCCAGCTGCGCCACAGACATCTCGCCCATGCGCAGGATCTCGCCGATCAGCCGCTGGCGCTCTTCGTCGTAGCTGCGGACGATGTGGTCGTGGGGATGGGTGCTCATGGTGGTGTCGGTTCCGGTAGGCGGCCTGGACGCACTCGTCCGTGGCGCAGCAGGGGAGGTTCGGGATGGACCCGGGCCGGCAGTCCGCGCGGCGGCGCCGCGCAGCCGACCGGCCTCAGCCGAAGCGCCCGGTGATGTAGTCCTCGGTCTGCTGCTTCGAGGGATTGGAGAAGATCGTCTCGGTGGTGTCGTGCTCGATCAGGTCGCCCAGGTACATGAAGGCGGTGTAGTCGGACACGCGCGCGGCCTGCTGCATGTTGTGGGTGACGATGACGATGGTGTAGTCGAGCTTGAGTTCCTCGATCAACTGCTCGATGCGGCTGGTCGAGATCGGATCCAGCGCCGAGGTCGGCTCGTCGAGCAGCAGCACGTCGGGGCGCAACGCCACCGCGCGGGCGATGCACAGGCGCTGCTGCTGGCCACCGGACAGGCCCAGCGCGCTCTGGCCGAGCTTGTCCTTGACCTCGTCCCACAGCGCGCCCTGGCGCAGCGCCTGCTCGACGCGCTCGTCGAGCTGCTTCTTCGAGAGCTTCTCATGATGGCGGATGGCGTAGGCGACGTTCTCGTAGATCGTCATCGGGAACGGCACCGGCTTCTGGAACACCATGCCGACCTTGCTGCGCAGGCGGTTCATCGGGTACCTGGGCGAGAGGATGTCCTCGCCGTCGAGCATGATCTGGCCGCTGGCGCGCAGCTTCGGGTACAGCGAGTAGATGCGGTTGAAGATGCGCAGCAGGGTCGACTTGCCGCAGCCCGAGGGGCCGATCAGCGCGGTCACGCGCTTTTCGGGGATCTCCAGGTTGATGTTCTTGAGCGCATGGAACTTGTCGTAGTGGAAGTCCAGGCCATTGACCGCGATCTTGGTCGGCATCGGCGCCAGCGCCCCGCGCTGGGGGGCGGCGAGGTGGATGCGCTGCGGGGACGCGGCGGAAGCGAGCTCGTTCATGGACGGGTCCAGGGAAAGGTCAGTCATTGGAGATCCTGTTGCGCAGCAGGAGCGCGCGCGCGGACAGGCTGACCAGCAGCACGAACACGGTCAGCACGAAGGCGCCGGCCCAGGCCAGCTGCTGCCAGGATTCGTAGGGGCTGCCGGCGTACTGGTACATCACCACCGGTACGCTGGCCATCGGCTGCAGCACGTTGGAGTTCCAGTACTGGTTGCCGAAGGCGGTGAACAGCAGCGGCGCGGTTTCGCCGGAGATGCGCGCGAGCGACAGCAGGATGCCGGTGACGATGCCGGCCGACGCGCTGCGGTAGAGCACCTGCACGATCACCTTCCACTGCGGGACGCCCAGCGACAGCGCCGCCTCGCGCATCTGCACCGGCACCAGCTGCAACATCTCGTCGGTGGTACGCACCACCACCGGCAGCACGATGAAGGCCAGCGCGATGGCGCCGGCCAGGGCCGAGAACCGCCCGCCGGTCTGCATCACCACCAGGGTGTAGACGAACAGGCCGAGCACGATCGACGGCGCCGACAGCAGGATGTCGTTGACGAAGCGCACCACGGTGCCGGTCTTGCGCGCCCTGCCGTACTCCGACAGCCAGGTGCCGGCGGCCACGCCCAGCGGCGTGCCGATGCCGATCGCCAGCGCGCACATCACCGCGCTGCCGAAGAAGGCGTTGAGCAGGCCGCCTTCCTGCATCGGCGGCGGGGTCATCTGGGTGAACAGCGCCCAGTTGATGCCGCCGATGGCCTTGCTGGCCAGGGTCCACAAGATCCAGCCGAGGAAGAACAGGCCGAAGCAGGCGGTGAGGATGCCCAGCGCGATCGCCAGGGCGTTGGTGAGGCGACGCCGGGTGTACAGGCGGTCGGCGACGGCGAGTTCGCGGGCGGTCACGGTAGACATCAGTTGCCCTCCCTGCGCGCCAGCTGCATCAGCATGAAGCGCGCGATCGCCAGCACCACGAAGGTGACCACGAACAGCACGAAGCCAAGCAGCAGCAGGGCGGAGCGGTAGGTCTCGGTGGCTTCGCCGAAGTCGTTGGCGATGAGCGCGGCGATGGTGGTGCCGGGTTCGAGCAGCGAGGCCGACAGGCGCACCGAGTTGCCGACCACGAAGGCCACGGCCATGGTCTCACCGAGCGCGCGGCCGAGGCCGAGGAAGATGCCGCCGATCACCGCCGAGCGGGTATAGGGCAGGACGATGTCCCAGCTGACTTCCCACTTGGTGGAGCCCAGCGCGTAGGCCGACTCCTTCAGCCGGGTCGGTACGGTGAGGAACACCTCGCGCATCACCGAGGAGATGAAAGGGATCACCATGATCGCCAGCACGAAGCCGGCGGTGAGCATGCCGATGCCAAGCGGCGGGCCGCGGAACAGCACGCCGATGCCCGGCAGCGTGCCGAGGTGCTCGTTGAGCCAGGGCGTGACGTGCTCGGTCATCACCGGCACCAGCACGAACAGGCCCCACATGCCGTAGATGATCGAGGGAATGCCGGCCAGCAGCTCGATGGCCGTGCCGACGGGTCCGCGCAGCCAGCGCGGCGCGACCTCGGTGAGGAAAAACGCGATGCCGAAGCTCACCGGCACCGCGATGATCATGGCGATGACCGCGGTGACGATGGTGCCGTAGATCGGCACCAGTGCGCCGTACTTGTTCTCGACCGGGTTCCACTCGGCCGAGAAGAAGAAGCTCAATCCCTGCGAAGCCAGTGCGTCGCGCCCGCCCCACAGCATCGACAGCGCGGCGCCGGCCAGCGCCACCAGCACGAACGCCACCGTACCGGCCAGCAGCCATCGGAAGACGCGATCGTTGCGCGCGTCCCGGAGGTCTCGAGCGGTGCCGGCGGAGGCGGGGAGGGCGATGGCGTTCATGTGCATCCGGGAGAAGATGTGTCGTCATGCCCGCGTAGACGGGGCTCCAGGATCCTGGCGGGCCCGGGGAGGGTCGGGGGCCAGGACGCTGGATCCCCGCCTGCGCGAGGACGTTGCGACGTCGGCCGCGCGCGCTGCGCGGCCTGCCGCGTCACTTGAATTCGGACGCCCAGTACGCCTCGATCTGCTGCACAAGTTCCGGCGGCAGCGGCACGTAGTGCAGTTCGGTGGCCTGCGCCTGGCCATGCTCGAAGGCCCACTTGAAGAAGTCGCGTGCGGCCTGGCTGCGCGCGGGATCCTTCGGCTGCTTGTGCATCAGCATGAAGTTGGTGGCGGTGATCGGCCAGGCCTCGGCGCCGGGGGCGTTGGTGATCACCAGGTTGAAATCGGTGGCGCTGGCCCAGTCGGCGGTGGCGGCCGCGGCGGCGAAGGTCTTGTCGTTGGGTTCGACCCAGTTGCCGGCCGCGTTCTGCAGCGACGCGTAGGGCATGTTGTTCTGCAGCGCATAGGCCAGCTCGACGTAGCCGATCGAACCCTTGATCTGCTGCACGTAGGAGGCCACGCCCTCGTTGCCCTTGCCGCCGACGCCGGTCGGCCACTGCAGCGAGGTGCCTTCGCCGACCTTGGTCTTCCAGTCGTCGTTGACCTTGGACAGGTAGTTGGAGAAGTTGAAGGTGGTGCCCGAACCGTCCGAGCGGTGGACGATGCTGATCTTGCCGTCGGGCAGCGGCACGCCCGGGTTGAGCGCGGCGATGGCCGGGTCGTTCCAGGTGGCGATCTTGCCGAGGAAGATGTCGCCCAGCAGCGCACCGGTCAGCTTCAGCTGGCCCGGCTGCAGGCCTTCGACGTTGAGCACCGGCACGACGCCGCCGATGGCCGACGGGAACTGGCCGAGGCCGGCCTCCGCAAGCTCCTCGCTCGACAGGGGCTTGTCGCTCGAACCGAAGTCGACGGTGCCGGCCTTGATCTGGGCGATGCCACCGCCCGAGCCGATCGACTGGTAGTTGACCTTGGCGCCGGTGGCGGCGTTGTAGTCGGCCGACCACTTCGACACCAGCGGATAGATGAAGGACGCGCCGGCACCGGAGATCTCGGCGCTGATGCGGTCGCCGGCCGCGGCCGGGGCGGATGCGTCGGCGGTGGGCGCCTGGCCGGTGGCCGGGCCCTCCGGCGAACAGGCGGTGGCGAACAGGGCGGTCGAGAGCGCCAGCAGGGTCAGGCGGGCGAGCGGGGTATTCATGCGAGGGCTCCTGGAGCGGGCCAGGGCAACACCTGGCGGGATAGCCACATGAAATGATGTTTTTGTTACAGGCGTATGACGAACCCGTCGCCGGTCCCGAAACCGCGGAGCGACCGGTGGTCTCGCGGCAAAAAAAAGCGGGCCAGAGGCCCGCGCAATAAGAAGTCGTCGCCGGGAGGAGAGAGACGCGAGCTTGATGTGGTGCGGCCTGCGGAGCCATCCGAAGCGCCGAAGCCGTCATGCCCGTTGCTGTATTCCAACCCCCTGCCATGACAGCGCCATGCCCCAGGCATGACGATTGCGTGACATCGTGTTCCGGCCGGCTCCGCCCCGTTGCACGGGTTCTCGGGGGACGGCGGGCATGCCCGGCGACCGGCCGACCGCGCTCGACGGCCATATGACAGGACTGTCATCAAACTGACACGGGAAAGTCCCACTCTCGTCGCACGGCCGACTCACAAGCGTGCTTGCGTGCCCCCGCGCGCAGCCCGCGATGCGTCGGCTGCCCCCGCAGTCCCTGCTTCCACGAACCCCGGGAATCCCTCGATGCGCTCCTTGCTCCCCGTCGCCACGCTGGCTTCCGCGCTCGCCATCGCCAGCACCCCTGCTTTGGCGCAGTCCACGCAGGCCCAGGAAATCGCCGAACTCAAGTCCCAGATCGCCGCACTGGCGGCCAGGGTCCAGGAACTCGAAGGCCGGACCGGTCCGCCGCCCGCCGCGGCCGTCGCGCCATCGGCCGATCCGGACCGCAGCCCGGCCGCGCAGCCCGTGGTGACCACCAAGGGTGGCATCAAGGTCGCCTCGGCTGACAAGGCGTTCGAGGCCTCGCTCGGCGGCCGCATCCACTTCGACGCCTACGCCTTCGACCGCGACCAGGCCGGCAGCACCGGCACCACCGAGTTCCGCCGCGCGCGGCTGACCCTGCAGGGCAAGGCCCATGGCTGGGACTACAAGCTCGAGCAGGACTTCGCGGCCGGCAGCAACCTCGACGGCCTGCGCGATGCCTACATCGCCAGGTCCGCGCTGGGCGGCAAGTTCACCATCGGTCACTTCAAGCCCTACCGGTCGATGGAGGAACTCACCAGCTCCAACGACCTGCTGATGATGGAACGCCCCTTCGCCTCGGCCACGGGGCTGTTCGGCGGCCGCCAGTTCCAGCAGGGCGTCGGCTATCTGCGTGCCGGCGGCAACTACACCGCCGGATTCAGCGCCTTCAACCTGCGCGGTGCCAGCGGCCCGCGCAACGAGGGCATGGGCTATGCCGGGCGCGTCACCTTCGCGCCGGTCAACCGCGACGACAGCACGCTGCACTTCGGCGGCTGGGCCAGCCAGGAAAATGCGAACCAGGCCTCGGCCGACCTGGTCGCCTCGGTCAACTACGCCGGCCGTCGCGGTCCGTCGCAGGCGATCGCGGCGGTCAGCGGCGCCAGCGGCGACGAGGTCACCGCGTACGGGCTGGAGGCGGCCGGGTCGTTCGGCCCGGTGTTCTTCCAGGGCGAGTACGCCAATGCATCGTTCGGCCAGCCGATCGGGCCCGACCAGGACGTGGCCACGTGGTACCTGCAGGGCAGCTGGCACCTCAACGGCGGCCACAAGCCGTACAAGGCCGCGACCGGCGTGTTCGGTTCGGCTCCGGTCGCCGGCAGGGGACTCTGGGAGCTGACCGCGCGCTACGACGCGATCGAGAACAAGGATGTCGCCGGTCTCGACGTGACCAGCTGGCTGCTGGGCGTGAACTATTACGCCAATCCGGCGCTGCGCTTCATGTTCAACTACACCCGCGGCGACAACGGCTTCACTGGCGACGCGACCGGGCAGTACGCCTTGCGTACGCAGTTCGCGTTCTGACGGCGTCGCCGACGCACCTCCCGGCGCGGCCGGCGGTTCGCGGCGCGGGCCGCCTGCCGGCATCGTGCAGGCGGCAGGCGCCCGCTCAGTCGCCGAAGCTGCCGGAGTCGACGCGGCTGAAGCCGCCCGGCGCCTGCTGGAAGCCGGCGGCGAGCAGCGACGCGCGCAGCGCGGGATCGTCGCTGCGCGCAAGCGACTGCAGGCGATAGCGGCCGTCGCTGTCGACCTCGAAGCTCGCTTCGACCTGCAAGGCGCCGCTCGCCTGCTCGGGCACGAGGGCGAGCACGCCCTTGCGCCCAGCGCATTCGGGACTCCCCGCGAGGATCACCGGTGGCAGGGCCTCGTCGGCGACGGCCAGTTCCATCCGCACGCGACCGCCGGCCTCGCGGCAGCCGTCGTCGTCGAACAGCAGGCCGGCGTTCTCCAGCGATGCGCGCAGCGACAGTCCTGACGGGGCCGGGAGCGGCACCACCCCGCTGGCGCGTTCGATGCCGCGCAGGCGTCCGCTGTGCAGGAAGAGCGCCGCGTCCTGCCCTTGCAGCCACAGTTGCCGGCGCCCGGCCAGCAGCGGCAGTGGCGACAGTCCCAGTCGCACATCTCCCAGCGGTGCCGACTGCCAGCGGGCCTGCCGCAGGCGTCCGCGCCACAGGTGGCCGTCGACGCCGGTGGCGGAGAGTGCGGGTGGCAGCGACAGCCGTGGCAGCACCAGTTGCAGGGGCACGAACAGCAGCAGGCCCGAGGCCAGCGCAGCCGCGAACCACAGGCCCAGGCGACGCCCGCTCATGGCGCCGCTCCGGCGAAGCCGACCTCGGCGCGCAGCCGGCCATCGACGGCTTCCACCCGCAGCGACGACGGCGCCAGGCCACCGCCTGCCAGTTCCCCCAGCCAGCCGAACAGCGCCGGCGAGGCCACCCGCTCGAAGTCGAGCACGAAGCTGCCATCGGCCGCGGTGCGCTGGCGGCTGGGCGCCAGGCCGGCAACGCGCGCACTGTCCAGCACGTGGTGCTGCAGCGCCTCGCCCCGGGGCGTCGCCCTGAGGCGGCCGCCGGTGCCGGTCGCGAGTGCCGCCGCCTCCGCCCGGGCGGTCTGCAGCGTGGCGACCGCGCGGTCGTAGCGTTCGCCGGCGGCGTCGGCAAGGACGCGCAGCGGCCACAGCAGGCCGTACCACCAGGCGAAGGCCGCGAGCATGGCGCCCATCACGGCCAGCATCGCGCGTTCACGTGGCGCCCGGGCGTGCCACCAGGCGAAGAACCGGGGGGCGGGGGTCATGCGTCCGGCTCCAGGGAGATGGCGGTGCGCAGGCCGCCGGTCGCGTCGCGGCTGCCGCCCTCGACCAGTCGCCAGCCCTCGCCGGCGAGGGCGGCGCGCACCGCTTCAAGGTCATCGGCGCCGGGATGGGCGAGGATCGCCCGCAGGCGGTCGCCGCGCTGGTATTCGAGTTCGACCAGGTGCAGCCCGGGCCGCGCAGCGACCGCGGCGAACAGCGCGCCGGTAGCGGCGGCGAAGGCGCGCGGTTCGCGTGCGGCCTGCAACCGCTGCTGGAGCGGAGCGGCCTGCTCCGCCTGCGCGGCGCCTGCGACCGGAAGGGCGTCCGCGATCACGGCGGCGGCCCGCGCTTCCAGTGCGCGCGCGGCCAGCTCCAGCCGCAGCGCCTGCGCCGCGACCAGCAGCAGCGGCGAGGCCAGCAGCACGATCCCCAGCCACGCCAGCCGTCGCCGGCTGGCCGGCCGCGCGCGTTTGGAGTCTGGCAGGAATTCGCCCTGCAACAGGTCGACCACGGGCTGCCGGGCGCCGGCGGCGCAGCGTTCCAGGTCGCCCTCGAGCGGCGCGCGCGGGCGATCTCCGAGCACCTGCGCCGCAAGCGCCGGTTCGGCGACGAAGGCCAGGCCATCGCCGCGCACCAGCCAGCGATCGCCCGCATCGAGTACGTGCACGACGCCGGGGTCGTCGGGCAGCGGCAGCAGCAGCTGTTCCGGGACCGCGGCGTCGACCACCAGGCCAAAGGCCGCGGCGCGCTCGAGCCACGCGCGCAAGCAGCCCGCGTCGACCGCGGCCACCGTGCGCACGTGATCCGCACCGGCAGCCGCAGTTGCAGTCGCACCGTCGAGCGCCACGTGCGGCTGCTCGACGCGCGCCAGGCGCGCGGCCAGCAAGGTGCGGGCGGCGGCCTGTGCCTGCGCCGCGCTGTGCGCGGACAGTTCGAGGCGGTCGATGCGCACCGCCGTGCCCGGCACCACCAGCACGGTACGCGTCGCGTCTGGGCGCGGGGGCGCCGGCGTCCCCGGCGGAAGGACGGTGCGTGCCAGCACGCCGCCGTTCCCGTCGAGGTCGAGCAGCGTGGCCGCGGCGGTGTCGTCGGCCGGGAGCAGGAGGATGCGGTGGCTCATTCGTCGTGTGTCCATCGCCGTGCGACGAGGCGCACGTCACCAGTGGAATCGCTGTCCAGCAGCGCGCTCAGGATGACCTCGGCGCCTTCGTATTCGACTTCCGTACGCAGCGCGAAGTAGCGCGTCCGCAGGCGCACCTGCTGCAGCACGTGATCGGGCAGGGGCACGGCAACCGCCCGGGAGAATGCGGCGAGATCGGTCCAGCCGCCGGCAGGCCGGCTCGCGATCACCCGCCGTGCGGCGGCCAGGTCGAACGCGTTGTCGCCGAGCATCGCCAGCATCGGCGCGTCTTCCGGCTCGAGCGTGTTGACGTTGAGCGGCGAGAGCGCGTTGTCCGGCTGCGCGCAGACGTGCGGCCGCAGGCGCGCGTAGGCGGCGGCGTCGTGGCCGGCGATCGCGCGCAGTTCGCTCGCTTCCGCCAGCAGCACGCCGGAGGTGCGATAGCCCGGATCGCGACTGGCATAGCGGGCATCCTCCGCGCCGTCCGGCGAGGGCAACTGGTCGCTGTCGATCCAGTCGACCAGCGCGCTGGCCATCGCATCGGCCTGCACGGGCGTGAACTCCAGTGCACGCAGGAGCGCCACGTACTGGTGCACGCCTGCCTCCCGCCGCGACCATTGGCCGACGGCGCCGTCGACCACGCTGTTGAGGTTGAAGCAGGCGCTCGCGTCGTCCAGGCGGATGCGCATCACGCCGCCGTCGATCGGGAACACGAACGGGCGGCCGTTCCAGCCGCCGTCGAGCGTGGTGCGTCCGTCGCCGTGGTCGAGCTGGCGGATCCGCGCGCGCGCCAGCTCTTCGCTGCCCAGTGCATACCACTGTGCCTGGGTCATGGCTTGCGCATTGCCGGTGCGACGCAGGCCGAAGCGGATGTCGTCCAGCACGCCGACCAGCAGCACGCTCATCACCGCCACCAGCAGCAGCACGGTCAGCAGCGCGGCGCCGGCCTGCGTCCACAGCGCGCCGCGGGGCGGTCGCGCGCGGGCGATGCGCATGCCGCGGGTGTCTCCGCCGCTCACCGCGTGGCCCCCGGCAGGAGGAAGCGCTGGCGCACGCGACCGATCGCCTCCAGGTCCAGCTCCAGTTCCACGGCTTCCGGCAGCGCCGTTGCGCCGCCCTGCCAGCCGTCGTTCCAGGCACCCCGTTCGAGGTAGGCCACGCGCGCGCGGGTGACGCCGTCGAGCAGCACACGTGCGGGTGGTGGCGTGGCGCCGTCGACCGCTGCGCGCGCGCTGCGCTCCAGGCGGCCATCGACGATGCGGTATTCGACGTATTCCAGCGATGCGCGCGCGGCGGCCTCGGGGTTCTCGCGGCCGCGGCGCACGAACGCGAACAGCGGCCCGGATTCGCCGGGACGGCCGCCGACGAAAGCGTCGCGACTGCTGCTGCCGTCGGCGCGACGTACCAGGCGTACGGCTGCCTGCGACAGGTCGGTGCGGAGCAGGGCGCGCGCGCGCTGGAACTCGCCCAGCCGCGCCATGCGTTCGCGCAGGATCTGCTGGCTGTCGGCGGCGTAGGCCATCACGGCGACCCCTGCGGCGGCGACCAGGCCGAACAGCGCCAGCGCGACCATGACCTCGAGCAGGGTGAAGCCGCCGCCGCGTGCGTGCGGCGCGGCCGCCCGGCGGTCGAGGCGGGCACGGCGGCGCGCCGGGATCATCGGGGCGCGCTCCGGAACAGCGCGACCTCGGCCGCCACGCGCGTTTCCCCGGGCGGCGACACCCGGATGTCCACGCGCAGCAGGGACGGATCGGCGGTGGGGACGACCGCGCGTGTCCAGTGCCACTCGCGGCCTCCTGCTTGCTCGCTGCCGCCGGTGGCGTCGCCGAGCGTACGCACGTCCAGGACCGCGGCTTCGACCGCGATGTTGTCGGCCACGACCGCAGCCAGCATGCGCTCCTCGATCGCCATCGCGGTGCGCGTGCTCTCGCCCGCGAGGTTCAGCAGTCCGAGCACGGCGAGCGCGAACACGGCCAGCGCCACCAGCATCTCGATCAGCGTGAAGCCGGCAGGTCGGCGGCGGCGGGCGCGCCTGCGGACGCCACGCTGCTCGGCCATTCCCCGGTCAGCGCACGGGCGCATCGATCGCCACCTTGCCGCCGCCATCGACCGACACGCGCGCACTGCGACCCTCGCGCAGCAGCACCAGCGTCGCGGGCTCCGTCGCCCCGGTCGGATCGAAACGGAACGCCAGCCGTGCGTCGCTGCGGGGCAGCCGCGGGCTGGTGCCGGGCTGCCACTCGACGCTGGCGAAGTCGCGGCCTTCCAGCGGCTGCCATCCGTCGAAGCGCCGGCGGGAGAAGCCGTAGCCGGACGCCGTCACCGCGACTTCCACCGTGCGCATCCCCAGGATCGCCTCGTCGCGCGCGTGGGCCAGGCGCGCGGCGAAGACTTCCGCTTCCCTTGCCAGCACGTCGTCGCCGGACGGCAGGGTCAGCGCGACCGTGGCGCCGGCCAGGCCGATGACGGCCAGCGCCACCATCAGCTCGACCAGGGTGAATCCGCGCGTGCGGCGCATCGCCGGAGCTCAGCGCCAGTTGCCGATGTCGGCGTCGTCGCCGTCGCCGCCCTCGGCGCCGTCGGCACCGAAGGAGTAGACGTCGAAGCCGCCGCTGCGGCCGGGCTGGCGGTACTGGTAGGCGTTGCCCCACGGATCCTCCGGCAGGCGGCGGATGTAGCCGCCCTTGCGGTAGCGCTCCGGGCGCGCGAGGCCGGACGGCGCCTCGAGGAGTGCGTCGAGACCCTGCGCGGTGGCCGGGTAGGCCAGGTTGTCGAGGCGGTAGGTCTCCAGCGCCTGCTCCAGCACGGCGATGTCGGCGCGGGCCTTCTCGACCATGGCGCGGTCCTGGCTGGGCATGACGTTGATCATCACCACCGTCGACAGCAGGCCGATGATGACGATCGCCACCATCAGCTCGACCAGGGTGAAGCCGGCGGCGTCGCGGCGGGGGAACGAGCGGGGGTTGCGGTGCATGGGCGACTCCGGGTCATCCGGCCACGAGGGCGTTGAACTGCAGGATGGGCAGCAGGATGGCGAGCACGATCACCGCCACCATCGCGCCCAGCACGATGATGATCAGGGGTTCGAGCAGGCTCATCGCCGCCGTGGTGAAGGTGTTGAACTCGCGTTCGAGGTAGTCGGCGGCCCGGTCGAGCATCGGTGCCAGCCGGCCGCTGTCCTCGCCGCTGGTGGCCATGTACAGCAGCGTCGGCGGGAAGACCGCAGCGCGCTTCATCGCGTTCGACAGGCTGCCGCCCTCGCGGATCACCCCGACCATCGTCTCCGTGGCCTCGCGCAGGACCGTGTTGCCGACCGTGCGTGCGGTGATCGCCAGGCCTTCGATCAGGGGCAGGCCGCTGTCGGACATCGTGGCCAACATGCGTGCCATGCGCGCGGCGTGCACGTCGCGCAACAGGCGGCCGAGCAGCGGCAGGCGCAGCAGTGCCGCGTCGACGCCGCGGCGCACGTCCGGCCGGCGCAGCAGGCGCGTGGCGGCGAACACGGCCGCGGCCAGCAGCGCCAGCATCGGCAGCCACCAGGTCGCCAGCGCCTCGGACACGCCGATGACGATGCGGGTCAGCAGCGGCAGTTCGCGCCCCATCGACTCGAACTGTTCGACCACCTTCGGCACCACGAACATCATCAGGGCGATCACCACCAGCACCGCGGTGCCGGCCAGCGCGGCCGGGTACACCAGCGCGGAGACCAGCTTGCCGCGGACCTGCTGGTCGCGTTCGTGCAGGTCGGCCAGGCGCTCGAGGATCGCCGGCAGCGCGCCGGTGCCTTCGCCGGCCGCCACCATGGCGCGGTACAGCGGCGGGAACGCGCGCGGCTCGCAGGCCATGGCGTCGGACAGGCGGAAGCCCTCGACCAGGCGCGCGTGGATCGCCATCACCACGCGCCGAACCGGCGCGCGCTCGGACTGGCTCCCGATGGTGCGCAGCGCTTCCTCCAGCGGCGCCACCGCCACCAGCGTGGCGAGCTGGCGGGTGAGCAGGGTCAGGTCCTTGGCGCCGAAGCGGCCGCGGCCGCGCGAGGCCTGTCCGGAGCGGGCGGTCGCAGGCTCGACCCGTACCGGCAGCAGTCTGCGGCCCTGCAGCAGGCGCCGCGCGTCCGCCGCGTTGCCGGCATCGAGCACGCCCTCGCGACTGCGCCCGTGGACATCGAGCGCCGAATATTCAAACGCCGCCATGGTCCTGCAGCTCCTGGCGGGTGATGCGCATGGCTTCCTCGAGCGTGGTCTGCCCGCGCAGCACGGCCGCACGCGCGGCATCGCCGAGGCGGCCACGACGCGCGAACGCGGCCTCGGCCAGTGCGTCCTCGTCCGCGCCGGCGCCGATCAGCTGGCGCATGCGCTCGTCCACTTCCAGCGCCTCGTGGATGCCCATGCGCCCGGCATAGCCGGTGTGGCTGCACTGCGCGCAGCCGGTGGCGCGATACAGCGTGGCGCCCGCGGCGGCATCGCCGAGCAGCGCGGCCGCGGCCGGATCGGCGTCCATCGGCTGGCGGCAATCCGTGCACAGCCGCCGCAGCAGGCGTTGCGCGAGCACCAGGCGCAGGCTCGACGCCAGCAGGAAGGGTTCAATGCCCATGTCGCGCAGCCGCGTCACCGCGCCGGGGGCGTCGTTGGTGTGCACGGTCGACAGCACCAGGTGGCCGGTGAGGCTGGCCTGGACCGCGATCTGCGCGGTTTCCGGATCGCGCACCTCGCCGACCATGACCACGTCGGGATCCTGGCGCAGGATCGCCCGCAGGCCGGCGGCGAAGCTCATGCCCACGCGCGCGTTGACCTGGGTCTGGCCGACCCCGTCGATGGCGTACTCGACCGGATCCTCGACGGTGAGGATGTTGCGCCGGCCATCGTTGAGCGAGGCCAGCGCGGCGTACAGGGTTGTCGTCTTGCCGGCACCGGTGGGGCCGGTGACCAGGACGATGCCGTTGGGCACCCGCAACGCGCGCCGCAGCGCATCGAGCACGTCCGGCTGCATGCCCAGGGCCTCGAGCGTCAGCGTGCCCAGGTCCTTGTCGAGGATGCGCAGCACCACGCGTTCGCCACCGCGCGCGGGCAGTGTCGACACGCGCACGTCGAGCGCCTTGTTGCCCATCGAGACGCCGATGCGGCCATCCTGCGGCAGCCGCTTCTCGGCGATGTCCAGGCGCGCCATCACCTTGACCCGCGAGACCAGCAGCGGCGCGATGCGCCCGGGAAGGCGCAGCGCCTCGCGCATCACGCCGTCTACGCGCATGCGCACCACCAGCGCCGAGTCGAACGGTTCGATGTGGACGTCCGAGGCGCCGATACGCGCGGCTTCCGCGATCAGGCCGTTGATCAGGCGGATGACCGGCGCGTCGTCGCGGGCATCGAGCAGGTCGGCGGTGGCCGGGATGTCGCTGGCCAGCGCGTCGAGATCGCCGGCGAGGTCCAGCTCGCTCGCGCCGCCGGCCAGCGTCGCGTCGGCATAGAGTTCGGACAGGCGACGGTCGAACAGCGCGCGCGGCAGCACCTCCACGTCGAGCTCGACGCCGAGGCTGCGCCGCGCCTCCAGCAGCGCGACCGGATCCGCATCCTCGCGCAATCCGACGCGCGCCCGCGCGCCGAGCGCCAGCAGCACCACGCCCTGGTGCCTGGCGAAGGCGTAGGCGAAGGCGGGCAGGGGCGTGCTCATCGTGTCGCGTCGCTGCCGGTCGCTGCCGGCGCGGGGATGATGGCCTGCGGCGCCGTTGGGCTGCCTGCCGGGGCACGCACGGGGGCCGCCGGTGGCGTGGTGCGCAGGTAGCTGCGCACCAGTTCGTCCAGCGCGTTCTCGCGCTCGCCCATCACCGGAAGCTGGCTGCGCATGTAGCCGTAGCGATCGGCGCTCATGGCCTGGGCGTCCGCGGCGCTGCGCACGATGGTGGGACGGATGAACACCATCAGGTTGGTCTTGTCGCGCGATCGCGACCTGTGACGGAACAGGTGGCCGACGATCGGGATGTCGCCGAGCAGCGGCACCTTGGATAGGGTGTTGCGGTCGTTCTGGTCGAGCAGTCCGCCGAGGGCGACGATCTCGCCGTCGTCCACGAGGACCCGGGTCTCGACCTCGCGCTTGTTGAGCACCAGTTCGGCGAAGTCGTCGCTGACCGGCCCGGCGATCGACGACACTTCCTGCCGCAGGGTCAGGGTGATGCCGCCGCCGGCGTTGATCTGCGGCGTCACCTCGAGCTGGATGCCGACGTCCTGGCGCTGGATGGTGCGGAAAGGATTGCTGTTGCTGTCGCCGAGCACCTCGCCGGTGGTGGTGGGCACCTCCTGGCCGACCAGGATCCGCGCTTCCTCGTTGTCCAGGGTCAGGATCGAGGGCGTGGACAGCAGGTTGGACGCCGTGTCGCTGTTCACCGCATCGATGATCAGGCCGAAGGTCGCGTTGTCGTTGCTGCCGGCGATGCCGGCAAGCGCACCGTTGATGCCCAGCAGCGACTGCATCGCCGCGCGGCGGGCGAGCTCCAGCGCGCTGTCCGCGTCGGCCTCTTCGCCATTGCGCCGCTGCTGTTCGGCGTACCAGGCGCCGGCCAGCGGCATGATGCCGGTGCCGGCGCCCGGATGCTGGGTGGCGAGGAAGGGGATGTTGCTGCCTTCCTTGCCTGCGACCAGCAGCTGCGCACCGAGGCGGCGCGCGGCGTTGTCGGAGATCTCGACCACGATCGCTTCGACCAGCACCTGTTCGCGCCGGGTGTCGAGCTGGGTGATCACGTCCACCAGCAGGCGCTGGGTCTCGGGATCTGCGTTGATGATCAGCGAGTTCGAACCGGGATAGCGGACGATGGTCGGCCGCTTGCCGGGCACGGCGGTGATCAGCTGCGCGGCCGCGGCATCGGGGGCGACCGCGCTCGCGGCGACCGTGCCCGCGCCGTCGTCGCCGTCGGGTGACTGCCCGACCAGTTGCTGCAGCACCGGCAGCAGCTGCTCGGCGCTGGCGTGCTGCAGCCGCACCACGCGCACTCCGCCGGTGCGCTCGGCGCGACGGTCGAGTTCGAGGATGGTCTGCACGACGCGCTGCACCGCCGTGGGCGCCCCGCGGACCACGATCGAGTTGCTGCCCTCCACCGGCTGGATCGAGAGCTGGCCGCCGCGGCCTTCGCCGCCACCGAACAGCTGGTTGACGGTGGCCGCGACCTCGCGCGCCGAACTGTTGCGCAGGGTGACCGTGTCGATGCCCGCGGTGTCGCTGTCGATCTGCGACACCAGGCCGCGGATGCGGCGGAGGTTGTCGGCGTGGTCGGCGATCAGCAGCGCGTTGCCCTGTGGCGTCGGCACCACGACGCCACCGCGGCCCACCAGCGGCTTGAGCGTCTCGGCGGCGACGCGCGCGTCGACGCTCGACAGCGGCAGCACCTGGGTCGTGAAGCCGGAGCCGCCGAGGCCGCCGCCGGGCAGCTGCGCGGCCGCGGTGTCGGGTACGACGCGGTAGGCGCCGGGTCCGGCCGGCACGGCCACCAGTGCGTTGGCGCGCAGCACCGCCAGCAGCACGCCCAGCAGCTCGGCCTCGTCCATCGCCACGTCGCGGGTGATGTTGACGCTGCCCTGGACGGACTGGTCGATGATGAAGGTGGTGCCGGTGGCGCGGGCGACGTCCTGGATGAAGGCGCGGATGTCGGCATCGCGCGCCGTCACCCCGGCGCCGGCCTGGGCGAAGGCGAAGGGCGCTGGCTGCAGCAGCAGGGCGAACGCGAGTGCGGCGGAGAGGAATCGCTGGTTCACGGTGTGGTTGCCTGCAGGGTCGCGGTCCGGACCTGGCCGTCGCGCCGGTAGGTGAGGGTGATGGTGGCGGCGCCGGCGAGGCTGTCGCCGAGTTCCGCGTAGCGCTCGGGAGTCAGTTCCTGGCCGTTGACCGACAGCAGCACGTCGCCCGCCTGCAGGCCGGCCTGGCGCAGTACTGCGCCGTCGCCGCGCGGGACCACGGTGTAGCCGGAGACACGGCCACCGGATTCGACCGGCGTCAGCCCGGTCTGGGCAAGCAGGCGGGCCGGATCGATCGGCGCGGTCGCCGTGCCGGACGGAGTTGGCGGTGGCGGTGGCGGGAGATCCGCGCCTTGCGGTGGCGCTGCGACGGAGCGGGTTCCCGGGTTCCCCTGCGCGGGGAAGGAGAGCCGGCTGCGGCGTCCGCCTGCGTTCAGGACCGCGTGATCGGCGTGCACCTCGGCCAGGACCACGCCCGGTGCGACCTCGTCGCCCACGGAATGGGAACGCTGCGGGCCCCCTTCGCCGGCGATGATGGCGCTGCCGCCCGCGCGGTCGGTACGCAGTGCGAACAGGCGCAGGCCGGAGGCATCGGCGGTGGCCGCCATCGTGCCGCTGCCCGGATGGAAGGCATCGATGACGAGACGGTCGGGACGCGATGCGGCCGCACCGGCATCGACGGATGGCGGCGTACCGAGGGCGACAGGCGGCAACAGCAGCCAGGCCAGCCGGGCCGTCTGGAACGCCAGCAACACCACGATCGCGACTTCCGCGGCGCGGACCAGCGTGTCGGCGCCGCCAAGCCTGGCTAGCAACACATGGGGCTCACGGAGGAAGGGGAATGCGGGCACGTGTCGGGCGTCATGGCGCGGGTGCGGCGCCGTTGCGACAGCATGCGAAAGTTTTGTTGCAGCAGAATTTCAGTTGACACATTTGTGTCGGACTGCTGCAAGAACGGATGCGAATTCCCGCTGCTTTGCGGCGTTACGGTTGTTCGCTTCCCGCCCATCGAGGTGTCGCACGACGCGTGTTGACGTCAGGGGGCGACCGTAGGGAGGTCGCTCCGTGGCGTGGACGACCAGGGTTGCATCCCTCGACTGCGGACGTCTTGGGCCCGGCAAGGCCGGAGGGCGCGTGCGTGGCCCAGGGATGACCTCGGGCCGGACCTCTTTCCTGGACAGGCGATGCGACACCGGAGTCCCTGTTCGGGGCGAAACCGCGCACGACGCGCGCCGCCGGCGGAGCTTCCGCCTCCCCCTCCCGCTGCGGCGGGAGGGGGGAAGGCGATCCCTCAGAACTCGGTCGACAGGCTCACCGAGTAGGACACGCCGGGCTCGTAGCGCCGGATGTGGACCTGCTGGCCGGCGCGTTCCTGGTATTCGTGGAACTCGGTGTCCAGGAGGTTGCGGGCGGCAAAACCGATCGTCACCGGACGCTCGCCGAAGCGCATGGTCTTGCGCAGCACGAAGTCCAGGGTTGCGCCGGGTTCTTCCATGTAGTCCGGCTGTCCCGGACGTCCGCGCGCGGAGACGCGCTCGCTGACGTAGTTGGCGATCAGCGTGGCCTGCAGGCCCTGGCCCTCGTTCTCGACCCCCAGCTGGAGATTGGCGATGTGCTCGGACTGGCCCTGCAGCACGCTGCCGTCGCGCACGAACAGGCGCGCATCCACCGGAGTGGCGAAGCCGTACGGCTGTACCGTGTCGTCGTCGTCCGCGTTCACCTCGGACCGGGTCCAGGTGTAGTTGCTGGCCAGGTACAGACGGTTGCCCGCCCACCAGTCGGCGCCGATGTCGGTGTCGAAGTACTTCTTGAACTCCAGCTCGGCGCCGTAGACCGTGGCCTCGGGTGCGTTGAGGAAGCTCTGGAAGGTGGTGCCGCCGGCGAAATTGACGTTCGATTCGATCGGCTTGTCGATCAGCTTGTAGAACAGTCCCGCGGTGAAGTATTCGCCCGAGCCGAAGAACCATTCGTAGCGCGCGTCGAAGTTGGTCAACTCGCTGTCGACCAGCCACGGGTTGCCGGTGAACAGGCGGTCGCTGTCGGGATCGGTGTACTGCTGCGGCGCCATTTCGCGAAACTGCGGACGTGCGATCGTCTGCGAGGCGCCCAGGCGCAACTGCCGGTTCTCGGCGATGTTCCAGGTCAGGGTGAGCGCGGGCAGGAAATAGTCGTTGCGCAGCGGTGCAGGACCCGGCTGGCGGACACCGGTGAAGATGTCGTACGGATGCACGGCCTGGGTCGCCTCCTCGTAACGCACGCCCAGCGTGGCACGGAGGTTCGGTCCGATCTCGCCCTCCAGCTGTGCGTAGGCGCCGAGCACCTTGAGCGTGGCGTCGTAAGCCGCGGCACCGAAGCTGCCCGTGGTCTCGCGCACGCGGAGCAGGTCCTGGCTCAGGTTGTAGTCGGAGAACAGGAAATCGGGACGCTGGTAGCGGTTGTAGAACGGCAGCGGGCCGTCGAGCGCAAGGAACCTGAACTCGCGCGACCATGCGCCGCGGTCGTTGTCCATGTACGAGGCGCCGGTGCTGAGCGTGAGGTCGCGCTCGATGGGCAGGCGCCAGGTGATGTCGACGCCGCCGCTGGCGACCTCGTCCTCGACCGCGCTGAAGCGGGTGTAGTTCTGCACGCGGGAGGCGTCGTGCGACCAGTAGCCGTCGACGTTCTCGTAGCGGATACCCTTCTCGTAGGGCACGTCACGCGTGGCGCGGGCCACGGCGGCGCGCCACTCGATCTTCAGGTCGTCGTACTCGCCGAACGCATGCGAACCGCTGAGCTGGTGGTTGAGCATCTCGCGCTCGAACCATTCGGTGTAGTCGTCGCGCACCCCGAACCCGGCCAGGTTGTCGACGCCGGAACGGCTGCGTGCTTCCTTGATCGTGTCGTGCACGTACAGGGTGTTCAGGCCGATCCGGTGGCGGCCCCACTCGTAGCCGATTCCCAGCAGGGCGTTGGTCCGCGCATTGTTCTGGGTGGAGAGGAACTCGTAGTCCGAGTCGTATTCGAGCACGTCGCCGACGAAGAAGCCCTGCTCCTGGTCGCCGAACTGGGTGCGCCATTCGTTCTCGAAACCGGCCACCGCGATCACGCCCATGCGCGCGTCGTCGCCCATCTCGACCGAGTAGCCTGCGCTGAAGCCGACGTTGGCGTCCGGATCGATGCTGTTCTTTTCCTGCAGCAGGTTGAGGTTGGCGTTCTGGAAGCTGCGCCCGATCCGGCGGATGTCCTCGCGGCTGAAGTTGCCGAGGTCGACCCGCCGGCCGGTGGCGATGGCATCCTGCAGCTCGCGCGGCATCTTGCGCGTGCCATCGTCGTAGCCCGACCAGTCGTCTTCGGAGCCGTAGTAGGTCAGACCCTTCTCGCCGGTGGTCGCGCTGTTGCCGCCGCCGCCCACGCTGAGCTTGAAGAACGGCTCGTCGGGGATGGTCAGCGACTGCAGGTCGACGACGCCGCCGCCGAACTCGCCCGGGTACTTCACCGAATAGGTCTTCTGCACGGTCATGCCCTGCAGGACCTCGGCCGGGAACAGGTCCAGCGGCACCACGCGCTGCATCGGCTCCGGACTCGGCAGCGGCGAGCCGTTGAGCAGCGCCGAGGAGTAGCGTTCGCCCAGGCCGCGGACGTAGACGAACTTGTCGCCCACGATGCTCACTCCGGACACGCGCTGCAGCGCCGCGGCCGCGTCGTCGTCGCCGGTGCGCTCGAAGTCCTCGCGGGTGATGAAGGAGGCGACCTCCGCCGTCTGCAGCATCGGCTCGGGGATGTACTCGCCGCGCACTTCCACCGCATCGAGCTGCGCCGGCTGGGCGGCGGCCTGCTGGGCGGCAGAGGCGGGCGCGGCCTGCGCGATGGTGGCGTAGACGATGGTCGCCTGCGGCGGGACGCTGGCGTGCCCGCCCGGCGACTCGGGTTGCTGGGCCCACGCGCCTTGGCAGGTGAGGAGGGCGGTGATCGCGACGGACAGGCCGCTGCGTGTCGGATAGCGTGTCATGGTTGGACCTTCGGCTGCGGGGGCGATGCGGGGCGTCATGCAGGAAGGGGCGGCCGCGACGGCCGCCCCCCGTTGCGAGGCGTCAGCCCGCTCAGCAGGGCGTGTCGGCCGACAGGCCGCAGGTCCAGCCCTGCCACCAGGTGTCGGAGGCGTTGCGCACGCCGCCGATGTAGTCCACCTGCTGGAAGAAGCTGTCGACGCCGACCAGGCCCTGGAAGGCCGCGACCGCGGTTTCGTTGGCGCCGTTGACGAACACGTTGGCGAGCGTCGAGGTGCCGGTCGAGTTGCCGGTGCCGGCCTCGAAGGCAGCCTGTGCGCGCTGGTCCGCGAACGCGGTCGGGCAGGAGAAGAACACCGAGCCGAACGTGCCGGTGGTGTTTTCGTCGGAGATGCTCAGGCACTGGGTGCCCGCGTCCGTGCCGCCGGCCGTGCGCGTGACCACCGTGTTGTAGAACTCGGCCTGGGTGCCCTGGTTGAGGGTGATCGCGGCGCCGCCGCCGGCGCGGCCGACGTAGGTGAAGTTGGCGACCTTGGGGTTGGAGTACGGCTCACGGCGGATGGACGACCACTCGTTCATGCGGTCGCCGCCACCGGCGCGCTGGATGACGACGCCGAACTGCAGCGCGCCCTCCCAGCCGGTGTCGGTGTCGAGGCTGTCGTCGTCGGCGCCGGTGACCACGATGTAGCGGCCGTTGACCGTGCCACCGAAGAACTCGATGCCGTCGTCGGAGCTGTTGTGCACCTGCACGTACTCGAACAGGGTGCCGTCGCCGACGCCGCCCAGGGTGATGCCGTTGAGTTCGTTGTTGGCGGTGACCTCGAAGCCCGAATGCTTCACCCGCAGGTACTTCACCACGCCGGAGTTGTCGCGTGGCGCGTTGCCGCCGTAGAAGCCGTCGGTACCTTCGATCTGCTCCTGGCACTGCGGGGTGCCGGAGACGGTTTCACCCGGGCAGGCGTTGATCGGCGCGCGGCCGAGCAGCACCAGGCCACCCCACAGGCCGATCGAGTCCTGGCCGGTTTCGCCCTCGATGTCGGCGCGCGCGGTGAGCGTGATCGGGTTGTCGGCCGTGCCTTCGGCGTAGATCTGCGAACCGCGGTTGATGACCAGCAGGTCGGCGCCGGCGGAGCCGTACAGGGTCACGCCCGGCTCGATCGTGAGGATGCCCTGCTGGGCGCCGGCCACCGGCGCATTCGCATCGCCGCCACGGTCGTCGCCGACGGCGACGCGGCCGCTGATCGCGTAGACCGTGCCGTCGCGCTGCGGGATCACGAAGTTGCCGACCACGCGCTCGGGCAGGCGGCAGGCACGCAGGCTGCCGTCGGCCACGGTGCCGATGTTGGCAAAACCCTCGGGGCAGTCGGCTGCCGGACCGTCGCTCGGCGGCGGCGGGGGCGGCGGCGTGGTCGGCGGCGGCGGAGGAGGCGTGGTGGGCGGCGGCGGGAAGGCGCCTTCGCCAGGCGACGCGACGCGATCGGCGCCGCCACCGCAGGCGGTGAGGGCGAGCACCGCGCCGAACGTCATGAGCAGGGCCTTGGAACTGTGGCGCATGGACATCTGTGGGTCTCCGGAAGGAATGGACTGCAGACGCAGCAGTGGAACCGCGGCCCCAGTTCCGTCGCACGGGACGGCACCGCTGCGTTCCGGTGAATCGGGCGTGAAGATAGGTCCGTTCGGTGACAGCTTTCTTGCAGCCATGCGACGGCTTGTCGCAGGCCGTCATGCGCGCGCCGGATTGCAGGTGCGCGACGCGTGTCATCGCGCTGTCATGTTGTGCGGGCCTGCTTGCGCGATGGACGTACAGAAGAGTGATCGGAACGACGATGCGCTGCGGATCGACGCGGCGGCGCTGCAGTGGCTGCTGGGCCAAGTGCAGTCCGGTGCCTCGCCCGGGGACGTCGTGGCCGCGATGGTCGGGCGCGGCTGGGAGGAGGACGATGCGGTCGCCGCACTCGAACAGGCGATGCGCGCCCATCTGGCCGAACACGCCCGCAGCCACGACCTGCCGCCGCCGGAGAAGGTCCCGTGTCCGGTGGAGATGAACGGCCCGTCGCTGATCGACGCCGGCGACCGCCAGGTCGTGGTGCTGGCCAACATGCTGCACCCGCGGGTGGTGGTTTTCGGCAACGTGCTGTCGGAGGAGGAGTGCGACGCGCTGGTCGCCATGGGTCGCGAACGGCTGCGGCCCTCGTCGGTGTTCAATCCCGATAGCGGGGCGGACGAGCCGCACGAGGCGCGCACCAGCCAGGGCACGTTCTTCCGCAGGGGCGAGAACGCGCTATGCGGGCGGATCGAGCAGCGCCTGGCGAGCCTGGTGGACTGGCCGCTGGAAAACGGCGAGGGGTTGCAGCTGCTGCGCTACGGCCCCGGCGCGCAGTACAGGCCGCATTACGACTACTTCGACCCCGGGCGCCCGGGCGCTCACGTCGCGCTGTCGCGCGGCGGTCAGCGCGTGGCGTCGATCGTGATGTACCTCAACACCCCGGCGCGCGGCGGCGCCACGACGTTCCCGGATGCGCGCTTCGAAGTGGCGGCGGTGAAGGGCAATGCGGTGTTCTTCGCCTACGATCGCCCGCACCCGATGACCGCGAGCCTGCACGGCGGCGCGCCGGTGATGGAAGGCGAAAAATGGGTCGCCACCAAGTGGCTCCGGGTCGGCCGACACCTCTAGCGACCGTCTGTCGCCAAAACGCTACCGCTCATCAAGCGCGGCAGCGTTTGTCATCATGGTGTAACCCACTGCGGCGCCGCGCGTAGTGTGATCCCCGCATCGCCTACTGCAGCGCCGTGTGCGCGGGAGACACACCATGCGGACCACCATTGCCCTGATTCTGTCGCTCGCCCTGCCTGTCGCGGCTGCCGCGTCGGGTCCGGCGCAGTCGACCCAGCATGTCTACACCTTCGCCGTCGACCTCGGTGCGGATGGACGCCTGGACCGTCTCGAACCCTATGGCACGGCGTCCGGTACAGCGGGTGACGCGCTGGCGGCCGAGATCCGCGACTGGGTGTTCGCGCCCGACGCCAGCGCGCGCGACGGCGAGAACACGCGGACCTATCTCAGGGTGGTGGTCGACGAACCCGCGCTGGGCGGGCACCGCGTGGTGTCGGCCACCACCGGACCGGCGCTCGCGACGATGACCGCACCGCAGTACCCGATGCGCGACCAGCTCGCCGGCAAGGAGGGCATGGTGGTGCTGAGACTGCAGGTGTCCGCCGACGGCAGCGTGCGCGATGCCGATATCCACGCCGCGACCGGCGGCGTGACCCGCGCGATGGCGGGTGCGGCGGCCACGGCATCGCGCCAGTGGCGGTTCGCGCCCGAGCAGGTCGCCGGCCAGCCGGTCGCTTCCACGCTGCTGTGGCCGGTGTGCTACCTCGGTCCGAAATCGGCACCATCGACCTGCAACTGGACCGGTCCGGACGACCAGCGCTTCTCGAGCAAGACCGTGTTGCCGCTCGATCCCAAGGTCACGGTCTCCTACGCGGCCGCGGACTGAGCCGTCGGCGACGTCCGGCCCGCCTGGCGGGAGGCGGTGCCTGGTCGATGAGGCGCAGGGCCTTGCGATGTGCACGCCCAAGCCTGCAGGCGTCGCGGGTGTCGATGGATGAAGGCCTGGGAAAAACCCGGGCCCTTTTCTCTATCCCGGCTCAAGGGACCCCCGGTCCGCGGCGACCGGTCGGACAATGGGCCTTGGCGGGCGACCGTCCGCGCGGCATGTCCAAGATGCCTGGCGTGCATCCCGGGCCTCCGCCGGTCGCGCATGACCCTGGCATGGCCGCGCGCGGCACGCTGCGTCAAGGTCGGGCTCGGCCTGCGACCACGTGTTGCAGAAGGATCTGAAGCAGGCCACCAGGATCATCGCTTCGTTCGCCTGGCCTGCCGCCAACCGCGACGCGCGCGTGCCGCGCAAGCCGCCGCCGAGCGCGGAGAAGAATGATCCGCTGGCGGACCGTCCGGGTCCACGCGGACCCGCGAGCCGCCGTCATGCCGGCGGCGTCTTGTCCCTGAAGCGGCACAGGTCGCGGATCACGCAGTGCGGGCAGTCTGGCTTGCGCGCCTTGCAGACATAGCGGCCGTGCAGGATCAGCCAGTGGTGGGCGCCGAGCAGGAATTCCTGCGGCACCACCTTCATCAGTCCATCCTCCACGGCGCGCACGTCCTTGCCCGGCGCCAGGCCGGTGCGGTTGGCGACCCGGAAGATGTGGGTGTCGACGGCGATCGTGCCCTCACCGAACATGGTGTTGAGCACCACGTTCGCGGTCTTGCGGCCCACGCCCGGCAATGCCTCCAGCGCCTCGCGGGTGCGCGGCACCTCGCCGCCGTGCTGTTCGACCAGGATCCGGCACAGCGCCATCACGTTGCGCGCCTTCGCGTTGAACAGGCCGATGGTCGAGATGTGCTTGCGCAATGCTTCCTCACCCAGGTCGAGGATCGCCTGCGGCGTGTTGGCCACCGGATACAGCCGCCGCGTGGCCTTGTTCACGCCCACGTCGGTGGCTTGCGCCGACAGCACCACGGCCACCAGCAGCTCGAACGCGCTGCCGTATTCGAGCTCGGTGGTGGGCTCGGGATCGATCTCGGCCAGGCGCGCGAACAGTTCGTGCACCTCGGCCTTCGACAGGCGGCTGCGCGCGCGCGCGGTCCTGCGCGCGGCCGGCGGGGTCATGCGCCGCCGGCC
>JAEWZE010000067.1 GCA_023395465.1 Pseudomonadota bacterium
TCGGCGCGCAGCTCCAGGTCGGAAGCGGCGAGGGCGGGGTGGCGCAGCACGAGTCGCAACGGCTGCCCACGTTCGAAGTCGCCGGTCACCGGCAGCACCTCGAGGAAGCCTTCGTCGACGCGCACGATCGCGCTCAGGCGCAGGTCGCGGGCGCGCGCGTCCGGGCTGAGGTCGGAGACCTGGATCTGCGCGGTGCGCGTGACCACGTCGCCGACGGAGTCGCTGGAATCGCGCGCCGCGAGGCTCACCAGGATCACGCCGGCGACCACCGAGGCCGCGGGCAGGCCCAGCACCAGCCACATCATCGGCTCGCGCCAGAAAGGGCGTTTCTTGTCTTCCGTCATCACATCGGTCCGAAGAAGCTGCTGTCGACCGTCTCGCTGGCCCCGCCGTCGTCGGTCTCGACGCGGAAGGTCAGCGGCTGGCGGCCCTTGAGGGAGTCCGGCGCGGCGACGATCACCGGGACGCTGATCACCTGCTGCGCATCGGCGTGCACGGCGTCGAGTCCGGTGCCGCGCAGCTCGATGCCGGCGGCGACGTCCTCGATGACGATGCGGTAGGTGGCCGCGTCGTCGGTCTTGTTGACGACCTTGATGGTGTAGTCGTTCTCGACCTCGCCGCCGCCGACCGCGCGATAGAGCGCGTTGCGGTCGCGCAGCACCTCGACGATCAGCGGGCTGCGCGTATTCACGCCGACCACCCAGGCCACGACCAGCGCCAGCAGCAGGGTGCCGTAGACGAAGACGCGCGGACGCGCGATGCGGGTGGGCTTGCTGTCGATGGCGTTCTGGGTGCTGTAGCGGATCAGGCCGCGCTCGAAGCCCATCTTGTCCATCACCGCGTCGCAGGCGTCGATGCAGGCGCCGCAGGCGATGCACTCGTACTGCAGGCCGTTGCGGATGTCGATGCCGGTGGGGCAGACCTGCACGCACATGGTGCAGTCGATGCAGTCGCCGAGTTCCTCGGGCGCGAACTTCGGCAGCGGCTCGGCGACCTGGCCGGCCTCGCCGAGGGTGATCGTGCCGGCGGCCTGCACGCGGTTGTCGGCCGCGGTCGGGTGCAGCGCCGAGCGGAACACGTAGTCGTAGGCGGTGACCTGGTCGAGCAGGGCACGCCCGCGCTCGGCGATGCTGCCCAGGCCGCGCTTGCGCGGGCCGCGCGGTTCGCCGCGCATCGGGTCGTAGGCGATGATCAGGGTGTTGCGGTCGAACATCGCGCTCTGGAAGCGCGCGTAGGGGCACATGTATTTGCAGACCTGCTCGCGCAGGAAGCCGGCGTTGCCCCAGGTGGCCAGCGCGTAGAACAGCACCCAGAAGGTTTCCCAGCCGCCCCATTCGAAGGGCACCAGGCGCGCGCCCAGCTCGGTGATCGGGGTGAAGAAGCCGACGAAGGTGAAGCCCGTCCACAGGGCGAACACCGCCCACAGCGCGTGCTTGGCGCCCTTGCGCAGCACTTTCTCGCGCGTCCACGGGCCGGCGTCGAGCTTCATGCGCTTGTTGCGGTCGCCCTCGGTCCAGCGCTCCATCCACAGGAACACTTCGGTCCACACCGTCTGCGGGCAGGCGTAGCCGCAGAACAGGCGTCCGGCCAGGGCGGTGAAGAAGAACAGCGCCAGCGCCGCGATGATCAGCAGCAGCGCCAGGAACAGGAAGTCCTGCGGCCAGAAGGTCAGCCCGAAGACGTGGAACTTGCGCGCCGGCAGGTCGAACAGCACCGCCTGGCGGCCGTCCCAGCGCAGCCAGGGGAAGACGTAGAACATGCCCAGCAGCCAGAACACCGCGGCCACGCGCAGGGTGTTCAGGCGGCCGGAGACCTCGCGCGGATAGACCTTGCGCTCGCTGACGTACATCGAGCCGCCGGTGTCATCGGCCAGCTCCAGGGGAATGCGACGGCTCACTGCTTGTCCGGGGGGAGTGCCCTGTTGAAGCGGCTCGAGGGCCGCAGGAGGATCCAGGTGAACAGGCTCGAGGCCGCGGTCGCGACCCAGAACATGAAGAAGGCGATCGAGTAGCCCAGGCTGCGGCTCATCTGCAGCTCGGGGAAGGTGATGTCACGCAGCGCGAGCGGGTCGACGAAGGCCGAGAACACCATCGTCGACACGCCCGCGGCGAAGAAGCTGGGCCACAGGATGGCGCCGACCCGCTGCGCCATGGGGCGCGGCGGGTGGTCGAAGCCGGGGCCGGGGGCGGCGCTCACTGGGCCTCCGGCGACTGCTCCCGGCCGGCGGTGTTGCTGGACAGCGACCAGACGTAGGAAGCGACCAGCCGCGAGCGGGTCTCGCCCAGCAGGTCGCGGTGCGCCGGCATGACGCCGTGGCGGCCATTGCGGATGGTCTCCATGATCGACTCCACGGAGTTGCCGTACATGGCGTAGCCGTCGGTCAGGTCCGGGGCGCCCAGGTCCTGGTTGCCCTTGCCGTCGATGCCGTGGCAGGCCACGCAGACGCCTTCGTACAGGCCCTTGCCCTGTGCGGCGAAGAAGTCGTTCTCGGGCACCTCGCCGGCCAGCGAGCGGACGTAGGTGGCCACCGAGAGCACGGCGTTCTCGCCGCCCATGCCGGTGAGCACCGTGCCCCACTCGGGCATCACGCCCTCGCGGCCGTCGAGCACGGTCTGCAGGATCTGCTCCTCGGAGCCGCCCCAGTGCCAGATGTCGTCGGTCAGGTTCGGGTAGCCCACCGCGCCCTGCGCGGACGAGCCGTGGCAGGTGGCGCAGGTGTTGGCGAAGATCGCGCGGCCCAGCTCGACGGCGCGCGGGTCGCCGGCGAGCTCGGAGATCGGGCGGCCGTCGTAGGGACGGAAGGTCTCGGCCAGCACCGCGTCCTGCTTCGCCTTGTCCGCGTCGTGCTCGGCGGCCGACGTCCAGTTGCCGAAACCCTTGAAGTTGCCCAGGCCCGGGTACCACAGCAGGTAGGCGACCGAGTACACCATGGTCAGGTAGAAACCGATGATCCACCAGCGCGGCAGCGGCTTGTTGTACTCGGTGATGTCACCGTCCCAGACGTGGCTGGTGTCTTCGGGCTTGGGGTCGCCCGGGCGACGGCGGCTGGTCCAGGCGAGGAGGGCCCAGAGGCCGACCAGGTTCAGCACCACCAGCGCGATGACGTAAATGCTCCAACCGGTGCTCATTGCCGGGGCTCCTCGGCGTCGTCCTCAAGGGGCAGCCTGGCGGCTGCGTCGAACATGGCCTTGTGCGAAGGCCTCCAGATGAATGCCCAGCCGCCGACGAACAGCAGCAGCAGGAACAGCGTGATGATGCCTCCGGTCATTGCGCGGCCTCCTGCTCGCCAGTGGCGGACGCGGCGGCAGCGGCGGCGGTCGGCGCGTGCCGGCCCAGGCCCTGCAGGTAGGCGACCACGGCGTCGAGCTCGGTCCTGCCGGCCACCGCGTCGGCCACGCCGGCGATGTCCTCGTCGGTGTAGGGATCGCCCAGGCGGCGCAGGTTGCCCATGTTGCGGGCGACCTTGGAGGCATCCACCTCGGTCTCGGCCAGCCACGGGAAGGACGGCATGTTGGATTCGGGGACCACCGCGCGCGGGTCGATCAGGTGCACGCGGTGCCAGTCGTCGGAGTAGCGGCCGCCGACGCGGGCCAGGTCCGGGCCGGTGCGCTTGGAACCCCACTGGAACGGCCGGTCGTAGACCGACTCGCCGGCCAGCGAGTAGTGGCCGTAGCGCTCGGACTCGAAGCGCAGCGTGCGCACCATCTGCGAGTGGCAGTTGTAGCAGCCTTCGCGGACGTAGATGTCGCGGCCGGCCAGCTCCAGCGCCGGGTAGGGCTCGACGCCGTCCAGGGGCTCGATTGCCTCGGCCTGGTACATCAGGGGCACGATCTCGGCGAGGCCGCCGAAGGACACGGCGATCGCGACCAGGATGATCATCAGGCCGACGTTCTTCTCGACCTTCTCGTGGGCGTTCGGCGGCGGGGGGGTGGTCTTGTGATCGCTCATGTCAGGCAGCCTGGGTCGAAGCGCGGGCGCTGGAAGGGTCGGGCGGCATCACCGGATGCGCGACGGGGGCCTTGGCCATCTGGAAGGTCTTCCAGGTGTTGACCGCCATCAGGACCATGCCGGAAAGGACGAGCACGCCGCCGCCGAGACGCACGAGGTAGTACGGATAGGTGGCGTTGAGCGCCTCGACGAAGCTGTAGGTCAGCGTGCCGTCGGCGTTGGTGGCGCGCCACATCAGGCCCTGCATGACGCCGGCGATCCACATCGAGGCGATGTACAGCACCACGCCGATGGTGTGCAGCCAGAAGTGCAGGTCGATCCACTTGGTGGAGTACATCTCGCGCAGGCCCAGCAGGCGCGGCAGCAGCGCGTAGATCGAGCCGATCGAGATCATCGCCACCCAGCCCAGCGCGCCGGCGTGGACATGGCCCACGGTCCAGTCGGTGTAGTGGGACAGCGAGTTGACCGTCTTGATCGACATCATCGGCCCCTCGAACGTGGCGATCATGTAGAAGCTGAGCGCGACGATGAGGAACTTCAGGATCGGGTCGGTGCGCAGCTTATGCCACACGCCCGACAGGGTCATGATGCCGTTGATCGCGCCGCCCCAGCTGGGCGCGAGCAGGATCAGCGAGAACACCATGCCCAGGTTCTGCGCCCAGTCGGGCAGGGCGGTGTAGTGCAGGTGGTGCGGGCCGGCCCACATGTACACCGCGATCAGCGCCCAGAAGTGCACGATCGACAGGCGGTAGGAGTAGATCGGGCGCTCGGCCTGCTTGGGCACGAAGTAGTACATCATGCCCAGGAAGCCGGCCGTCAGCAGGAAGCCCACCGCGTTGTGGCCGTACCACCACTGCACCATCGCGTCGACCGCGCCGGTGTAGATGCTGTAAGACTTGCCCAGGCCGACCGGGATCGCGATGTTGTTGACGATGTGCAGCAGGGCGATGGCGATGATGTAGGCGCCGTAGAACCAGTTCGCAACGTAGATGTGCTTGACCCGGCGCTTGGCGATGGTGCCGAAGAACAGCACCGCGTACCCCACCCACACCACCGTGATCAGCAGGTCGACCGGCCATTCGAGCTCGGCGTATTCCTTGCCCTGGGTCATGCCCAGCGGCAGGGTGACGGCCGCGGCGACGATCACCGCCTGCCAGCCCCAGAACACGAACGCGGCCAGTTTGTCCGACAGCAGGCGCACGTGGCAGGTGCGCTGCACCACGTGCAGGCTGGTGGCGAACAGCGCGCTGCCGCCGAAGGCGAAGATCACCGCGTTGGTGTGCAGCGGGCGCAGGCGCCCGTAGCTCAGCCAGGAGATGCCCTTGGTGAGGTCCGGCCAGTACAGCTGCGCGGCGATCAACACGCCCACGGCCATGCCGACGATGCCCCAGACCACGGTCATCACCGCGAACTGGCGGACCACCTTGTCGTTGTAAGTTTCTGTAGCGGCCTGTTGCATGGCGCGTCCTGACATTGAACG
>JAEWZE010000073.1 GCA_023395465.1 Pseudomonadota bacterium
TCCCGCACCCGCCCCCGCGCCTGCGTCCGCGCAGGCACCGAGCCGCGTCGACGCGATGATGGCGGCGCTCGAAGCCGCGCCGCGCCGCGCGGCGGTCGCCGGCGACGCCCGCCCGACCACCGAGGCCGAGGACTTCGTCCCGCTGCTGCCCGACAACATCCCGATGCCGCGCCGCCCCGGCGCCGACGACGAGGCGCCGGCCACGCCGCTGCCGGCCGCCCTGCCCGATTCGATCTTCGCCCAGGACCTGCCTGCCGCGATGCACGCCCCCGTCGTGCCGGTCGCCGCCGCGACCGCGGAGGCCGACACCGCAGCCGCAGCTGCGCCGCGCGCCCTGCAGATGGTCGCCACGCCCGACACCGATCCGGCCATCGCCGCCATGCGCGAGGAGATGGCACGCATGCGGCAGCTGATGGAAACGCAGATGGAGCAGCTCTCGCTCGAGCGCCTGCGCGGCTCGCCCGCGCGCGCCGCCGTGCTCGAGGCGCTGGCCGGCTACGGCTGCGAGGAATCGCTGGCGCGGGCCGTGGCCGAGCGCATCGACCCGCGCCTGCCCGTCGACCAGGTGCAGGCGCCGATGCTGGCCGAACTGGCGCGCATGCTCACCGTGCTGCGCAGCGAGCCGCTGGAAGAAGGCGGCGTGATCGCCCTGGTCGGCCCGACCGGTGCCGGCAAGACCACCACCGCAGCCAAGCTGGCCGCGCGCTTCGCCGCCCGCCACCGCGCCCGCGACGTGGCCCTGGTCACCACCGACTGCCAGCGTCCCGGCGCGCGCGAACAGCTGCAGGCCCATGGCCGTCGCCTGGGCATCACCGTGTGCGAGGCCGAAGGCCCGGAGCGGCTGCAGGACACGCTCGCCCAGCTGGTCGACTACCCGCTGGTGCTGGTCGACACCACCGGCCATGCCCCGCGCGACCGCGCGGTGTTCAGCCAGATCCTGTGGCTGCGCGCGGCCAAGCGCGTGCGCAGCCTGCTGGTGCTGCCGGCCAATGCCCATCCGCACGACCTCGGCGAAGTGATCCGCCGCTACCGCCCGGCCAAGCCCGAGGGCGTGGTGCTGACCAAGCTCGACGAGGCCGGCCAGCTGGGCTCGGCGCTGTCGGTCCTGGCCCGCCATGGCCTGGGACTTGCCTATACCGCACAGGGCCAGCAGGTGCCGTCGGATCTCGACGCCGCCGATGCCAGCCGCCTCGTCCAGTCACTGGAGAAATCCCGCCGTGCTGCCGATAACCCCCTCGCCACCGAGGACCGCCATGCAGTCGCCTGACCCCATCGTGCCCGTTTTTCCCGCAGACAAGGCCCCCGGCCCGGTGCGGGTGATCGCCGTCGCCAGCGGCAAGGGCGGCGTCGGCAAGACCTCGGTCTCGGTCAACCTCGCCACCGCCCTGGTCAACGCCGGCCAGCGCACCCTGCTGCTGGACACCGACCTGGGCCTGGCCAACGTCGACGTGATGCTCGGCCTGGCCCCGCGCCACACCCTGGCCGACGTGTTCGCCGACCGCTGCGAGCTGCGCGACACCATCATCGAAACCCCCAGCGGCCTGCTGGTGGTGCCGGCCGCCTCGGGCAAGCGCCACATGACCGAGCTCAGCCCCGCCCAGCACGTCGGCCTGGTGCACGCCTTCTCGCAGCTCGACCTCGACCTGGACGCGATGGTGGTCGACAACGCCGCCGGCATCGCCGATGGCGTGCTCACCTTCTGCCAGGCCGCGCAGGACGTGATCGTGGTGGTCTGCGACGAACCGGCCTCGGTCACCGACGCCTACGCCTTGATCAAGGTGCTCAGCCGCGACCGCGGCGTGAGCCGGGTGCAGGTGCTGGCCAACCAGGTGCAGGATCCGGCCGAGGGCCGCCAGCTGTTCGAGAAGCTGCAGCGGGTGAGCGCGCGCTTCCTCGACGTCACCCTCAACTACCTCGGCGCGATCCCGCGCGACGAATGGCTGCGGCGCGCGGTGCAGCGCCAGGAAGCGGTGGTCGACGCGTTCCCGTCGGCGCCCTCCTCGGTCGCCTTCCGCGACATCGCCCGGCGCTCGCGCCAGTGGCAGTCGCCGCCGGGCGCGCGCGGCCACGTCGAGTTCTTCCTCGAGCGCCTGGTGTCGGCACCGTCCGTCGCCGCAGCGCGGGGAGCGGCCGCATGAACGCCATCGCGACCGCGCGTTACCGCGCCAACCAGCAGGGTTCCACCGCCGAGGTCGTCGAGAAGCACGGCGAACTCGTGCGCCGCATCGCCCACCACCTCGCCGCGCGCCTGCCGGCCAGCGTCGAGATCGACGACCTGGTGCAGGCCGGCATGCTCGGCCTGATCGACGCGGCCCGGAATTTCCAGTCCGACCAGGGCGCGGCCTTCGAGACCTACGCCTCGATCCGCATCCGCGGCGCGATGATCGACGAGATCCGCCGCGGCGACTGGGTGCCGCGCTCGGTGCACCGGCGCTACCGCGACATCGTCGCCGCCACCCGCGAGGTCGAACAGCGCACCGGCCAGGCCGCGACCGCGCAGCAGGTGGCCGAAACGATGGGCGTGCCGCTGGACGAGTACCACGCCATGGTCGAGAACGCCGCGCGCGGGCAGCTGGTGAGCCTGGACGCGCACATGGACGAACACGACGGCGAGCCGCGCCTGGCCGGCGACAGCAACGCCAATCCCGCACGCGAGTTCGAGCAGGGCGCGTTCCGCGATGCGCTGGCCGCGGCCATCGACGGCCTGCCCGAACGCGAACGCCTGGTGCTGTCGCTGTACTACGAGCAGGAACTGAACCTGCGCGAGATCGGCGCGGTGCTGGGCGTGAGCGAGTCGCGCGCCTGCCAGATCCACGGCCAGGCCGCGGTACGCCTGCGCGCGCGGCTGGCCGACTGGCGCCGCGACGACGGCGAAGACGACGACTACCTGCCCTGAGCACAACCGGTGCGGCCCCCGCACGCAACCAAGAGGTCCGCATGGACAAGAACATCCGCATCCTGATCGTCGACGACTTTTCGACCATGCGTCGCATCGTCAAGAACCTGCTCAACGACCTGGGCTTCTTCAACACCACCGAAGCCGACGACGGCTCCACCGCGCTGGTCGAACTGCGCAAGGGCCCGTTCGACCTGGTGATCACCGACTGGAACATGCCCGGCATGCCCGGCATCGACCTGCTCAAGGCGATCCGCGCCGACGCCGCGCTGGCGAAGACGCCGGTGCTGATGGTCACCGCCGAGGCCAAGCGCGAGCAGATCATCGAGGCCGCGCAGGCCGGCGTGAACGGCTACGTGATCAAGCCCTTCACCGCGGCCACGCTTGGCGACAAGCTGGGCAAGGTGTTCGAACGCCTCGGGGCCGCGGCGTGACCGCGGCGCCCGCCGCCACCGCGCCGGGCGCCGGCGTGGCCGAGGAACGCGCCGCGCTGATCGAGTGCCTGCACGCCGCGCTGGCAGCGCTCGAGGACGAGGACGACGATGCCTGGCGCAGCAATGTCGACGAGCTGATCCATTGGCGCAGCCAGCCGCTGGTGCAGGGTCTGGTCAAGCTCGCGCGCGAACTGGAGCAGGCGCTCGGCACCGGCAGCGGCGGCGGTTCGCTGGCCGAGGCCTGCCTGCGCCTGGAGCACGTGGTCAAGGTCAGCGAGGACGCCAGCCACCACACCCTGGACCTGATCCAGGAGTGCGCGGGCCTGCTCGCCACCCTGCCCGGCGCCGAAGCCGAGGCGCACGCCGCGACGGTGGCCGGCATCCGCAGCCGGCTGTCGGAGATGACCGCGGCCCAGGGCTACCAGGACCTCACCGGCCAGATCATCCGCCGCGTGGTCGAGCTGGTGCGCACGGTCGACGAAGGCCTGGGCGACTACGCGCCCGCCGGCGACCGCCCGCTGCAGCTGTCCAGCCACGGCTACGGCCCGTCGATCCAGGGCCTGGACGCGCCCGCGGCCAGCCAGGACGACGCCAACAGCCTGCTGTCGTCGCTGGGGCTGTAGCGCCATGTCCTCGCCCGCCTCCGATATCTGCGCCGACTTCCTGGTCGAGGTCGGCGAGATCCTCGACCAGCTCGGCGAGCAGATGGTCGCGCTCGAGCGCGCGCCTGCCGACCGCGAATGCCTCAATGCCGTGTTCCGCGGCTTCCACACCATCAAGGGCGGCGCCGGCTTCCTCGACTTCACCACGATGGTGTCGGTCTGCCACGCGGTCGAGGACCGCCTCAACGCCGCGCGCGACGGCAGCGCGCCGCTCGACCCGCCCGCCTTCGATGGCGTGCAGCAGGGCATCGACCTGCTGATCGACATGCTCCACGCCATCTCCGGTGGCGTCGAACCCGAACCCGCGCCCGAGGCGCTGCTGGCCGCGCTGCGCGCGGGTGCGGCGCCCGTGGCCGCGCCTGCCCCAGCGACGGCGCCCGTTTCCGCCGTGGCGACGCAGGCCGGCGCCGGCGATTCGCTCGACGACCTCGATTTCGAAGCGCTGCTCGACAGCCTGCACGGCAGCGGCGGCATCCCCGGCGAGCCTGCGGCGCCGGCACCGGCACCGACGGAAGTGCCCGTGCCCGCGGCCGCACCGCCACCGCCTCCGCGCCCGGCGCCTGCACCACGCGCAGCCGCGGCCGCGGCACCCGAACCGGCCGACGTCACCGTGCGCGTGGACGTGCGCCGGCTCGATGCCATGGTCAACCTGGTCGGCGAACTGGTGCTGGCGCGCAACCGCCTCAAGACCCTGCGCCCACGCCTGCGCGACGACGACCTCGACCGCGCCGTGGCCGCGCTCGACGTCGCGACCTCTCGCCTGCAGGGTGCGGTGATGACCGCGCGCATGCAGCCGGTGGGACGCGTGTTCGCGCGCTTTCCCAAGCTCGCCCGCGATGTCGCCCGCCAGCTCGACAAGCAGGTGAACCTCGAAGTCACCGGCGCCGAGACCGAACTCGACCGCAACCTGGTCGAGGCCCTGGCCGATCCGCTGGTGCACCTGGTGCGCAACGCGATCGACCACGGCATCGAGATGCCCGAGGCGCGCCGCCGCGCCGGCAAGCCCGAGCTCGGCACCGTGCGCATCAGCGCGCAGCAGGAAGGCGACCACGTCGCCATCGAGGTGCGCGACGACGGCGCCGGCATCGATCCCGACCGGATCCGGCGCAAGGCGGTGGAAAAGGGGCTGATCGACGACGATGCGGCTGCGCGGCTGTCGGCCGACGAGTGCCTGCAGCTGCTGTTCCTGCCCGGCTTCTCCACCCGCGACGCGGTCAGCGACCTGTCCGGCCGCGGCGTGGGCATGGACGTGGTGCAGTCGCGCATCCGCGAACTCTCCGGCACGGTGCAGATCCATTCCGAGATAGGCGCCGGCTCGCGCTTCGCGATCCGGGTGCCGCTGACCCTGGCGATCCTGCCCACCCTGCTGGTGGAAGTGGAAGGCGACGTGTACGCGCTGCCGCTGGTGCGGGTGGTCGAAGTGCTCTCGCACGACCCGGGCCGGGCGCTGTGGATCGACGGCCAGCGCGTGCTCGACCTGCGCCAGCAGCCGCTGCCGCTGCTGGGCCTGCGCGAATGGCTGGGCATGGCGCCGGCGCCGCTGCCCGACTCGACCTGCGTGGTGCTGCAGTCGGGCGAGGCGCGCTACTGCCTGGCCGTGGACCGCGTGCGCGGCCGCGAGGAGGTCGTGATCAAGGCGCTGCCGCCGACCCTGCGCGGGCTGCCCGGCTACGCCGGCGCGAGCCTGATCGGCGACGGCCGCATGGCCCTGATCCTGGACGTGGACGCGCTGCTGGGCAGCAGCACGCGCACGCCCGGCCTGCGTTCAAGTAACCCCGGCAAGGACCGTTAAACAGGCAATGGACAGACTCAGCGTCATCGGCACCGTGCTCGCGCTCGTCGCGCTGATCGGCGGCAGCGTGCTCAAGGGCGCGGGGCTGTCGGGATTGTGGTCGCCGGCCGCCTTCGTGATCGTGATCGTCGGCACCCTGGCCGCGATCCTGCTGCAGACCTCGCTGCCCACCTTCATGCGCGCGATGAAGATGGTGGCCTGGGTGTTCAAGCCGCCGGCGCACGACCAGGCCGCGGTGATCGCGCAGATCGTCGAATGGTCCACCACCGCGCGCAAGCAGGGGCTGCTGGGGCTGGAGGCGCAGGTGGCGCAGCAGTCCGACCCGTTCCTGGGCAAGGGCCTGCAGATGGTGGTCGACGGCGTCGAGCCCGAGTCGATCCGGCAGATGCTGGAGATCGAACTGCACGGGCAGAGCGCGCGCGACCTGGCCGCGGCCAAGGTGTTCGAGGGCATGGGCATCTATGCGCCCACGCTGGGCATCGTCGGCGCCGTGCTCGGCCTGATGGCGGTGATGAAGAATCTCGCCGACCCGAGCAAGCTCGGCCACGGCATCGCCGCGGCGTTCACCGCCACCATCTACGGGATCGGCTCGGCCAACCTGGCGCTGCTGCCGATCGGCAACAAGCTCAAGAACCTGGTCAACGCGCAGACGGTGGAGCGCGAGATGATCATCGAGGGCCTGATCGCGATCGCGCAGGGCGAGAACCCGCGCAACATCGAAGCCCGCCTCAGCGGCTACGTGCACTGACGCCATGGCACGCCGGCACCAGCACGAGGAACACCAGAACCATGAGGCCTGGGCCGTGCCCTACGGCGACCTCATGACCCTGCTGCTCGCCTTCTTCGTGGTGATGTACGCGATCTCCTCGATCAACGAGGGCAAGTACCGCGCGGTCTCCGACGCGCTCTCCTCGGCCTTCGGCGGGCCGCCGCGCTCGATCACCCCGATCCAGCTCGGCCAGACCCAGCTGCGCGGCTCCTCGTTCGACCGCCCCTCGCTGCTCACCCCCGGCGCCAAGACCGGCCCGACCGCGACCAGCCCGGTGAGCAACGTGCGCGTGCGGCAGATGCTCGACGCGCCCATGGGTGGACAGAGCGCGCTGGCGGCGCGGCAGGCGGCCGAGGCCGCGGCGATGGACGCCAGCCTGCGCGGCCAGTCGCAGCTCAGCACCCTGGGCCGGCGCATCCAGGAAGCGCTGTCGGAACTGGTCCGCCAGCAGCTGGTCGCGGTACGCCGCGGCCGCACCTTCCTCGAGGTCGAGATCCAGAGCGACATCCTGTTCGCCAGCGGCGTGGCCGTGCCCAGCGACGTGGCCACCTCCACCGTGCGCAAGCTCGGCCAGGTGCTGCGCGCCGAGCCCAACGCCGTGCGCGTGGAGGGCTATACCGACGATGTGCCGATCCAGACGGCGGTGTTCCCGTCCAACTGGGAGCTGTCCACGGCGCGCGCAGCCAGCGTGGTACACCTGCTCGCCGAAGAGGGCGTCAACCCCGGCCGCCTGGCCGTGGTCGGCTACGGCGAGCACCAGCCGGTGGCCGACAACGCCACCGTCGAGGGCCGCAACGCCAACCGCCGCGTGCTGCTGGTGATCCTGGCCGCGCCCGACGGCCCCGACGCGGTCCCTGAAACCGGGCCGACGATCGCCCTGCAGCCCGCGCCCGCGCCTGTGACGCCAGCGCCGTCGCCGGAACCGGCGACAGCGCCGTCCACAGCGTCCGCGCCCGCCCTGCTGGGTTCCGCCGCCACCCACCTCACGCCATCCAACACCTACCCGGGAGCCGACTGACATGCAGGTCTGGGCCATCGCCAACCAGAAAGGTGGAGTCGGCAAGACCACCACCAGCCTGTGCCTGGCGCGCGGACTGGCGCAGGACGGCGGCCGCGTGCTGCTGGTCGACCTGGATCCGCATGCCTCGCTGACGCGTGCGTTCTCGGTGCCGACCGATCCGCCGCCGGCGGGCACCCACGACCTGTTCGTCGGCAGCGGTGCCTCGCTGGCGTCGCTGGCGCGCGCGACCGACGTGCCCGGCCTGCAGCTGGTCGCCGCGCAGCCGGCCCTGGCCACGCTGGAGCGGCGCAGCGCAGGCGCGCCGGGCCTGGGCCTGGCGCTGGGCCGCGCCCTGCACGCGGTCCACGCCAGCTACGACCACGTCCTGCTCGACTGCCCGCCGACGCTGGGCCTGCTGATGGTCAACGCGCTCGCCGCCGCCGACCGCCTGGTGGTGCCGACCCAGACCGATCCGCTGGCGCTGCACGGCCTGGCCGACATGCTGCGCACCGCCAGCATGGTGGAGCGTTCGCGGCGGCGCCCGTTGCCGCAGCACGTGTTGCCGACCCTGTACGACAAGCGCACCCGCTCGGGCGTGCAGAGCCTCGAACAGCTGCACGCGCAGTACGAGGGCCGGGTCTGGCCGGACGCCGTGCCAATGGATACGCGCCTGCGCGATGCCCAGGGCCTGACCAGCGAAGCCGGCAGCAGTGGCCGCGGGGCCGAAGCCTATGCGCGCGCCCTGTCCTGGCTGCTGGAGCAGGGGCAGCCGGCGCAGAGGCGCGCGGCATGAACCCGGTTGGCGCCAGCGACGTGATCGACTACGTCGATGCCCTGCTCGACGATTCCCAGCCGGTGGCGATGATCGCCGCCGACGATTCCGGCGCGCCCGTACGGGCAGTGCCCATGGCCACGCCCGATCCCATGCATCCCCCCGGATTCGACTCCGCACCGGAACCGGAGCCTGCTCCCGCACCGGAACCCCTGCCTGCTCCCTTGCCGCCACCCGAGGCCGTACCGGCCGCCAGGCCGGCTCCCGCACCCGCGACTTTCCTGGCGCCGGCGCCCGCCCAGGCGCTGGCCGCGACGCCGCCGCCGGCCAGCGCGATCGCGCAGACCTCGCGCTGGCTGCGGGTCGTGGTCGGCCGCGACAGCTACGCGCTGGAGCTGCTGCGCGTGCAGGAAGTGGTGCGCGTGGTCCCGATCGTGCCGATGCGCGGCGCGCGGGCCGCGGTGCTCGGGGTGATGAACCTGCGCGGCCGCATCGTGCCGGTGTTCGACCTGGGCCTGTGGCTGGACGCCGGGCACGTCGACGCCGACGAACACAGCCGGATCGTGGTGGTCGAGCGCGACGACGAGCTGATCGGGGTACTGGTCAGCGCGGTCGAGGACGTGGTGACCCTGGGCCGCGACCGCATCGAGCCGCCGCTGCACGGCAGCGCGCCGGGCGTGATCCTTGGCGTCGCCCGCGTCGGCGCCGCGCCGACGGTGCTGTTCGACGCCTACGCGCTGTACGGCTGACGCGCGCTCAAGTCGCGGTTGCGGACGCCGTTAATCCTCAGGACTGCATCCACGTGGCCACGCCCATGACCCATCTGACGCTCCAAACCGATCTCGGGATCGAGCGCGTCGCCGAACTGCAGGCGGCGCTGCAGCCCCACCTCGACGCCGACGCTCCGCTCGAACTCGCCGGCGACCGCGTCGAGCGCGTGCACGCCGCCGGGCTGCAGCTGCTGCACGCCTTCGTCCGCGACCGCGCCGCGCGCGGCCAGCGCACCACCATCACCCAGGCCTCGCCCACCCTGGCCGCGGCCGCGCGCCAGCTCGCGCTCGCCGTCAGCCTCGGCGTCGACGATGCGCCGACCGACCCCATTCCTTCCAACGGAGCAACTGCATGAGCGCCAAGCAACTGCTCGTCGTCGACGACTCGACCTCGATGCGCCAGATGGTCGCCTTCGCCCTGACCTCGGGCGGTTTCGAGGTCAGCGAAGCCGAGGACGGCCAGGCCGCACTGGAGATCGCGCGCACGCGCTCGTTCCACGCCGTGGTCACCGACGTCAACATGCCGCGCATGGACGGCATCTCGCTGATCCGCGAGCTGCGCCAGCTGCCCGACTACCGCTTCACCCCGCTGCTGATGCTGACCACCGAGTCCGGCGGCGACAAGAAGATGGAAGGCAAGGCCGCCGGCGCCACCGGCTGGCTGGTCAAGCCCTTCGATCCCGAGCAGCTGCTCGCCACCGTGCGCAAGGTCCTGAGCTGAGCCATGGACATCACCCGCTTCCATGCCGCGTTCTTCGAAGAAAGCCGGGAAGGCCTCGACGCCATGGAGCGCGGGCTGCTGTCGCTCGAATCCGGCGCCGGCACGGCGGATGCCGAGACGATCAACGTCATCTTCCGCGCCGCGCACTCGATCAAGGGCGGTGCGGCGACGTTCGGGTTCTCCAGCGTCACCGACCTGACCCACCTGCTCGAAACCCTGCTCGACGAAGCCCGCGCCGGGCGCCGCGTCCTCGACCAGGCCGCCATCGGCGCGCTGCTGGTCTCGGTGGACGTGCTGCGCAGCCTGCTGGCCGCATGCGAGCACGGCAGCCCGATCGACACTCAGGCGCTGGCCGCCGCGCGCGCCGCGCTGGACGCCCTGCTCGCCGGCGAGGCCCCGGTCGCGGCGGCCGCCGCCGAGGCAGCACCCGCGGTCGCCGGCGACTGGCGCATCGCCTTCGCCCCGGCGCCGTCGATGTTCCTCAGCGGCAACGATCCGCTGCGGATCCTGCGCGAGCTCGCCAGCCACGGCGAACTGGGCGTGGAATGCATCGACGCCCGCCTGCCGCCGTTCACCGACATGGATCCGTTCGAGGCCTACCTGGCCTGGAACCTGACCCTGCCAGGCAGCGTGCCGCGCGCGGCGATCGACGAAGCCTTCGCCTGGGTCTCGGACGAATGCGACCTGGGCATCGAGGCCAGCGCACTCGCGCCGGCCACCGAACCCGCGCCGCTGTCGCTGGGCAACGCGCCCGCGCCCGTCTCCGCGCCCGCGTCCACGGCCGCGCCCGAGGCGGTCGCGGCCACCGCACGCCGCGGCGGCGACGCCGACAACTCGATCCGCGTCGCGGTCGCCAAGGTCGACGCGCTGATCAACCTGGTCGGCGAACTGGTGATCACCCAGGCGATGCTGCGCCAGCGCTCCGAGCACCTGGATCCGGTCGCCAACGAGGCGCTGATGTCGGGCCTGGTGCAGCTCGAGCGCAATACCCGCGACCTGCAGGAGTCGGTGATGGGCGTGCGCATGCTGCCCGTCGACTTCGCCTTCAGCCGCTTCCCGCGCATGGTCCGCGACATCGCCACGCGCCTGGGCAAGAAGGTGCAGCTGCGCACCCACGGCGAGGCCACCGAACTGGACAAGGGCGTGATCGAGAAGATCGTCGATCCGCTGGTGCACCTGGTGCGCAACGCCATCGACCACGGCCTGGAACTGCCCGACGAGCGTCGCGCCGCGGGCAAGGACGAAACCGGCACGCTGAGCCTGAGCGCCGCCCACCAGGGCGCGAACATCGTCATCGAGATCGGCGACGACGGCCGCGGCCTCGACCGCGAGCGCATCCTGCGCAAGGCCGCCGAACGCGGCATCGCCATGCCCGACAACCCGACCGACGCCCAGGTCTGGGACCTCGTGTTCGCGCCAGGCTTCTCCACCGCCGACACGCTCACCGACCTGTCCGGCCGCGGCGTGGGCATGGACGTGGTGCGCAAGAACATCACCGCGCTCGGCGGCCAGGTCGAAATCCGCAGCCGCGCCGGCCACGGCACCACGGTGGTCATCCGGCTGCCGCTGACCATGGCCATCGTCGACGGCATGTCGGTGGCGGTGGGCGAGGAAGTGTTCATCGTGCCGCTGAGCATGGTGGTCGAATCGCTGCTGCCCACGCCCGCCGACGTGCGCACCATCGCCGGCGAGGCGCGGGTGCTGCGCGTGCGCGAGGACTACCTGCCGCTGGTCGACCTGGCCGCCCAGTACGGCCTGCCCGCCGCCACGCGCGGCCAGGACGAGGACGCGCCGCCGCGCATCGCGGTGGTGGTCGAGGCCGACGGCCGCCGGCTGGCGCTTGAGGTCGACGAACTGCTCGGCCAACAGCAGGTCGTGGTCAAGAACCTCGAAAGCAACTACAAGCGCGTCGCCGGCGTGTCCGGGGCCACCATCCTCGGCGACGGCCGCGTCGCGCTGATCGTCGACGCCGGCGGCCTGGCCCAGGCCACGCCGCTGCCGGTCGCCGCCTGACCGCGGCCGCCGCCCGCCGGGACCGACAGGGATATTCCACCCGTTGCGGGCATCCGCCCGCGACGGCCCCCGGATCCCACCCCAGCGCGTTGACTGGCTGACCCGTCGGGACGCACCCGCACGCAAAGGCGGTCTCGCCCGGGCCGCGCCCACCGCGTGGATCCACCGCTGCCTGTAGGAGCGCGCGCTCGCGCGAAAGGGGTCCGACCCAGGGTCGCCACCCGCTACTGCCTATGGGAGCGCGCTCGCGCGCGAAGAGCGTCCGGACCCGGCTCACTCCTCAAGCATGACCGCTGCCATCTGTGGGAGTGCGCTCGCGCGCGAAGAGCTTTCGATCCCGGGTCGCTCCAGCGGCATGGACCGCCTTCCCCCTGCAGGAGCGTGCCTGCATGCGCCCAAGGCTGGGACAAACGCGGCGCATGGAGGCATGCGCCGCACGGCCCGCCCGCTCGATCTAGGCCCCGGCGTCGACGCTGGCCGCGATGCGTTCTGCGGCATCGCTCAGGACCACGATGCTGATCCGGCGGTTGACCGGGTTGTCCGGGTCGGTGCGGTCGAACGGCACCGAGGACGACAGGCCGACGACGCGCGAAAGCTTGTCTTCCGACAGACCGCCGGCCACCAGGGCGCGCCGCGCCGCGTTGGCGCGCTCGGCCGACAGTTCCCAGTTGCTGTAGCCGGTGCGCCGGGTGTACGGCGTGGTGTCGGTATGGCCGGAAATCGCGATCCGGTTGTCGACCTGCTCGAAATACCCTGCCAGTTCGAACAGGATATCGCGCGTGTAGTCCCTGAGCGTGGGCGAGCCGAGATCGAACATCGGGCGGTTGTGGGCATCGACGATCTGGATGCGCAGGCCCTCGGGCGTGATGTCGATCAGCAGCTGGTCCTTGAACGGGGCCAGCGCCTGGCTGCTGGCGACGGCTTTCTCGAGCGCCCGCTTGAGCGCCTCCAGCTCGCGCCGGTCGGCCGCGTCCCCGGCCTTCTGCGCCCCGCCCGACGACTGCGGCGTGGCGCCCGGGGTGCGGATCGGGCTCGCGTCCGGCGACTTGCGGGCATGGTCGAACATCCGGATCGGGGCTTCACCCGCGCCGCCCGGCCCGGCGCGGCCCGGCGCCATGGTCGCCGCCTTGCCCGCCACCGCGCTCGGGTTCTTGAAGTAGTCGGCGATGCCGCCGAGCTGCTCCTGGGGCATGGTGGCCACCAGCCACATCACCAGGAAGAAGGCCATCATCGCGGTGACGAAATCGGCGTACGCGACCTTCCATGCGCCACCGTGGTGGGGATGCGCGCCGCGCTTCCTCTTGCGGACGACGATGATCGGCTGCAGTGGCGTGGCCATGGCGGCCCGTCAACCCTTCGCGGCCTTGAGGTCGGCTTCCAGGTCCTGGAAACTCGGACGCACGTCGGAGAACAGCAGCTTGCGCGCGAACTCGATCGCCACCGCCGGCGCGTATCCGCGCAGCGATGCCACCAGCGCCATCTTCACCACCTCGAAGGCCTTGCCCTCCTCCTCCGCGCGTTTCTCCATGGCCGAGGCGATCGGCCCCACGTAGCCATAGGCGAGGAAGATGCCGAGGAAGGTGCCCACCAGCGCGGAGGCGACCTTCTGGCCGATCTCGGCGGGCGCCGCGCTGCCGACGATGGACATCGTGTTGATGAT
>JAEWZE010000082.1 GCA_023395465.1 Pseudomonadota bacterium
TTTGCCGAAGGCGGCAGGCGGCTGTACGTGCTGCGCCTGGCGCCGTCGCATGACGGCACCGCGCCACAGGCTGCCGACTATGCACAGGCGCTGGCCGCGACACCGATGCCCGAGGCGGTGTCGATCCTCGCTGCGCCCGGCGCCAGCGCCTGGTGCCGCGACACGACAGCGCTTCATCGCATCCTTGCCGACGAGGCCGGGCGCCCGGGGGCGCGCCGGTTCGCAGTGCTGGACACGCCGCCCGGCGCCACGCCGGCCACCGCCCGCACCTTGGCCGCCGCCCTGGATTGCAGTCGCGCCGCGCTCTACTACCCGTGGATCGCGGTCGCCGGCGATCCCGCCGCTGGCGACGGCGCTTCCCCGCAGTTGCTGCCGCCATCGGGATTCGTCTGCGGCATCTATGCGCGCAGCGACCAGGCGCGCGGCGTGCACGGATCGCCGGCCAACGAGGCGCTGCGCTCGGCCGTGGGCCTGGAACGGCCGATCGGCAGCGACGAGCAGGCGCTGCTCAATCCGGCAGGCGTGAACTGCCTGCGCTTGCTGCCAGGGCGCGGATACCGGGTGTGGGGTGCGCGCACCCTGTCCCACGATCCGGAGTGGAAATACATCGCCACGCGCCGCTATCTCGACCATCTCGAGACCTGCATCGAGCGCGGCACGGGCTGGGTGGTGTTCGAGCCCAACGGCCCGGCGCTGTGGGCGCGCGTGCGTGCGGCCATCGATGGTTTCCTGCAAACCCAGTGGCAGCGCGGCGCGCTGGTCGGCACGAAGCCGGAACAGGCCTGGTTCGTGCGCTGCGACGCCGCCACCATGACTGCCGCGGACATCGACAACGGGCGGACGGTCTGCGTGGTCGGCGTCGCGCCAGGCAGGCCGGGTGAGTTCATCGTGCTGCGATTCGCCTGGCAGGCGCAATGAGCCCGTCGCCCGCGCGGCGACCGGACAGCGCCGTCGCGCAATCGGTTTCCGCCAGGGGGCGCGCAATGGATCCGCGTCAGCCGCCCGGCGAGTCGTCCTGGATCAGCCCGGCCTCGGCCAGCATCCGGTGGATGCGCTCCTCCACATAGGCCTCGTGCTCGGCAGGGACCTGGTCGGTCAGCGGCGCGGTCTCGCCGGAGAACGCCTCGATCACCCGCGCCGGTGGCAGGCGGTCGCACAGTTCGGCCAGGCGCTCCTGCAAGTGCGCGAGTTCGCGATCGATGTCGGCCTTGGTCTTCATGGCGACCAATGCTGCGCGCGCCGATGTCATGGCGCCGTGCAGCCGGCTGTCATGCCCTCGCCGCCCTTGGGGCGCGTCGCCGCCGCCGCATCGCCAGGTGCATGGCGGCCCAGCGGTGGCGCCGGCTCAGGGCAGGGGCGTGCGCATGCCGACGGCGAGGCGGTTCCAGGCGTTGATCTCGACCACCAGGAAGCTCAGTTCGGCAATCGCGGTCTCGTCGAAATGTTCGAGCAGCGGCGTGTAGTCGGCGTCCGCCGCGGCGGTGGCCTCGATCCGGGTCAGCGACTCGGCCCAGCCCAGCGCCGCGCGCTCGCGGGCATCGAACAGGCGGCTCTCGCGCCAGCCGGCCAGGGTGTCGAGGCGACGTTGGTCCTCGCCGTCCGCGCGCGCCTCGCGTGCGTGCATGTCCAGGCAGTAGGCGCAGCCGTTGATCTGCGAGACGCGCAGCTTCACCAGGCCCGCCAGGCGCGGATCGATGCGCCCGCCGTGCAGGGATTCGTCGAGGGCGAGCATGGCGCGGAAGGCCTTCGGCGCCAGCTTCGGATAGGGAATGCGGGGGTGCTGCGACATGGAAGCTCCGGGATCGGCGGCCACCGTGGCCGCTTCAACCTGGAGGACGGCCGGGCGATCCGTCCCGTGACACCTGGCCTCAATGCAGCCGCAGCTTGTCCGGGTTCATCTGGTTGTGCACCTCGGCGATGCGGTCGCCGTCGCAGACGATGGTGGTGATCATCTGCAGTTGTCCGTCGAGGAAGCGCAGCCCGGCCGGCTCGCCGTTGACGTGGCCGATCCGCCAGCGGGCGCCGGCCGGGGCGCGCCGCGCGACCGCCCAGTACAGCCGCGCGATGCGGGCGGCGCCGTGCAGCGGCCGCAGCGCCGCGGTCACCTTGCCGCCGCCGTCCGAGAGCAGCCGCGCGTCGGCATGCAGCAGTCCGACGATCGCATCGCTGTCGCCGCTGGCGGACGCTTCCAGGAACCGCTCGAGCAGATGCCGGTGGCGCTCCGGCGCGACGTCGGGAAAGCGCGCGCGCCCGGCCTGCAGGCGCTCGCGTGCGCGATGCACCATCTGCCGGCAGTTGGCTTCGGCATGGCCGAGCATCGCCGCGATGCGTGCGTAGTCGTAGTCGAAGACCTCGCGCAGCAGGAACGCCGCGCGTTCCTCCGGCCCCAGCCGTTCCAGCAGCGCGAGGAAGGCCAGCGAGACCTGTTCGGCCATCTCGGGGCGGCCGGCCGGGCCGGGCGAGGCGTCGATGACCAGCGGCTCGGGCAGCCACGGCCCCACGTAGTCGGTGCGCGCGGTCTGCGCCAGGCGCAGGCGGTCGATGCCGATGCGGGTGACCGTCGCCACCAGCCAGCCGGTCGCGTCCCGCACCTGCGTCCGGTCGGCCTGCCGCCAGCGCAGCCAGGCGTCCTGTACCGCGTCCTCGGCATCGGCGCGGGTGCCGAGCATCCGATAGGCCAGGGCCAGCAGGCGTGGCCGCAGCGTTTCGAAGGTCTGGTCGTTCGGGGTCATGACGGTTGGACGGGCGAGGGCGTGCGGCCGTGACAGCGCCGGCGCGGATCGGACGGGATCGGGCCCCCCCCGCCCGCGGCCGGTTCCGCTAAAGGATCCCGCAGGCCCGCCGCTATCGCCAACAGGGCCCACAGGCGTCACGCCGCGACCAGGAGAGACCGATGACTGCACGACCCACCGTCCTGCTGTGCGACGACTCGCGCGCGCTGCGCATGCTCGCGGCCGGGCAGCTGCAGGAAGCCGGGTTCGAGGTGGTGGGCGAGGCGGGCAACGGCCTGGAGGCGGTCCGCCAGTACCAGGCGCTGCGTCCGGACCTGGTGCTGCTGGACCTGGTGATGCCCGAGTGCGACGGACGCCGCGCGCTGGCGCGCATCCTCGAGCTGGACCCGCAGGCGCGCGTGGTGATCCTCAGTTCGCTCGGTGCGCGCAGCGACATCGAAGCCTGCCTGCGCCTGGGCGCACGCTCCTACCTGCAGAAGCCCATCGACCCCGAGGCGATGGAACGCGTGCTCCACCAGGTGCTCGCCTGAGCGGCGACCCGACCGACTATCCGAATCAGAGGGCACGAGATGGCAGCGAAATTCCTGGGTCAGTTCCTGCTGGAGCGCGGCGTGATCACCGCGCCGCAGCTGCTGGCCGCGATCGAGGCGCAGCGCGCCTCCAACCCGCTGCTGGGCGAACTGGCCGTGCGCCACGGGATGCTGGACAGGACCCAGGCACGGCGCATCCACCAGCGCCAGCGCGTGGAGGACCGGCGCTTCGGAGACATCGCCCTGGAGATGGGCCTGCTCGACCAGGCGCAGCTGGCCGCACTGCTCGATGCGCAGAAGGCCGGGCGCAAGCTGCTCGGCGAGGTGCTGCTCGAGCAGGGCATGGTCGATGCCGCGCGCCTGGGCGCCGAACTCGCGCAACACCGCGCCGACCAGGAACAGGCGCGGCATGCGCTGGACCATGAACTGTCCACCCACCCGCTGGGCGCCCTGGCCAACAGCGCCATCGGCGTCTGCGCCAGGCTGTTCCCGCGCATGCTCGGCAGCCAGTGCCTGCCGGCCGAAGCCCTGGCGCCCGGGGACCTGGACGGCTGGGCCTGCGTGGCCAACGTGCGGGTGCTGGGCGACGAGCCGATGGACATCGGCCTGGCCAGCGACCTGTCCACGGCGCGCGCGCTCGCCTGCGCCCTGCTCGGCATCGAACCGGCGCGCTGCGATGACGCGCTCGCCCAGGATGCGCTGGGCGAAATGGTCAACGTGCTGATGGGCTACCTGGTGCGCGACATGATGACCGACGACGAAGCGTCCTATCGCGCGCTCCCGCCCGACACCTCGGTCCCGGCCGCGACACTGGCCGCGGACCGCGAACGCAGCCTCGCCGTCGGCATGGGCTCGCAGCTGGGCGCGTTCGTGCTGGTGGTGGGACGGCCGGCGTAGTCGGCGGCCAGGAACATCGGGCCCCCGGGCAGGCCGCGCAGCCTGACTGCCCTGCTGTCAGGAGCGTCGTCGCGCCGCGGCAGTCGTCCGCGGCACGCAATATCCGCCTGTCCCTAGACTTCGTCCTGCGCCAGCACGTACATCCGGCTGCTGCCGTCGGGGTCCACGTCCAGCACCACCGTCATCGGCCTGCAGCAGACCTGGCAGTCCTCGATGTAGCGCTGGGCGCCTGCACTGGCGTCCAGGGTGAGGCTGATGACCTCGCCGCAATACGGACATTGGGCGTCCTGGTGTTCGAGCATGGCGACCTCGCTAGGGGAAGCGCGCAAGAAGGGAGGCTGCATCCACGTTCGATGCATCCCGGTGCCGCGTCACCGCAGGCCGGATCGAACGCGGACGCGCGGCGTGAGCGCAGCGGTCAGCCCTTGTCGGCATCGGTCTGTGCCGTGGGCGTCTGCTGGTGCAGCAGCAACCGCCACTGCCCCTGCTCGTGTACATACGTCGAACTGCACTGGGCGCGGTAAGTACTGCCCGGCGCATCCCGCTCCGCATGCGCCATGTAGGCGAGCACAGCCGTCGTGGGGCTTGCCGTCACCGCATGCCGAGCTTCGAACGACACCCTGCGCCAGCGGGCGCCCGCACCGATGGATTCGATGGTGGCCTGCCGGTCAAGCATCCCGGCGGGTGGCGGCAGCACCATCAATGCGTGCTCCGCCAGGTTGGCCGCGTAGAAGTCCGCCGACCCCAGCCAGAACCGTTCCTCCAACTTCCACAGGGCGTTCGCCTGGTCCCGATCCATTGCGACCTCCTCGAGAGTTCTGCCGTGCCAGGGGCTCATCGCGTGGGACGAAAGCGATGTCGTCGCCCTGCCTGTCGATCCGGCCTGCGCGCGGATCACGCAGCGGCGCGCGCTTCATTGGGCCGGCGGAACCGTGCCGCCCGCAAGCCGGCGCGCCGCTCCGGGCAGGCTACTGCGCCTTGCGCCGTCGCTACAACCGGCTTTCCGCCGCGCGGTTGGCAGACGGTTCATGCCGATCATTTCGTCGGGGCGGCTTCCCGTGCGTCGCGATAGCGCACCAGCTGCACCAGCGCCGTGCGCGCGTCGCCGACCACCAGCGGCGCCGGCACCGAGAGCATCAGGTTCAGCGGCAGGCCGAACTCCTCGATGCTCCAGCCCTGGGTATCGAGCACGCCATCGGCGCCGATCGCCTGCGGATGGCGCTGGCGGATGCGCTGGGCGAAGCTGCCGTGTTCGGGGATGTAGCCGAACACCGGCTTGCCCTTCGCCACCGCGTAGCCCACCTCGAAGCAGGTGCCGCTGTCGGGCTCGGGGCCGCGGAAGAAGTCCAGGTTGGCGAGCACCGCGTCGGCGCGCTCTAGCAGGGCGATGTTGGCGCGGTAGATCCACGCCGCCTGCGCAGCCGGCGCCGTGAGGTGCGCGGGCACCTCCTGGTCGAGCGGGAACAGGCCTTCGAAGCCCGCTTCCGCGCACAGCGCCTTCAACATGCGGCCGCGCTCGCGCGCGTCGGGGCGGAACACGTCGGGGCCGGCCAGGTAGAGCGTGCGGATCATGGACGAGGCGGATGGAGGGGCGGGAGTATTGCGCCCAGCTTAAAGGCTCTGCCGCAGGCAAGTGCCAGGCGAGTCCTCCCCGGCATGCTGCCTCGCTGCTAGAGCCCGACGCCCAGCGCGGTCTGCTCCACCGACCGCAGCGAACCGTCGACGAAGCGGACCTCGAAGCGGAGGTGCCACTCGGGCAGGACGCCATACGCGTGGACATCCCGGCCCGCGCAATGCGTGATGCCCTCGCGCTCGGGAGAGCAGCGCAGTTCGATTCCGTGGCTCCCGAACCTGCGCTCCACGCTGCCACGGGATGATCCCGCGGGCAGGTCCGCCAGCGTCGCGTTCCAGAACGCCTGGCGCTCGCGCAACTGCCAGCGCCCCGCCAGGGAAACGACGACCAGCACGAGGCCGAGGAACAGCGGCACCAGCACGACCGTCGCCAGCACGATCGTCGCGGCGCTGGCTGTCCGGGTGCGGCGTGGGCTCATCCGCGATCCGATGCAGGGCGGCGGACGCCGCAGCGGCGCACGCGGGCCAGCTCCGCCTCACTGCGTGTAATCGTCGAGGACATCGCTCCGGGCCGCGCCGAATGCCTGCACCGGTCCTGGCGGCCGCGCAATCAGGGCGACGCGGCGAGACGCTGCACCAGCCGGGCCTGCAGCTTCCGCAGATCGTCGTGGTCGGCCTCCTGCGCGGCATGGATGCCCATGCCCTGGCCGGCATAGCGCGGCACGATGTGCATGTGGATGTGGAACACGGTCTGTCCCGCCGCGCTGCCGTTGAACTGCGCCACCTGCACGCCGTCCGGACGCAGCTCCTGGACGATCGCCCGCGTCAGCCGCTGCGCCACCGTCATCACCTGGCACAGCGCCCCGGTATCGACGTCGAGCAGGTTGACCGCGGCCGAACGCTTGGGGATCACCAGCGTATGCCCGACCGACTGCGGGTACAGGTCGAGGAAGGCGAGCACGTCGTCGTCCTCGTGGATCCTGTAGCAGGGCGCGTCGCCCCGGATGATCTTGGCGAAGATGTTCTGCGGATCGTAGCTCGTGTCCAGGCTCATCGAAGGCTCCTCGGGTCTTGCCCGCCGGGCCGTACGCGGCGGGATCCATGGATGCCGGGGCAGGGCGGCCAAGCCGCCGGCCGGCAGGACGGGAGTATCGCGGCCCGGCTGCCGGGGGTCGAGATGCGGTCGGGCGGCCGCCGGCTTTCCAGCGGCCCGTCGGCTCCCGGCGTCGGCCCTCGAACGCGCCAGCGGGCACGTTCGCCCGCCCGTCGCGCCCAATCCGAACCATGAACCCACGCTGCCCCGTTCAGCCTGGCGACGGTCCGAAACGTTCGCGGACCGGGAACTCGTGTATGGTGTGCGCACTGTTCAAGGCGGGATCACGGTACATCGTGACTCCGATGCGGTAGGTCTGGCTTCAAGGTCGGCAACGATCCTTTCCTACGATCCGCTCCATCGCTTCGCGTTACCCCTTGCTCGATACAGTCCCGGCTTCGCCTGTTGCGAGCCGTGCTTTCCCAACTGATCCAAGGAGTAACACCATGTCAGAGCGCCAGACCGGAACCGTCAAGTGGTTCAACGATGCCAAGGGCTTCGGCTTCATCACCCCGCAGAGCGGCGACGACCTGTTCGTCCATTTCCGCTCGATCCAGGGCAGCGGCTTCAAGTCGCTCCAGGAAGGCCAGCAGGTCTCCTTCAAGGTCGCGCAGGGCCAGAAGGGCCTGCAGGCTGAAGAAGTCCAGGCCGAGTAATACCGGCCAGACGCGGCAACGCGTCAGCGGTACCAGAACCCCGGGCGGCGACGTCCGGGGTTTTCTGTTTGTGGGGCCGGCCGGGGCGCTCCTGAAGCCATCGAGTCCGGATTCCCGGGGCCGAACGTGCCGCGGCCACCTTCTCCCCGGTTCTGCCGCATTTGCCATCGCTCTATTGCTTCAGCAAAACCTCGCTGACGTGGCGTCGTGGTGTCGGACCGACCTCGGGGCCATAGCCCAGTCGCAGGAGCAACTGCGGGTAGCCTTCCAGCCCCAGCGTGTCGCGGAGCCGGGAGCGGAGCGCCGGCACCTCGATCGGTGCATTCAGATAAGAAGCTGCCACGCCCTCGGCGTGCGCACGCAGGAGCAGCCGGGACAGCGCCTGCCCCGTGGCCAGCCACGCATCCGGCGTGTCCGTGCGCGTACCGAGGACCGCAAGGAGCGGAGATTCCAGCGCCAGCCTGCGGTGTGCCATGGCCTGGGGTTTGCCTACATCCAGGGACCGGATGATCCACGGCGCTACGGATGAGGCGAGGGCTCCCATCCCCAATGCGGCGCCCGGGATTCCGTCGCGCCTGCCGCTGAAACCGGGACGAATCCACTGCGCCAGTTCGCGGCGGAAGGCTGCGTCCGCGAACTGGCGACGATCGCCTTCGGCCACCAGCTCCGCCACCGCGCCGCGGTCTGCTGTCCCCGCAACCTCGTGGAACGCCACATGCTCGCTTGCGGCAGAGGCACGCAACGCCTTCACCAGCTGTGGCGGTACCGGGCGAGCCGCGAAATCGGAGCGATTCGACCGGCGCAGGGGAATGGCATGGAAAAGCCGTTCGTCGTCGGCATCCGGTGATCGCGCCTCGCCCATCCCCACACGCGCCAGCAGCTGGGGTTGAGCCACGTCGGGAAACAGGTCCAGGACATCGGCGAAACCGAAGTGGCGGATGGCCAGGCGTAGCTGGCCAAGCGCGGCGCCACAGCTGATCGTAAGTTCCCGGTCTTCGGGATCGACGATGGGCAGCCGCCGCGCGCGATCCGCAAGGAGTTCCACACTGTTCCCGGCCAGGCGGAACCGCCATGGCTGGGTGTTGTGGCCGGACGGCGCGAGGATCGCGTAATGCAGGAGGTGGCGAAACTGCGCCGACGGTGGGCCCTGCCGAGGAAACCCCGTGTCGGATACGCGCCATGGATCGATCATCGAACGCTCCATCCTTCTAGGCTGGCGGCGATTCAATGGGCTGCAGCAGATCCCACATGTTGCCGTACAGATCGAGGAACACGGCGACTGTCCCGTAGGACTCGCGCCTGGGTTCGCGGACGAACTCGACGCCGCTGGCCCGATAGGCTGCGTAATCGCGCCAGAAGTCGTCGGTATGGAGGAAGAGGAACACGCGGCCGCCGGTTTGGCCGCCGATGCGGGTTTCCTGGTCCGGGGTCGTGGCGCGCGCAAGCAGGAGCCGCGACTCGGTGGCGCCGGGCGGGGAGACGACCACCCATCGCTTGGACTGCTCCGGTACGGGTCTGTCTTCCACGAGCCTGAAGCCAAGCTTGCCTACGAAGAAGTCGATCGCTTCATCGTAGTCGCGGACGACGAGGGACACGAGGCCGAGCGACTGTTTCACGGTGGTGGTCTCCGATGCTGGCCAGGGTGGGGCTGGGGCCGGCGCAACGCAGGTCGGCCGGACGCCATCATGCGTGTAACCGGCCTGGACAGCCGGGTCCGGTACGGCGCAGCGATGCCGCGCGTTCCAGGCATGGCTGGCGGACCCCTTCGAGCCGATCGCCGATCCGTGTGCCGGCGGGCCGGGGGCGGTGGATCCGTTTTGCCTGATACCTTTCTGGCTGCAGCCATCGACGGGCAGGCCAACGATCCGCGTCGGGGTGTCGCTGCCAGCCTGGCCAGCGCGCCGCCGGCGCGAAAGTCATGCGCCCTGGAATTGTGTAATGTCCGGACTTCGTGCCCACTGGACGCCTGCCATGCGCCTTCGAGTTTCCGCGTGCCTGCTGGTCGTGCTTGGCCTGTGCGCGGGCGGCGCCCACGCCCACTTCAGCGTGGACATGAGCGACACCCACAAGTCGCGCCATGGGCCGGGCGAGATCAAGAGCGCGCCATGCGGTCGTCCCGACAGCGCGCGCGGCGACCACGTCCACACCTATGCGCCGGGCGAGACGATCAAGCTGTCCTGGATCGAATACGTCGGGCATCCGGGCTATTACCGCATCGCGTTCGACCCGGATGGGGACGACGACTTCAGGAATCCGGCGAGCATCAGGCCGGCGGGTCGCGCCTGCGGGGTCGGCGAACCCAACTGCGGGGCGGGCGACTTCCACAACAACAAGCGCGTGCTGATCGACGACTTCGGCCGGCACGCCGACAGCCCGAACGGCCAGCGCTATTCGATCGCCCTCAAGCTGCCCGATGTGGAATGCGAGAACTGCACCCTGCAGATCATCCAGGCCATGACCGAACTCGACAAGGCGCCCTACGATCCCTCCGCCCAGGACGCCAACGACCTCTACTACCAGTGCGTCGACCTGCGACTGCGGCGCGCTCGCTGACGGAGGCTCAGGGAGTGGCCAGCCCAGGCACGGCGTCGGTCCACTGCGACGCCTGTGCCGCCGATTCCACCCGGTTGCGCCCGGCGCTCTTGCCGCGATAGAGCGCCGCGTCCGCGACCTGCATCGCCCGCGCAAGCGAGGCATCGTCGGCAAAGCGTCCCGAGATGCCCACGGTGACCGTGCAGCGCAGTTCCTCGTCGTCCGGTCCATGCAGCAGGACGGTGGACTCGACGGCGTCACGCACGCGTTCGGCCACGTACCGCGCCGTCGCATCGTCGGCGCCCAGGCAGACCACGGCGAACTCTTCGCCGCCCATCCTGCAGACCAGGTCGTCCTTGCGGACGGCGCCACGCAGAACGTCGGCAATGGTGCACAGCACGGCATCGCCCGCCTGGTGGCCATAACGGTCGTTGATGCGCTTGAAATGGTCGACGTCGACCAGCAGCAGGCGCGCGCCGACGCCGGAACTGCGCAAGCGCGCGTCCAGCGCCTCGGTCAGCCCGCGCCGGTTGAGCAGCTGCGTCAACGGATCGCGCGCGGCCATGCCGCGGAGCGCGTCGGTCAGGCGGCGCAGCACCAGCCAGATGATGGACGGCGGAATGATCGTCGCCAGAGAGCACATGTAGACGTAGAAGACCATCTGGAACTGGCTGTCCATGCCCAGCGCCGCCAGGCCTCCCGCCAGCAGCTTGGCCAGCTTGACGACGTTCAGTACGCCGATGCCGCCGATCAGCACCACGAACAGCACCACCTCGCCACGCAGGTCGCGGGCGTAGGTGCGCAGGCCCGCCAGCAGGACCGCGACCATGCCGGCGAAACACAGCGCGCATGTCGCCGAGAGCAACGCGTAACGCGCCACCGGCCCCCACGCCGCATCCACGACCACCTGCGCGATCGCGTAGCCCACCCCGACCATGAGCAGCGGACCACGCAGGGGCGCCTGCAGGCCGAAGAAGCGAGCGCCACCCACGCTGTAGGCCAGGAGCGCGCACAGGGTGAGCGAATGGTTGACCACGCTCATCCAGCTCAGGCCCGCCGGCCCTTCCAGCAGCTGCAGCACGTACGCCGTGCCCAGCGCGAGGTTGCCCACCGCGAACGCGTCCGTCCCCATCTTCTCGCGGCCCAGGCGCCGGCTGATGAGCAGGAACATCACCGTGAAGCTCAACAGGTACACGCACAGCATGCCGACGAGAAGGGTGGCGATCATCAGGCGTTCGACATCGGGCAGGCAGGTGCACGGACCGCCGGCTTCCTGATGGCGGTTCTCTCGCGCGGAACGGGTGGAAGGCCGCCCCCCGGCGACCCCGGCTGCAGCTGGGCGGCGGGCATCGTACCAACCGCGCATGCGCACCGTGACGTAAGAAAGATCGGCCGCGGCGCCGGAAACTGAATCCGCGCCCCCGCGTCGAAGCGCGGCCAGCACATCCGCCGGCGTCGCCGGTTTTCCTGGCGCGGCACATCGAAGGTCGCCGCAGGTTGCCCTCCCCAGACGCAGGAAAGGCGGGCCGAAGCCCGCCTTTCCGTGCCACCTCAGCAGAGGGAGCTGCGCTTACTCGTTGGCGGCGGCACCGACGGTCAGGCCGCTGGCGTCGACGTTGCTCACGCCCTCGATCCCGCGCGCGATCCGCGTTGCGGCATCGATCTGGGCCTGGTTCTCGACCTGGCCGCGCAGGGTCACCACGCCATTGAGCGTGTCGACGTTGATGTCGAGGCCGGACACCTCGGACTCGGCCAGCAGCGACGACTTCACCTTGGTGGTGATCCAGGTGTCGTCGACCGGCTGGTCGGAATTCTGGCCGTCGCCCGGGCCATCGACCATGTCGGCATCGGCGGTGGCGTCCACCGGGTCGACCGCGGTGTCGGCGGCGGTGTCGGTGGCCGGGGTCATCGGGGTCTGGTCGGCCGGGGTCGTATCCGGTGTCATGTCGGCGGTGCCGTCGGCGTCGCGGTCGGCGGCGCAGCCCACGGCAAGCGCGAGCGCGGACGACAGGGCAATCACGAGGGGAAGGCGGGAAATCTTCATCGGGGTACTCCGTAGGTGGGGACGGGCCGAAGTGTGGGGGATGTCCCTGTCCACGACGCGTGACTGCAACGCCGCCGGTGTTAAGCCCTTGTGAGCCAGGGTGCGTCCCGACGCGCGAAATCCCGGGGCCGTGTCGCCCGCGCGGGTGGTCGGGCAACACCGGCGGCCTGTCTCACGCCAGGCCACGATCGGGAAATCATTGCGACAGGCTTCAGGCGCCGCCCTGCCGCTTCTCGGCCTTGTCGGGCACGTGGGGATTGGACAGCTTCCCCGGGTGCGCGTCCTCGCGCTTGGGCGGCGGTGCCTGTTCCTTGCGCGACTTCTGCATGCTGTCGGGAGTCTGGGGCGTGCCCATGGCGCTTCTTCGGGGAGGGGGAAGGCGCAGCCTGCGCCGCGCGGGATGATGCACGCGTGCAGGCATCGCGAACGGGCGGGCGCAACCAGCGCCCGGGGGTTCAGCTGAAATCCGCGTCGAGCACGATCCGGTAACGCGCCTTGCCCGCGCGCAGGTGGTCCAGGGCCTCGTTGACCCGGCTCATCGGGAAGTGCTCGGTCTTCGGCGCCACGTCGTGGCGGGCGGCGAAGGCCAGCATCGTGTCGAGCGCGCCGCGCGACCCCGTCGGCGAGGCCGACAGCGACTTCTGCCCCGACAGCAGCGAGAACACCGGCACCGGAATCGGCTCCAGCACCGCCCCGACCACGTGCAGCCTTCCCTTGGGCGCCAGCGCGGCGAGCAGGCCATCCCAGTCCAGCGACGCGTTCACCGTGTCGATGATCAGGTCGAAGCTGCCGGCGAGTCGCTTCAACGCGGCCGCGTCGCCCGTGGTCACCACGTGGTGTGCGCCGAACGCGCGCGCCTCTTCCTCCTTCGAGGCGCTGGTGGTGAACGCGGTGACCTCGCAGCCCCAGGCGCGGCAGAACTTCAGCGCCATGTGGCCCAGCCCGCCGATGCCGACCACGCCGACCCGCGCGGTGGGCGGGATGCCCAGCTCGCGCAGCGGCGCGAACACGGTGATGCCGCCGCACAGCAGCGGCCCGCACTCGGCCGCATCCAGGCCTTCGGGCAGCGGCACCACCCAGACCCAGTGCGCACGCACCTTCTCCGCGAAGGCGCCGTGGCGACCGCCCAGGGTCGGCTGCACCTCGCGGCACAGGTGCTGGTCGCCGGCCAGGCAGGCGTCGCAGTGCAGGCAGCTGCGCGCGTTCCAGCCCAGGCCCACCCGCTGGCCCATCACCACGCCCTTGGCGTTGGCGCCCAGCGCCGTGACCCGGCCGATCGCCTCGTGGCCGGGCACGAACGGGTAGCGGCTGAAGCCCCAGTCGTTGTCCAGCATCGACAGGTCGGAGTGGCACACGCCGCAGTGCTCGACCGTGATCTCGACGTCCTCGGCACCCAGCTCGCCGGGGTCGTACTCGAACGGTTCCAGCGGAGCACCGGGCTTCGGTGCGGCCCATGCGCGATAGGAGGTCATGGCGGTTCCTGAAAGTGATGGGAAGATGGTGCGCCACCATACGCCTGCAGGGGGAAACGGGTCGCGAAGGCTGCACCTCGACACGCGCTCGCGCGGAGGCGCCTCGAGGCGCTCGCGCGTCCGCCTCCCGCTTGCTTCATTGCTCCTGGAGGCAGGCCGCGTACTTCCATCGACAGGAAGAAGGTCGACTCCGCCCCCTGAAACACCCTCCATGGGCCTGACGTTGCCGTCTGGCGGCTGACCAGGTGCCCATCCGGCGTGGACGTGGACCCGGGCCCCGCGCTCCGGGCCGCCTCGTCCTCGTCCAGGCCGCAGGCGCGTGGCCGAGCCATGATGGCGCGGGTCGCAAGCCGCGGAACCCCGGGGTCCGCCAAGACCTGCTCGCGCGCAAGCCATTTCCAGTTGCGCGCAAGCGATTCCGGCTCGCGCGCGAAGCAGGGGACCGTCGCGCGCAAGCGGAATCGGCTTGCGTCCGGTCCGGAATCGTTTGCGCGCGATACCCGCCCGCCCGATCGCAAGGGGAAACGGGTTGCGCGCCAGCGACCTCCGCTTGCGCACGACCGGAATCCGCTTGCGCACGAGCGGCGCCCGCCCGCCGCCGGGCGACATCCGCTTGCGGCGCGCCGCATCGCCATCTCCCGCGCGTCGCCGGGTGGCGCTACTGTGCGCCAGGTAGCGCCGGCCCGGTGGTTGCCGAGCGCGCCGGATCCGTCCACGTCCAACCCGAGAGGTGCCCCATGCGCAAATGGATGTCCATCGCACTGCTGTCGCTGTCGTCGGCCGCCGCCTTCGCAGGCACCCCGCTGCCGGATGCCCCGCACGTACTGGTGCACGGGGAAGGGAAGATGAGCGTGGCGCCGGACTCGGCGGTCGTGACGATGGTCACGACGCACCGGTCGGCGGACGCCGCCGAGGCCAAGCGCGTGGTCGACCGCGCGGTGAATGCCCTGCTGGAAGCCGCGCCGCGCTTCAAGGTGAAGCCGGACGAGATGTCCGCCTCCGACCTCGCGCTGCACGAAGACGTGGATTACGACGAACGCGACCGGCGGCTGCCCACCACGCACATCGCCACGCGCGAGGTAAAAGTGCGGCTGGGCGACCTGGACCACCTCGGCCCCTGGACCGACGCGGCGCTCGCGGCCGGCTTCACCAGCATCGCCGAGATCCGCTTCGCGTCCACCCGCGAGGCCAGCCTGCGCGAGGACGCGCGCGCGCGTGCCGTCGCCGACGCGAGGGAGCAGGCAGGCGGGCTGGCGTCGGCATTCGGCGGGAGGCTGGGGCCGGTGTACAGCATCAACAGCCTGGGTTCGATGCAGTCGGCCGGCTACGGCAACACCTCGCTCGACAGCATCACGGTCACCGGTTCGCGCGTGAACGCCGCCCGCTACCTGCAGCCGAAGATCGACGTGACCGAGCGCGTGTCGGCGGTGTTCGAGATCGCGCGTTGAGCCGACGGGGCGTCACAATGCCTCGTCTTCGACCAGGTGGACAACGCCGCTGGCGCCCTTCCCGCTTTTATCAATTCGATTCGCCCTTTGGGCCGCTGGCTCCGCCACTACCGGGCTGACAGGACGACCGGCAGGACATCCCATGCACGTACTCTCATTGCTCGCGCATCCAAGATCGGACAGCTTCTGCCATGCGATCTCCGGCCGGGCGCGATCGGCGCTCCGCGCCGCAGGCCACGACGTCACCCACCTGGACCTCCATGCCGACGGTTTCGACCCGAGGCTGACCGCCGAGGAGGCCTACTCGATCGGCGACAGCGTCGAGCAGACGCTCGCGCGCTCGACCGATCCGCTGGTCAGTCGATACCGCGCGCACGTCGCAGCGGCCGACGGCCTGCTGGTGGTCCATCCCAACTGGTGGGGCAAGCCACCCGCCATCCTGTCCGGATGGCTCGACCGGGTGCTGGTGCCGGGCGTGGCGTATCGGCTGGAGTGCGGGGAAGGTGAGCCGCAAGGCCTGCTGCGGGCGCGCACGGCCCTGCTGTTCAATACCTCCGATACGCCCGAGGCGCGGGAACGCGATGCGTTCGGGGATCCGCTCGAGTCGATCTGGGGCCGCTGTGTCCTGCCGTTCTGCGGCGTCGAGCGCTACCGCCGCGTGGTGTTCCGGCCCGTGGCCGGCAGCACCGCCGCGCAGAGGACGCAATGGCTCGACAGCGTGGAATCCGCGGTCGCGACCAGCTTCGGCGGTTGATGCGGCAACGGCCTCCCCGCCGCCACTACCGCGCGGAAACCCGAATGCTGTCTGCGGGCTCCCGATCCGGCTAACGGCCGAACAACATCCGCGCCCGGGACAGCAGCAGCTGCATGATCAGCGCCACCGGAAACGTCCGGTACGACGGCGCGTCCGCGGGCAGGCCGCCAGCGTGATCCGAGAACCGTGTGGCGATCCGCGCCTGGAGTTCCGGCGCTTTGTCCTGGATCCGGAAGCGATAGATCGAGATCCAGTGTTGCGCATTGTCGAATGCCAGGAACATGGCGCTGTTGCAGCACGAGGCCACCATGCGTCTGGTGGGCGAGCCATCGCGGAGCCGGTGCGGCCTGAGAAGTCCGCTGCCTGACGGGATGGTGTAGCGATCCTTGCGATGGAGCACGTAGTG
>JAEWZE010000090.1 GCA_023395465.1 Pseudomonadota bacterium
GTGATGGCCACGCGCCAGCGCGGCCATCACCGCCTTCTGTACGTGCAGGCGGTTCTCGGCTTCCTCGATGGCGATGCAGGCCGGCGAATCCATCACCGCGTCGCTGGCCTTGACGTTGCGGCGCAGCGGCAGGCAGTGGCTGAAGACGGCGTCGCGGGTGAGCGCCATCTTGGCCTCGTCGACCATGAAGTGCCGGTACTGGTCGCGGATCGGCTTCTCCGGCGCCCAGTTGCCGAAATACGGCAGCGCGCCCCAGCTCTTGGCGTAGACCACGTCGGCGCCCGCATAGGCGCTCTCGATGTCGTGGCTGACGGTGAGCGAACCGCCGCTCTCGGCGACGTTGTCGCGGGCCCAGCCCATGTAGCGCTCGTCGAGTACGTACTCGGGGGTCGGGCAAAGCAGGGTCACGTCCATGCCCAGGCGCGTGGCGATGGTCAGCGCCGAGTTCGCCACCGCGGTATTGAGCGGCTTGGGATGGTAGGTCCAGGTCAGGACGTACTTCCTGCCGCGCAGGTCGGCGGTGCCGAAGTGCTCCTGCAGGGCCAGCGCGTGCGCCAGTTCCTGGCAGGGATGGGTGATGGTCTCCATGTTGATCACCGGCACCGGCGAATACTTCGCGAAGGACTTGAGCACCAGGTCCTGGCGGTCGTACTGCCAGTCGACGAACTTCGGGAAGGCGCGCACGCCGATCAGGTCGACGTAGCGCCCGAGCACGCGCGCCACTTCGGCGATGTGCTCCTCGGTGTCGCCGTCCATCACCGTGCCCAGGTCGAACTCGATCGGCCAGGCGTCCTTGCCCGGCTGCAGCACCACCGCGTGGCCACCGAGCTGGAACGCGCCCAGCTCGAAACTCGTGCGCGTGCGCATGGACGGGTTGAAGAACACCAGGGCGATCGACCGCCCCTTGAGCTCGTCGCCGATGCGGTTGCGCTTGTAGAGCGCGGCCTGCGTGAGCAGCGCATCGAGATCGGCGCGGCTCCAGTCCTGCGTGTTGAGGAAATGCTTCATCGGCGGCATCCAGTGTCGGAAAAGCGTTCGGTAGGCGGTGCAGAAACGAAAAAACCCAGCCTTCGGGCTGGGTTTCGGCATGACGGAAACAACGTCCGGTCGACCCAGCTCAGGTACAGGGATCCGGTCGGCGCGCGCGCGAGGTCATCCCGGCCGCCATGCGGGCGGAGGTCAGGATGTCGGCGTGGGCAAGGGCGTTTTTCACCGCGCGCATCGTCGCACGAGGCGGCCGTGCACTGCAACAAAAAGCTGCGGTCAAGGGGTTTCCGCTGAAACCACCGGCGTCACCGAGACGCGCACCTGCACCCGGTTGCCCGGATCCACCGGCAGCCGCGAGCGGTACTTCACGCCCCTGTGCACGTAGTCCACGTCATAGCCCATCGGACGGCGGAACTCGCGCTCCATCGGAACCATGCGGCATTCGCCGCCGGCCGACGGCGCCACTTCCTCGACCTTCGGGTCGGGCGTCAGCGCGCCCTTGACCGCGCCGATGACCCGAGCGAAGCCTGTCTTCTCCTCGTTGTCCTCGACCGGGGTCGAGGCCTCGCAGCGCTCGACCATGCTGGTCGCGCGCAGGGTCTGGTAGACCGGTTCGGCGCGCAGCACCTGCGCGTACTCGATGCGCACGTTCTCCTGAGGCGCAGGCGGCTGCATCACCACCTGCGACGGCGCCGCGGGCTGCTGGGCGGCCGCGGGCAGCGCCAGGCACAGCAGCCCCACGCCGGACAGGCGGCGACAGGCGGCAGTGAAGGTTTCGGAACGGACCATCGGCATCAGTGTAGGCCGCGACGCCGGTGCCGGGCTGAACCCTTGCCGCATGGGGCGTCTGCCCATGCGCGGCGGCGCGGCGCGCTCCTGCCCGCGGGTCCGGGCAGCCGCCGCAGCGGCTACCACGCAGGGCCCGCCTGCGCCCGGAGACGCGCCGGCCGCGTGGCGCGGTATCCGCTGGCCCGCGTACGTTCTAGAATCGCCTGCTTTCGCCCGTTGCGTGCCGATGTCCCTGCGCCTGTTCAACAGCCTGACCCGCCAGGTCGAAGCCTTCGCGCCCCTCGACCCGGCCAGCCCGACCATGTACCTGTGCGGGCCGACGGTCTACAACTACGTGCACATCGGCAATGCGCGCGGGCCGGTGGTGTTCGGGGTGCTGGCCGCCCTGCTCCGCCGCCGCCACGGCGCGCTGCGCTACGCGCGCAACATCACCGACGTCGACGACAAGATCAACGCCGCCGCGCGCGAACAGGGCGTGCCGATCTCGGTCGTCACCGACCGCTTCGCCGCCGCCTACCGCGAGGACATGGCCGCGCTGGGCGTGGACGGCGCATTCGCGCCGGACATCGAGCCTGCCGCGACCGCGCACATCGCGGCGATGGTCGCGATGATCGAACGCCTGGTCGAATCGGGCCACGCCTATGCGGCCGACGGCCACGTGCTGTTCGCCGTCGACACCTTCCCCGGCTACGGCAAGCTCTCGCGCCGCGACCCGGACGACATGCTGGCCGGCGCGCGCGTCGAAGTGGCGCCGTACAAGCGCAACGCCGGCGACTTCGTGCTGTGGAAGCCGTCCACCGACGAACTGCCCGGCTGGGACTCGCCCTGGGGCCGTGGCCGCCCGGGCTGGCACATCGAATGCTCGGCGATGGCCGCCGCGCACCTGGGCGAGACCATCGACATCCATGCGGGCGGCGTGGACCTGCAGTTCCCGCACCACGAGAACGAGGTGGCGCAGAGCGAGTGCGCCCACGGTGGCCGCATCTTCGCCCGCACCTGGCTGCACAACGGCATGCTGACGCTGTCGGGCGCGAAGATGTCCAAGTCGGTCGGCAACATCGAGAAGGTGCACGACCTGGTGCGCGAACACCCGCCCGAAGCGCTGCGCTACGCGCTGCTGTCGGCGCACTATCGGCAGCCGCTGGACTGGTCGGACGCGCTGATCGAGCAGAGCGTGCGCACGCTCGACCGGCTGTACGGCACCCTGCGCGACCTGGCCGACGTGGAGGCGGCGGCGTCGATTCCGCAGGCGGTCGAGGGCGCGCTCGACGACGATCTCAACACGCCGGCGGCGCTGGCCGAGCTGGCCCGCATCGCCGGCGAGGCGCGCAAGGCCCAGACCGCGGTGGACCGCGCGCGCCTGAAGGCCGAGCTGCTGGGGGCCGGACTCGCGCTGGGCCTGCTGCAGCAGCCGCCGCTCGAATGGTTCGCACGCGGCGCCTCGGGCGAGGACGACGTCCGCATCCAGGCCTTGGTCGAGGAGCGCGCCGCGGCCAAGAAGTCGCGCGATTTCGCCCGCGCCGACGCCATCCGCGACCAGCTCGCCGGCGAAGGCATCCTGCTCGAGGACACGCCGCAGGGCGTGCGGTGGGTGAGGAAACGCGTCTAGCGGACGCCACCAGCTTCCGCCGCGCTTCCGAACGCCCGGCCATGAATGGCCGGGCCGGGCGTTCGGGACCTTCACGGCCGCGCCATGGATGGCGGCGACCATACCAACGAGACTGCAGATGACCGAAACGCCCTTCCCCATCGAACCCACCGCCGCGCAGGCGCAAGCCGCGATCCGCGACGAGTTCGCGTTCTTCGGCGACTGGTCCGAGCGCTACCAGTACCTGATCGACCTCGGGCGCAAGCTGCCGCCGTTCCCAGAGCCGCTCAGGATCGAGGAGCACCGCCTGCTCGGCTGCCAGTCGCTGGTCTGGATCGTGCCCTCGGGCGATGCGGCGCGCCTGGACTTCGCCGCGGCCAGCGACTCGGCCATCGTCTCGGGCCTGATCTACCTGGCGCTGCGCGTGTATTCGGGCCGCAGCGCGCGCGAGATCCTCGACACCGACGCCAGCTACATCGCCGACATCGGGCTGGCGAAGCACCTTTCGCCGACGCGCAGCAACGGGCTGGCCTCGTTGCTGGCCTTCATCCGCGAGGCCGCGCAGCGCGCACTGGCGTGAACGCGGCCGCGGCCGGGCCGTCTCCGGACAGTCGCGCGGCACCGCTGCGCAACCGCGATTTCCGGCGGCTCATGGGCTTCCGGATCTTCACGATCCTGTCCTACCAGGCGGTCGCGGTGACGGTCGGCTGGCACGTCTACGAACTCACCCGGGACCCGTGGATGCTGGGCCTGATCGGCCTGGCCGAAGTGCTGCCCTATTTCTGCGTGGCGCCGTTCGCCGGTTACCTGGTCGACCATCTGCCGCGCCGTCGGCTGGGTGCGTTCGCGGCCGCCGGCCTGGCGATCACGCCCCTGCTGCTGGTCGCCATCGCCGCGGGCTGGTGGCAGGCAGGCACCCCGGCCATCTACGCCGCCATCGCCCTCACCGGCTGCGTGCGCGCGTTCCTGGGGCCGGTATACAACGCCGTGTTCGCGCGCGTGCTGCCGCGCGAGCAGTACGTGCGCGGGGCCAGCCTGGGCAGCATCGTGTTCCAGTCGGGCCTGGTCACCGGCCCTGCGATCGGCGGATTCCTGGTGGGCTGGGCCGGCAAGCCCGTGGCTTACGGCGTCGCCGCGGCGTTCGCTGCCTGCGCGGCGGCGGCGATGCTGCGGCTGCGGGTGAGCGAACCGGCGCCGCAGCTGCAGCGCACGCCGATCTTCGCCAGCATCGCCGAGGGCGCGCGCTTCGTGTTCGGCCACCAGGTGCTGCTGGGCGCGCTGGCGCTGGACATGTTCGCGGTGCTGTTCGGCGGCGCGATCTCGCTCGCGCCGGCCTTCATCAAGGAGATCCTGCACTACGGGCCGGAGGGGCTGGGTATCCTGCGCGCGGCGCCGGCGCTGGGCGCCGTGGCCGTGGGGGTCTGGCTGGCGCGGCATCCGCTCGACCGCAATGCCGGACGCATCCTGCTGGCCGCGGTGGTGGGTTTCGGCCTGTGCATGGTGGGCTTCGGACTGTCCACGGCGTTCTGGCTGTCGGCCTTCTTCCTGCTGCTGTCGGGCGTCTGCGACGGCGTGTCGGTGGTGACCCGATCCACCATCATGCAGCTGGCCACGCCCGACCACATGCGCGGCCGGGTCTCGTCGATCAACGGACTGTTCGTCGGCTCCTCCAACGAGATCGGCGCCTTCTACGCCGGCTCGATGGCGCGCCTGCTCGGCCTGGTGCCTGCGGTGGTGCTGGGCGGCTGCGTGACGATGGGCGTGGCCGCGGTAACGGCATGGCGCGCACCGGAACTGCGGACGCTCCACCTGGGGAAGCTGGGATTGGGGAAGCGGGATTAGGGACTGGAAGAAAGCGCGGGCAAGCCTCTCCGCTCTTCCGGATCCCCGATCCCGCCCATGAAAAACCCCGCCGAAGCGGGGTTGTTCATGACTCTCAGTCGCCCATCTGCTTCTGCATGTGTTCCCAGCGTTCCTGGGCGTCGATGGTGCGCTCGGCCTGCGGGCGCGCCTCGAGGCGGTCGAGGCCGATCTCCTCGCCGGTATCCACGCAGTAGCCGTAGTCGCCCTCGTCGACCCGGCGGATGATGCTCTCGATCTTGTTGATCAGCTTGCGGTAGCGGTCGCGCGTGCGCAGTTCCAGCGCGTTCTCGGTCTCGCGGCTGGCACGCTCGGCCTCGTCGCCGACGTCGCGCACTTCGTCCTTGAGGTTCTCGATGGTCTGGCGCGATTCCTCGACCAGCTCCTCGCGCCGGGTGATCAGCTTCTGCCGGAAGTACTCCAGCTGCAGCGGGTTCATGTACTCCTCGTCCGCGCTGGGCTTGTAGCCCTGCGGCAGGATCGGCCGCCCGCTCTCCGGATCGGTGTCGTACGGCACCACCTTCACCTTGGCGCGCGGCGCCGGGGCCGAGGACCGGTTGGTCACCGCCACCGCCACCTTGCCCTGCACGCGCGGGCCATTGCTCACGCGCGCCGGCGAGGCCTTGCCGGCCTGCGGCGCGGCGGGCGCCTTGCCCTTCCTGGCGTCGGTGCTCGCGGCGGCCGGGGCAGCAGCCTTCGCCACGGCCTTCTTCGGCGCGGGCGCGGGCTTGGCGGGGGCGGTCTTCACCGCCGGTGCGGCCGCCTTCTTGGCAATCGGCTTGGCCGCCTTCTTCACCGGCGCGGGCGCCGCCTTGGCGGCCGGCTTCTTCGCGGGCGCCGGGCTGGCCGCCTTGCGCACCACCGGAGCGGCCTTCTTCGCCGGGGTCTTCTTGGCCACCACCTTCTTGGCCACGGCCTTCTTCGCGACAGTCTTCACTGCCGCCTTCTTCGCCGGAGCCTTCTTCACTGCCTTGGCGGCGGGCTTGGCCTTGCTGGCGCTGGTCTTGGCCGTTTTCGCGGGCTTCGCGGGCTTTTTCGCCGACTTCTTGACTGCCACTTGATGCAATCCCTCTGGATTCCCTTGGACGGGAAAAGCGGGGTGTTATACCCTGCCCCGGCGGCAGCGGCAACCGCGCCGGAGTTTTCCACCCACGCCGTGATCGATCGCCTCCTCATCGCCCTGCTCCGCGGCTACAAGCGCTTCATCAGCCCCCTGCTGGGCCCGCGCTGCCGCTTCGTGCCCACCTGCTCGGAATACGCGATGGAGGCGATCGGGCGCTTCGGCGTGCTGCACGGCAGCTGGCTGGCGATCCGACGGGTCGGGCGCTGCCACCCCCTCCACCCGGGCGGCCTGGATCCGGTGCCGCCCAAGACCGACGGAAACGGCTGAATGTCCGACACCCTGATCGTCAACGCCCGCCTGGTCAACGAAGGCCGGGAATTCGAGGGCGACCTGCGCATCGCCGGCGGGCGCATCGCCGCCATCGGCGGCGGCCTGTCCGCGCGCCCGGGCGACACCGTGGTCGATGCGGCGGGCCGGCGCCTGCTGCCGGGCATGATCGACGACCAGGTGCATTTCCGCGAGCCGGGCCTGGAACACAAGGCCGACATCGCCAGCGAGTCCGCCGCCGCGGTCGCCGGCGGCTTGACCAGCTTCATGGACATGCCCAACACCAGTCCGCCGACCCTGACCGCGGAGGCGCTGGAGGACAAGTACGCGCGCGCCGCCGGCCGTGCCCGCGCCAACTACGGCTTCTATTTCGGCGCCAGCAACGACAACCTCGAGAACGTGCGCGGCATCGATCCGCGCGCCACGCCGGGGCTGAAGGTGTTCATGGGCGCGTCCACCGGCAACATGCTGGTCGACAACCCCGAGACGCTGGACGCGATCTTCCGCGACGCTCCGGTGCCGATCATCACCCACTGCGAGGACACGCCGACGATCGACGCGATCCTCGCCGAGTACCGGGCGAAGTACGGCGACGACATCCCGGCCGCCTGCCACCCGGACATCCGCTCGCGCGAGGCCTGCATCAAGTCCACGCGCCTGGCGCTGGAGCTGGCGCGCCGCCACGACACCCGCCTGCACGTGCTGCACATCTCCACCGCTGACGAGCTGGCGCTGTTCGAGCGCGGCCCGATGATCCGCGCCGACGGCAGCCGCAAGCGCATTACCGCCGAGACCTGCATCCATTTCCTGCGCTTCGACCGCGCCGACTACGCGCGGCTGGGCCACCAGATCAAGTGCAATCCGGCGATCAAGGACGCGAGCGACCGGGCGGCCCTGCTGCAGGCGCTGGCGGACGACGTGATCGACGTGCTCGCCACCGATCACGCGCCGCATACCTGGGAGGAGAAGCAGAATCCCTACGTGCGCGCGCCCAGCGGCCTGCCGCTGGTGCAGTTCGCCCTGGTCGCCGCGCTCGAATGCGTGCACGAAGGCCACTTCGACACCGCGCGCGTGGTGCAGAAGTTCGCCCACGCCCCGGCGCAGCTGTTCGACGTGAAGGAGCGCGGCTTCCTGCGCGAAGGCTTCTTCGCCGACCTGGTGCTGGTCGAGGACACACCATTCACCGTGCGCCGAGAGGACGTGCTGTCCAAGTGCGGCTGGTCGCCGTTCGAGGGCACCACGTTCCGGTCGCGGATCGCCTCGACCTGGGTCAATGGCGCCCTGGCCTGGGATGGCGGGCAGCTGGCCGGTGCGCCGGGCGGCACGCGCCTGGAGTTCGCGCGTTGAGGTCGTCCCGCCGCCCGCAACCGCGGGCGCTCTGGGCACGCCTGGGATTGCTGTGCGGGCTGGCCTGCGCCCTGGCCGCCGGCGCGGCGACCGCCGCCATCGCCGAGGCTCCGGACCAGCGCGTGGTCTTTCCCACGAGCGTCCCGCAGGGCGCGATGGTGATCGGCAAGGTACCGCCCGGCAGCCGGGTCGAGTACGCCGGCCGCAGCCTGCGCACCACCGGCTACGGCACGGTGGTGTTCGGCGTGGGCCGCGACACCGCGGGCCCGCTGACGGTGCAGGTGACCCGGCCCGATGGCAGCAGCGAGCAGGCGCGCGTCGCGGTCGTGCCACGCGACTGGCCGCTGCAGCGCGTGGACGGCGTGCCGCGGAAGACCGTCGATCCGCCGCCGCACATCGCCGAGCGCATCCGCCGCGAGCAGGCGCGCGTGGCCGAGGCCCGGCTGCGCGACGATGCGCGCGCCGACTTCGCGCGGCCTTTCGTGCGTCCCGTCGACGGCCGCATCAGCGGGCGCTTCGGGCGCGCACGCGTCTACAACGGCAAGCCGGGCGCGCCGCATTCGGGCATGGACATTGCCGCGGCCAGCGGCACGCCGGTCCGGGCGCCGGCCGCCGGCGTGGTGACCTTCGCCGACACGGATCTCTACCTCACCGGCGGCACCCTGCTGATCGACCACGGCCACGGCATCAGCAGCAATTTCCTGCACCTGTCGCGGATCGACGTGAAGCCGGGCGACCGGGTCGAACAGGGCCAGGTGGTGGCGGCGGTCGGGTCGACCGGGCGGTCGACCGGGCCGCACCTGCATTGGGGGATGAGTTGGTTCGACGTGCGCATCGATCCCCAGCTGGTGCTGGAACGCAGCGACTGACGGCTACGCGGTTCGTGGTTCGCCGTTCGCGACGCGTCGCGACGCGTTCTTCAAGGTGGCGGCCGTAAGGATCGTCTGGCGCGGTTCGACGTGCGCATCGATCCGCAGCTGGTGCTGGAACGCGGCGACTGACGGCTACGTTGTTCGTGGTTCGCCGTTCGCGGCGCGTGGCGACGCGTTCTTCAAGGTGGCGGCCGTGGGGATGGTCTGGCGCGGTTCGACGTGCGCATCGATCCCCAACTGGTCCTGGAACGCAGCGACTGACGGCCAGGTTGTCTGCCGTTCGCGGCGCGTGGCGACGCGTTCTTCAACCTGGCGGCCTGAGGGATGGTCTGGCGCGGTTCGACGTGCGCATCGATCCCCAACTGGTCCTGGAACGCAGCGACTGACGGCCAGGTTGTCTGCCGTTCGCGGCGCGTGGCGACGCGTTCTTCAACGAGGTGGCCGTGGGGATGGTTTGGCGCGGTTCGACGTGCGCATCGATCCCCAGCTGGTGCTGGAACGCAGCGACTGACGGCCTGGTGGTTTGCCGTTCGCGGCGCGTGGCGACGCGTTCTTCAACCTGGCGGCCTTGGGGGATCGTCTGGCGCGGTTCGACGTGGGCATCGATGCCCAGCTGGTCCTGGAACGCAGCGACTGACGGCCAGGTTGTCGGCAGTTCTGGGCGCGTGGCGACGCGTGTATCGGCGTGGTTGGCAGGGATCAGGCTGGCGCGTCGTGGCGTTGCATCAGCCGTCCCAGCAGCCTCATGCTGGGGGAGATGGCAAGGTCCTGCGGCGACACCAGGCGCGGGTTCGGATCGGGGACCACAGTGCCGGGGCGTCCGCCGTGCAATGCGACCACGTCGGTCTCCGCCTCCGCGTGCAGTCCGGTGTGTCCCAGCACCGCGCGACGGGCGGATTCGAGTTCCCGGTCGCTGATCTCGGGAACACCACCGGCCTCGGATTGCAGCATCGGAAGCTGGTCGCCGCGCAGGGCATTGAGCCGCATCCGCGGCGCCTGCAGCCGTTCGCGCCCCGAAGGCTGCAGCAGCGGCCAGATCTCGTCGAACAGCGCCTTCCAGTCGATGTCGGGGAACGGCGCGGTCGCGCGCTCGCCAACCACGATCACCGGCGCCAGGCGGCCCTGCGGCGCCGCCGCGCACTGGGCATAGGCGCGGTACACCAGCTCGCTGCAGACCACGCTGCCGGTCTTGTCCGGCAACGCGTGATCCAGCGCCACGCGGGCCAGCAGCCTGCCCAGACGGTGCTCCGGCCACTTGCCGCGCACGGCCATGATCGCGCCGAACAGGGCGAGCTGGTCGATCGGGTACGGCGTGCCCAGCAGGGAGACGGCCTTGGCCAGCACGTCCGCGGTATCGGCCTTATCCAGTGGTGAACCTGTTGGCCCTGCCCAGCGCAGTGCGTCGACGAAGTGGTACTTCACCTTGTTGTCCAGGCGCGCGGCAACCGGGTAGCGACGCACGCCCGAACTCGATGCTTCGATCAGGTCGCCCGCATCGGCCACGATGGCCGCGTGGCTGTAAAGGCTGTCGCTCGCCCAGGCGATCAGTTCCGAGAGCGGGCCATCGCCCCTCATCAGCAGCACGTCGCCGGTGCGCAGTTCCGCCGCAGCCAAGAGGGGTGCCGCTGCATTGTCCGCTTGCAAATCCATGGTGCCGACTCCTTGGGTCAGGTGGTCCAGAGGCCTTCCGGCGGGGAGGCGGCCATGGCGCGGTCGCGTCCTGCCGACTTGCTGGCATACAGCGCCGTGTCGGCGCGCTCGAACAGGCTGGACATCGACTCGCCCGGCATCAGTTCCGCCACCCCGATGCTCAGGGTCGACAGGACGCTGGCACCGGACATCGACAGCGGCCTGCAGTTCACCGCCACCCGCATCCGCTCGGCGATCTGCAGTGCCGAGTCCGCGGCGTGTCCCGGCAGCACGACCAGGAACTCGTCGCCACCGTAGCGCCCCAGCACACCCTCTCGCCCGAGCTGGGTGCGCAGGCGCCAGGACACGATGCGCAGGCACTGGTCGCCCACACTGTGGCCGTGCCGGTCGTTGATTTCCTTGAAGCAGTCCACGTCGACGACAGCGATCGACAACGGGTCCAGGCGGGTGCGCGCCGCCTCGACTTCCTGGAAAAGCCGCTCCTCGATGCCGTGCCGGTTCATGGTCTTGGTCACCGGGTCGATGGAGGCCTGGCGGCTGGCGTGGTCACGGTCGCGCCGCAGCTGCAGCAGCTTGTCCGACAGTCCCAGCGTCAGCAACAGGCTGGCGATGACGAAACTGCCCGCCAGTCCCTGTCCCAGCCAGGTGGGGCCTACCCACAGGTCCATCATCTCGGCCGCGGCGAGGCCGCAGAAGACCATCAGGCCGCTCCACGAGGCCAGCACCACCCGCGCGGCGCGTTCACCGCGCAGCGCAAGCAGGCCGCTGGCCAGCAGCAGCACGCCGGCCGAGAAAAGCAGCGCGAAGTTGCCCGCCAGTGCGAGCACCTTCCAGCTTGCGAACAGCGAGATCGCGGCCGCAACCGCCGCGACGACCGTACTTCCCCGTAGCAGCCGCTCGAACACCGGCGCTTTGCGGCGCAGGTCCAGATAGGCGCTCTGGAACAGGTTGCTGAACACCACGCCCAGGCAGCCGAGGACACGATTGGCCCTGACGTCGCCGAGCACGCCTGCGCCGGGGAGCCAGCGCAGGTCGCCGCTGATCGCCGCCAGGTAACCCACGGCGAAGATCAGCATCGCGCTGAAATACGCATAGCTGCGCTCGCCGGTGCCGCCCCAGAACGCCAGCCCCAGCACAGCCAGCACCGCAAGCGTGGTCAGGACCAGGCTGCGCCACGCGACGAACAGCAGATCCTCGCGATGCACCTGGTCGAGCGGTTCCACCGACAACGGCGACACGTTGCTGGATCGATGATCCACGCGCAGCCACACCGCCTCCCCTGCGGGAATCCCATGGGGCAGGCCGATGACCAGCGCACGGTGCGAGTAGCGGTCGTCGGCGTACTCACCGTAGAGCGCGTGCCGGGTAGGCGCCCTGGCGCCCGGCGCCCAGGCTTCCACCTGGTAATAGCGCGGCGAGCGCATGACCAGCTGCGGCGCACCGGTCGCGGCAATGGGCGCCGCCGCCTCGATCCGCCACCACTGGACCTCGCGCTGGTTCTGCTGGAGGTAGGGCCGGGCCTGGGGGGGCAGCAGCCGGTTGTCGTGGCGGCCGGCGAGGACCTCGGCGGCAGGCGGGTCGTCGCGCAGTTCGCGCACGGTGAGGGTCTGCGCCGCCGCGAACGACGGACACAGGAGCAGCAGGCACAGCAGCCAGCCGCACCATCCCCCACGATGCCGTAGATCCCCCATCGCGCGATCCTAGCCCATCGCGTCGACGGAGTGTGCGACCACTGGGCCGGTCAGCCGGCCGAACTCACCCTCGCCACCGCGTCGTGCGCGTGCAGGCTCTCGAAATGCGACACGGTCGCGTCGAAGCGCTCGACCCGGGCATCGGCCTGCAGCGCGGCGGCGACCCGGCGCGCGGCATCCTCGCAGAACATGAGGTTGGCGGCGTTGAGCGCCGCGAAGGCCTGCTCGTCTTCGCGCTTGACCGCGGTCTGCACCGGCGTGCCCAGGGCACCTTCGATCGCGTCGACCAGTTCGGCCAGCGGCAGGCGGTCGAAGGCCGGACGCAGGCGCAGGCGGATGTCGGCGCGGCTGCGCTGGGCATGCGGCGTGGCGGCCAGTCCCCGCGGCGAGGCCAGCCAGTCGTGCACGAGCGTGGCGGACAGCGGCGCGGCGCCGGCGAAGTCCTCGGCGAAACGCTGCGCATTCAGCTGCCGCGAGAGCGCGGCCGAGGCCGGGCAGGTGCTCGAATATTCGACCGAGAACGCCAGGTCCAGGTCCAGGTGGCCGTCGCCCAGTTCCGCCGCCAGCTCCACCGGATAGGTCTTCCAGCCGCTGTGGCCGCTGGCGAGCGCCGGACGGCGCAGCATGTGGCCGTAGCGGATCACCACCCGCGCACGCGACGACAGGCCCTGCTGCGAATCGATGCAGTCCTGCAGCACCCGGCGCAGCATGGCGTGGCCGGGCAGTTCGCTGGCCAGCGCGTCCTGCAGGCGCAGGTACAGCCGCGACATGTGGATGCCGCGGGCGTCGGGATTGCGCAGGTCCACGGCCACGTCGACCGACGCCGGCACCAGGTGCGTGTCGCCGCCCTCGTCGGCGATGCGCAGCGGCAGGGCGATGCGGTCCATGCCCACCCAGTCGAGCGCACGGGCGGCGCGGGCGGCATCGCCGGCGACGTCGGGCAGGGTCCGGGCGGGGATCTGGGTCACGGGGCGTCCAGCAGCGGGAAAGGCGACAGTTTAACGGTCCGGCGCTCGCCGCCCGCGCAACGCTGCGTTGCCGCTAGCCGCGGCGGGCGGCGCGCCAGCCGGAAAACAGCAGCCGCAGCGTGGCCGGGCGGATGCGCGATTGTCCCCTCGCCTGCCGGCGCAAGTGCTCGCGCAGGGCGACCTGCTGCAGGCGCCGCGGCCGGCTCAGGCCCGCAGGCGCGTCCGCACGCGGTCCGGGAGCCGGCGCAGGCCCACCCTGCACCAGGGCGCGCATGGCCTGCAGGTCCTCGACCACGGCCGCAAGCGCCGGCGCATCCGTGGCGGAGGCACCGAACAGCGCCGCCTCGCAGGCCAGCACGGCCGAGCCGAACGCCTGCAGCCCACGCGCCTCGTCGTCTCCGCCACCGGGCGTGCGGGTGGCCGGCAGCGAGGCCAGCGCGCGTCCCAGCGTGTCCCAGGGCGCGGAAAGCCGCTGCAGCGCCAGGCCCAGCGGATGCCGGCGCGCACCCCGGCTCCAGCCCACGAGTTCTTCCTGCCACCAGGCCAGCTTGGCCAGTCCGGGCGCCGGTTCCGCGCCCGCCCAGGCCGCATCGCCCAGCTCCTGGAGCAGGGTGAACCAGGCCGCCGCGGGGGCGCGCTGCGGCGCAGGCAGGAACACGGCGAGCAGCTCCCATTCGGGCCAGCGGGCGCGCCACTTGCCGAGGAAGCTGTCGAGCGAATCGGGATCGTTCATCGCGCCATTGTAGAAGCGCACCTGCGCCGGGGCGGCGGTGCGCCCGGTCCGCAGCGTGCGAAGGGGCGAGTTCACACCCGGGAGCCGCGTCGGCCGGCGATGCGGGCGCGCATGCCCGCGCGAGCCTGGCCGACGCTAGGAAAGTACCGGCCAGGCCGCCGGATCGAGCAGCGCCTCGGGCGCGTGGATCATCGCGTCGCCCTGCCAGGCCACCGGATCGTCGTCGTCGAGCCGGTAGCCCCACAGCGCGACGACCGAGGTCATGCCCGCGGCGCGCGCCGCGTCGATGTCGCGACGGTCGTCGCCCACGTAGGCGCAGGCGCAGGGCGCGATGCCGATCGCCTGCGCCGCGTGCAGCAGCGGCAACGGATGCGGCTTGCGCTCGGCCAGCGAATCGCCGCCGACCAGCACGGCGCTGCGCCGGTCCCAGCCCAGCATCGGCAGCAGCTCGCACGCCAGACGTTCGGGCTTGTTGGTGACGATGCCCCAGCGCACGCCATCGGCCTCCAGCGCCGCCAGCATCGCCTCGATGCCGTCGAAGGGCCGGCCGTGGCGGCCCAGCTCCTCGCCGTAGATCGCCAGGAACTCGGGGACCAGCCCGGGCACGTCTTGAGGCGGCACGTCTGGAAACGCCGCCGCCGACATCGCCCGCGCGCCGCGCGAGACGTGCGGGCGGATCGCCTCGAGCACCATCGGCGCCCTGCCCCGCGCCTGGCGCATGCGGTTGACCGTGGCGAGCATGTCCGGCGCGCTGTCGAGCAGGGTGCCGTCGAGGTCGAACAGGACGCCGCGCGGGAAGCGGCGCGATGGATCGGCGGGACCTGGCATGGACGCGGCGGTCAGGGCTTCAGCGCGCAGGCCAGGTAGTTCACGTCCGTGCGCGACACCACCCGCGCCGAATTGCGCCACGGCTCGTACATCAGGCCGCTGACGTCTTCCAGCTCGAGGCCCGCCGCGCGCAGCCAGCCGGCCAGCTCGGAGGGTCGGATGAACTCGCTGTAGCGGTGGGTTCCCGTCGGCAGCAGCCGCGCGATGTATTCGGCACCGACGATCGCCAGCGCGAACGCCGCCGGCGTGCGGTTGATGGTGGAGACGAACAGGCGCCCGCCCGGACGCAGCAGGGTCGCGCAGGCGGCCAGGATCGCGGCCGGGTCGGGCACGTGCTCGAGCATCTCCATGCAGGCGATGGCGTCGTAGCTGCCCGGCTCGGCGCTGGCCAGCGCCTCGACCGCCTGCACCCGGTAGTCGACCTTCACGCCCGATTCGAGCGCATGCAGCCGCGCCACCTTCACCAGTTCCGGCGCCAGGTCGATCGCGGTGACCTCGGCGCCCGCCCTGGCCATCGCCTCGCTGAGCAGGCCGCCGCCGCAGCCCACGTCCAGCACCCGTGCGCCGGCCAGCCGCGCGCGCGCGGTCATGTAGCCCAGGCGCGCGGGGTTGAGCGCGTGCAGCGGCTTCTGCGGACCATCCGGATCCCACCAGCGGTTGGCGAGCGCGGCGAAGCGGTCGAGTTCGGCCTGGTGGAAGTTGGAGGCGGGGGCGGATGCACTGCTCATGTCGTCGATCTCGATGGGGTGTCGCTCCGGCGCAGGCCGGACGTCGACGGTGGTTCGGATCCCGGCGCAGGCTCCTTGGCGGACCTTGCGCCGGGACGGGCACGCCATGCGGCGCGCCGGTTCAGCTGATGCGGATCCCGGCGATCCGCTCCCGCCACTGCCGCGCATTGGCGACGATCGCGGCGGCGTCCATGTCCACCAGCTGGCGCCCGCGCAGCTTCGCGCGGCCGGCGATCCAGACATCGTCCACCTGGTGGCGGCCGGTCGCATAGACCAGCTGCGAGACCACGTGGTGCAGCGGCTGGGTTTCCAGCGCAGACAGGTCGACGCAGGCCAGGTCGGCCTGCTTGTCCGGTTCGATCGAGCCGACCAGGTGGTCGAAGCCGATGGCCCTGGCGCCGCCCAGGGTCGCCGCGCGCAGCGCGCTGAACGCGTCCAGCGCCGCGGCGTCGTCGGCGACGGCCTTGGCCAGCAGCGCGGCGGTGCGGGTTTCGCCGAACATGTCCAGGTCGTTGTTGCTGGCCACGCCGTCGGTGCCGATCGCCAGGGTCACCCCGGCGCGTTCCAGCGCGCAGGCCGGGCAGAAGCCCGATGCCAGCTTGAGGTTGGACTCGGGACAATGCACCACGCCCACGCCGCGCTCGGCGCACAGGTGGATCTCGGCCTCGGTCAGCTGGGTCATGTGCACCGCGATCAGCCGGTCGTTGACCAGCCCCAGCCGGTCCAGGCGCGCGATCGGGCGCTGGCCATGGTCCTTCAGCGACTGCTCGACCTCCTGCGCGGTCTCGTGCAGATGCAGGTGCACGGGCACGTCAAGCTGGTCGGCGAGCATGCGCACGCGTTCGAAATTGGCGTCGTTGACGGTGTACGGCGCATGCGGCGCAAACGCGGTGGCGACCAGCGGATCGTCGCGCCACTGGTCGTGGACCGCACCGGCCTTGTCGAAATACTCGTCGTCGCTGCCGGCCCAGGCGGTGGGGAAATCGATCACCGGCAGGCCGACGCGCGCACGGAAACCGTGCCTGCGGTAGGTCGCGGCCTGCACGTCGGGGAAGAAGTAGTTCTCGTTGACGCAGGTCACGCCGCCGCGCAGCAGTTCGGCGATCGCCAGGGTCACGCCGTCCTCGACGAAGGCCGGACTCATCACCGCGCCCTCGATCGGCCAGATGTGCTGCTGCAGCCACACCTTGAGTGGCAGGTCGTCGGCGATCCCGCGCAGCAAGGTCATCGGATTGTGGGTGTGGGCGTTGACCAGGCCGGGAATCAGCGCGGCATCCGGGCGCGACACGGTCTCGCGCGCGGCAAAGCGCCTGCGCGCCTCGGCGGTCGGCAGCACGGCCACGATGACGCCGTCGCGCACGGCGACCGCATGGTCCTCGAGCACCGCCGCATGCGGCTCGACCGGCACCACGAAGCCGGCTTCGATCAGCAGGTCGCAGGTCTGGGGAGGGGATGATTCGGTCATGCCCCACATTCTGACAGGTCGGATTGGACAGCGCGTTGACGATGGGCACTTGCGGCTGCGGCCGCGCACCGTCGCGGCGCGAACGCCGGCGGCCGTGCATCGGTCGATCATCGCCGTGCACCGCACGCGCGGGCGGTGCCGGGGGAGACTCCGCGCCAGCGACCGCAACCACCCGGGCATTGCGCGCCGGGCGGCGCTGGCGCAGGGATCACAACGACGACTGATCGAAGACAGGATCCGGGCCCTTGGCCCGGGAGGATGCGGGCCGCGACGGCGCGCGGCCCCTGCCTTACTTGACGCGGCTGACGTACTCGCCCGAACGGGTGTCGACCTTGATCACTTCCTCCTGGCCGACGAACAGCGGCACGCGCACCACCGCACCGGTTTCCAGGGTGGCCGGCTTGCCGCCGCCGCCCGAGGTGTCGCCGCGCACGCCCGGGTCGGTCTCGGTGATCTTGAGTTCGACGAAGTTCGGCGGCGTCACCATGATCGGCGTGCCGTTCCAGAGCGTCACCACGCAGGTTTCCTCGCCCTTGAGCCACTTCTCCGCCCCGCCCATGCCGGCCTTGTCCGACTGCACCTGCTCGAAGCTCTCCGGATTCATGAAGTGCCAGTACTCGCCGTCGCTGTACAGGTACTGCATGTCGGTGTCGACGACGTCGGCCGCTTCGACCGAGTCGGTCGACTTCATGGTGATTTCCTGCACCCGGCCGGACTTGATCAGCCGATAGCGCACGCGGGTGAAGGCCTGGCCCTTGCCGGGCTTGACGTAATCGGTCTCGGTGATGATCGCCGGTTCGTTGTTGACCAGGATCTTCTGGCCGTTCTTCACGTCGTTCATGCCCAAACTGGCCATGGGGTCTCCTGCTTGGCCGCGCATGGGCGGCTAGAATGATGGGATCGGGACACCCGGCGGCGCCGGGCAAGGAATACGGACCGCTCATGATAACTGCTGCCCCCACCCGGCTGCAGCCGCAGGGCTGGCAACAGGCGTGGCGCGAGGCCATCCGCGACCCGCGCGAGCTGCTCGCGCTGCTTGGCCTGGATGGCGTGGTGCCCGCCTCCGAGGCCGCGACCGAGGCGTTCGCGCTGCGCGTGCCGCGCGGATTCGTGGGCCGGATGCGGCACGGCGACCCGCACGACCCGCTGCTGCGCCAGGTGCTGCCGCTGGACGAGGAGCTGCGTCCGGTGCCCGGCTTCGACCTGGATGCGGTGGGCGACGCGCAGGCCGGCGCCGGCCAGGGCGTGATCCGCAAGTACGCCGGGCGTGCCCTGCTGGTAGCCACCGGCAGCTGCGCGGTGCACTGCCGCTACTGCTTCCGTCGCCACTTCCCTTACGCCGAGCAGAGCGCGGCGGCGGGCGGCTGGCAGGGCGCGGTCGAGGCGATCGCGGCAGACCCGTCGCTGCACGAGGTGATCCTGTCCGGCGGCGATCCGCTGTCGCTGGCCACGCCCAAGCTGGCCGAACTCACCGCCGCGCTGGCCGGCATCGCCCACGTGCGCCGGCTGCGCATCCACACCCGTCTGCCGGTCGTGCTGCCTGAACGGGTGGACGCCGCGCTGGTGGACTGGATCGCGGCGCTGCCCTGGCCGGTGGCCGTGGTGGTGCACGCCAACCACGCACGGGAATTCGACGCCGAGGTGGACGCCGCGATGGCCCGTCTGCGCGCGGCCGGCGCGCTGCTGCTCAACCAGGCGGTGCTGCTGCGCGGCGTGAACGACAGCCTCGACGCCCAGGCCGCGCTGCACGAGCGCAGCTTCGCCGCCGGCGTGCTGCCCTACTACCTGCACCAGCTCGACCGCGTCGCCGGTGCCGCCCATTTCGAAGTCGACGACGCGGCGGCCCTGGCCCTGCACGCGGCGATGCGTGACCGGCTGCCCGGTTACCTGCTGCCGCGGCTGGTGCGCGAAGTGGCGGGCGATGCATCCAAGCGGCCGCTGCTGCCCGCGGCCATGGACGCCGGCGGACGGCCATGGCATAACGCCCCACACGGGGGAGAGAACGCATGTCGATGAAGTCGGACAACGCCCTGCGCCTGCTGATCGTCGACGATCGGGTCGAGGACGCCGAGGCGCTGGTCAGCGGACTGCGCAATGCCGGGATCGCGGTCCGGCCGGTACGCGCGGCCAGCGCCGACGAGCTCTCCGCGGCGCTCGCCGGCCCGGCCGACCTCGTGCTGGCCGCCCTGTCCTCGCAGGCGCTGCCCTTCGCCGAGGCCGTGCAGTTGGTCACCGGCTGCGGCAAGGACCTGCCGGTGGTGGCCATCGCCGACCAGCTCGACGAGGCCCAGTACGACGCCGCGCTGACCATCGGCGCGCGCGCGGTGGCGGTCAGGCACCGTCCGCAGCAGGTGCTGTCGCAGGTGCAGAACGAATGGGCCGACCTCGACGCGCGGCGCGCGCAGCGCCGGCTCGAATCGCGGGTCCGCGAGACCGAGCGCCGCTGCGACGCGCTGATCGAGTCCTCGCGCGACCCGATCGCCTACATCCACGAAGGCATGCACATCCGCGCCAACGCCGCCTACCTGGAGATGTTCGGCTACGAGGACTTCGAGGACATCGAGGGCATGTCGCTGCTGGACATGGTCGCGCCGCAGCACGTGGAAGGCTTCAAGCAGCTGCTCAAGTCGATGGCCAAGGGCGACGCGCCGCCGCCGCGCTACGAGCTCGAGGCGCGCGACCTGGAGGGCAACGCCTTCCCCGCCTCGATGGAGTTCACCCAGGCCCAGTACGAAGGCGAGGCCTGCCTGCAGGTGGTGTTCCGCCGCCAGGAGTTCGATCCCGAGCTCGCCCAGGAGCTGGAGGAGCTGCGCAAGCGCGACCAGGTCACCGGCCTGCTCAACCGACCGACCTTCCTGCGCTCGCTGGAGGACGCGGTCGACGATGCCGGCCAGAACAACGGCCAGCACGGCCTGCTCATGCTCGAGCCGGACCACTACCACCGGCTGCTGCAGGAAATCGGCCTGGAGTCCGCCGACGCGCTGCTGGCCTCGATCGGCCAGCGCCTGCAGGCGCTGCTGCAGCAGGACGACCTGGGCGGCCGCGCGATCGCCGCGCGCTTCTCCGAGCACACCCTCGCGGTGCTGCTGCGCGACAGCGACTATGCGGCCACCTGCGCGCTCGCCGAGCGGATCCTGGCTGCGTTCTCGGCCGACGTGTTCCAGATCGGCGCGCGTTCGAGCGTGATCACCCCGAGCATCGGCGGCGTGCAGATCGGCGAGAAGATCGCCAGCGTCTCGCAGGTCCTGGCCAGGGCGACCCAGGGCATGGAGTCGTCCAGCGGCGTGGGCGGCAACCGCTTCGAGATCTTCGATCCGGCCGCGGTCGACCGCGCCGAGGAAGAGCACGTCCAGGCCTGGGTGGCACGCCTGCGCGATGCCCTGGACAACGATCGCTTCGTGCTGCACTACCAGCCGATCATCAACCTGCAGGGCGACACCGGCGCCACCTACGAGGCGCTGATGCGCCTGGATCCGGGCGACGGCCAGCTGATCGCGCCGACCAGCTTCCTGCAGATCGCCGAGGACCATGCCCTGCTCGGCGAAATCGACCGCGCGGTGCTGGGACAGGCGATCACCGCGATCGGCCAGCGCATCGCGTCCAACCGGCCCACCACCCTGCTGGTCAAGGTCAGCCAGGCGGCGCTGGACGATCCGGGTCTGGCCGAGTTCGTCGGACAACAGCTGCAGGCGCACGGCGTGCCGGGCGAGTACCTGGTACTGCAGCTGCCCGAGGCCAAGGTGTTCACCCACCTCAAGGCGACCCAGGCCTTCGCCGATGCGATCGGGCGCTTCGATTGCCGCCTGTCGCTGGAACAGTTCGGCATGGGCCTGGATTCGTTCCAGCTGCTGGCCCATCTCAAGCCGAACCTGCTCAAGGTCGACCGCAGCTTCATCGAGGACCTGCCGCGCAGCGCGGACAACCAGGCGCGGGTGCGCGAAATCGCCAACCGCGCGCGGGAACTGGGCATCCGCACCATCGCCGAACACGTGCAGGACGCGGCCAGCATGTCGATCCTGTTCTCCTCGGGCGTCGACTACGTGCAGGGCTACTTCCTGGCCACGCCTGGCCCGGCGATGAACTACGACTTCGAGTGACTCACGGGGGCCGGCGCCCCGGCTGCCGCCAGATCCGCGCATGCGCATCCCCTGGCGCAGTCAACTACGGGAAAGGCGCCGGTTGCCCGGCGCCTTCGTGTTCCCGCCGCTGATCGGCCGGGGCGGCTCAGACCGCGATGCCCTCGCGCAGCGTTTCCGGCGGCGCATTGCGCAGGGCGGCGATGCGCTCCTCCAGCGGCGGATGGCTGAGCAGCAGCCGGCGCAGGCCGTGCCCCATCGCACCGCTGATGCCGAAGGCGGCGATCTGCTTGGGCAGGGTGTTGGCGCCCTGGTTCTGGGCCAGCCGCTGCAGCGCGGCGATCATCTTGTCGCGACCGGCCAGCGCCGCGCCACCGGCGTCGGCGCGGAACTCGCGATGGCGCGAGAACCACATCGCGATCATGCTCGCGAACAGGCCGAACACCATGTCCAGCACGAACACCACCGCGAAGTAACCCAGCCCGCCACCGCCGTTGTCGCGGCCGCCGCTGAGGTAGCCATCGACCACCCGGCCGACCACGCGCGCCAGCACGATTACGAAGGTGTTGAGCACGCCCTGCAGCAGGGCCATGGTCACCATGTCGCCGTTGGCCACGTGCGCCACTTCGTGGGCGAGTACGGCCTCTGCCTCGTCGCGGTCCATCGAACGCAGCAGCCCGGTCGACACCGCGACCAGGGCGTTGTTGCGGTTGGCCCCGGTGGCGAAGGCGTTGATCTCGGGCGCGTCGTAGACGGCGACCTCGGGCATGCCGATGCCGGCCGCCTGGGCCTGGCCGCGGACCGTTTCCACCAGCCAGCGCTCGACCTCGTTGCGGGGCTGGGTGATCACCTGCGCGCCGCTGAACCGCTTGGCGGTCCACTTGGACATCGCCAGCGAGATCAGCGAGCCGCCGAAACCGAACAGCGCGGCGAACACCAGCAGGCCGCCGAAGGTGGACGGGTTCACGCCGAGGATGGACATGACGACGCTGACCAGGGCCAGCACCGCCAGGTTGGTGAGCAGGAACAGGGTGATGCGCTTGAACATGGGGTTGCTTCCTGGCCGGCGTCATGGGGCGCCGGTCGCCGTGATCGATTATGGTTGCGAGCGATGAATTTCAAGTCGCGGGGCCGCTCGCGCACGTCCTCCATTCAGTCCGACCGATGCCCGCCCCCGCCCCCTACCGCGGCCGCTTCGCGCCCTCGCCGACCGGCCCGCTGCACTTCGGCTCGCTGGTCGCCGCCCTCGGCAGCTGGCTGATGGCGCGACGCGCCGGTGGCCAATGGCTGGTGCGGGTCGAGGATCTCGACCCGCCACGCGAGGTGCCCGGCGCCGCCGACGCGCAACTCGCCACGCTGCGCGGCTTCGGATTGCACAGCGACGGGCCCGTGGCCCGGCAGAGCGATCGCGGTCATCTCTACCGGGCCGCGCTCGACCGGCTGCTGGCCGGCGGCGATGCCTTCGTCTGCCACTGCAGCCGCGCCGCGCTCTCGGACAGCGGCGGCATCCATCGCCGCTGCGTGCCCGGCGCCCGGCGCTCGGACCCGGCGATCCGCCTGCGCGTGGCGGACGGCACGCTGGTCGGCTTCGACGATCCCGTCCACGGCCGGATCGAGCAGGACGTGGCCGCCGGCGTCGGCGACTTCGTGCTGCGCCGCGCCGATGGTCCCTGGGCCTACCAGCTGGCGGTGGTGGTCGACGACGCCGCCCAGGGCATCAGCCAGGTGGTGCGCGGTGCCGACCTGCTCGACTCCACGCCGCGCCAGATCCTGCTGCAGCAGCGGCTGGGATTGCCGACGCCCGGCTACCTGCACCTGCCCCTGGTGCTGGACGAGGCCGGCCACAAGCTGTCGAAGTCGCATGCGGCGCTGGCGGTGGATGCGGCGGCACCGATGCAGGCGTTGTCCGCCGCCTGGCGCGTGCTGGGCCAGGCGGACGGCGCCGCCCTGTTGGCCGCCTCGACGCCAGCGCGTTTCCTCGCCCTGGCGGCGGAGGCGTTCGATCCTGCGCGCATCCCGCGCGGGCCGGTCGCGCTTCGCGCCGCGATGCACAACACCGCTGTCGCCTGTCGCGACTAGACTGGAGACGGTGCCGCGGCAGCGGCGGAAGAGGACGAAGGACATGACGACGCGCGTGGCTCTGGTGACCGGCGGAACGGGCGGGATTGGCACGGCGATCTGCAAGCGGCTTGCGGACCAGGGCCACAAGGTGGCGACCAACTACCGCAACGAAGAAAAGGCGCGCGCCTGGCAGGCGCACATGAAGGCCGACGGCTACGACTTCACCCTGGTCAAGGGCGACGTCACCTCGCCCGACGAAGCCGCCGCGATGGTGCGCGAGGTCGAGCAGCAGCTGGGGCCGGTCGAGATCCTGGTCAACAACGCCGGCATCACCCGCGACGGCACCTTCCACAAGATGTCCGCGCAGCAGTGGACCGACGTCATCAACACCAATCTCAACTCGGTGTTCAGCGTCACCCGCCCCGTGATCGAGGGCATGCGCGAGCGCAAGTGGGGCCGGATCATCCAGATCAGTTCGATCAACGGCCTCAAGGGCCAGTACGGCCAGGCCAACTACGCCGCGGCCAAGGCCGGCATGCACGGCTTCACGATTTCGCTGGCGCGCGAGAACGCCAAGCTCGGGATCACCGTCAACACCGTCTCGCCCGGCTACGTGGCCACCGACATGGTGATGGCGGTGCCGGAGGAAGTGCGCGCCAAGATCGCCGCCGACATTCCCACCGGCCGCCTCGGCAAGCCGGAGGAGATCGCCTACGCGGTGGCTTTCCTGGTCGACGAGCAGGCCGCCTGGATCACCGGGTCCAACCTGGACATCAACGGCGGCCACCACATGGGCTGGTAGCCCCGGGCGAGCCTGCGCAGGACCCGCGAAAGGCCGGCCATGCCGGCCTTCCGCATCTGGGTGCGGCGCACGGACCGGGACGCGGGCAGGCCAGCCGGCCGCCCTCGCCGGCTGCGCCCGCGCTTCGCCCGCCAGCGGCAGAGCCGCGTCCGGCGCGTCGCACCCGCAATCCGGGCGGGCGCGGCCCAACCGACGGGCGCGCGTCGTCGGGCTGTTTCCCTGCAGGCAGGTGCGGCGATCCGCTCCGACGGCGCCGCTCGACAGGCGCCGTCATGCCGTCCCTGTCGCCCCGGCGCGAGCCGCCAGGCCACGGCTTGCAAGCCGTGCTGCGCTGCGCCATGCTGCGAGGCACCAATCCTTCGAGCAATTGCTCCATGGCCTCGACCCGGATCATCAAGAAGTATCCAAATCGCCGTCTCTACGACACCGAGATCTCGAGCTACATCACGATCGAGGATGTGCGCCAGCTGATCGTCGACGGCGAGGAGTTCGAGGTCCGCGATGCCAAGTCCGGCGACGATCTCACCCGGTCGGTGCTGCTGCAGATCATCGCCGAGCACGAGTCGGACGGCGAGCCGGTGCTGTCGACCCAGCTGCTGAGCCAGATCATCCGCTTCTACGGCGATTCGATGCAGGGCTTCATGGGCAGCTACCTGGAGCGGTCGATGCAGGTGTTCCTCGACCAGCAGGCGCAGTTCCGCCAGCAGATGGGCGGCATGCTCGGCCAGACGCCGTGGGCGATGATGAACCAGCTCACCGAGCGCAACATGGAAATGTGGAAGGAATTCCAGAAGAACCTGACCGGCAGCGTCGGCCAGAAGCCGGATCCGGAGCGCCGCGGCCGCTGACCGCGCCGCGCAGATCCGCCGCGGCGCCGCGCGCCGCCCGCACTCCAGCACCACTTCCCAGCTCCAGTTCCCGGATATCCCATGAACAATCGCGTCGCCGTCGTGACGGGCGGCATCGGCGGGCTCGGCTCGGCGATCTGCATCCACCTTGCCCGCGCCGGACGGCGCGTCATCGCCGCCGACCTCGGCACCGACCCGGAGCGCATCGCGCGATTCGGCCAGCAGGTCGAGGGACTGGATATCCGTTTCGCGGCGCTGGACGTGTCCGACTTCGATGCCTGCGCGGCTTTCGTGGCCGGGGTGGAGCAGGCGCACGGCTCGCTCGACATCCTGGTCAACGCCGCCGGCATCACCCGCGACACCACCCTGCGCAAGATGGAGCGCGCGCAGTGGGACGCGGTGATGTCGGTCAACCTCGACAGCGTGTTCAACCTGTGCCGGCACGCGGTCGAAGGCATGATGTCGCGCGGTTTCGGCCGCATCGTCAACATCAGTTCGGTCAACGGCCAGACCGGCCAGTTCGGCCAGACCAACTACTCGGCCGCCAAGGCCGGCATGCATGGCTTCACCATGGCCCTGGCGCGCGAAGTGGCGCGCAAGGGCGTGACCGTGAACTCGGTGTCGCCGGGCTACTGCGAAACCGCGCTGGTCGCGGCGATCCCGGACGAGATCCGCCAGGGCATCGTCGACCGCGTCCCGGTCGGCAGGCTCGGGCAGCCGTCGGAAATCGCGCGCACGGTCGAGTTCCTCAGCGCCGACGAGGCCGGCTACGTCACCGGCGCGAACATCCCGGTCAACGGCGGCCTGTACATGGGGTTCTGAAGGCGGCAAGGCTCGCGCCGTCCTGCCGTTTCGGCAGGCACGGTGCCCCCGCGACCGCTCAGCGCTGGCCGCTCGCGGCCTGCGCGGGGGAACAGAAACGCTCCCGGTATTCCATCGCCTTGGGCATCAGCGACTGCAGGTTGGCGATGCGCGTCCCCGGATTGGGATGGGTGGAGGAGAACTCCGGCTGCGCCTGCCCGCCGCTGGCCTCGCTCATCCGCTCCCACAGCGGCACCGCCTCCTGCGGATCGAAACAGGCGGCGGCGGCCAGCATCAGCCCGACCTCGTCGGCCTGGGTTTCGTGCTTGCGCGCATACGGCAGCAGGTAGCCGTAGCCCATCGCGGCCATGATCATCTGCTGCTGCTGCGGATCCATGCCGCTCATCGCGCCGGCCATCTGCCCGACCTGGCTCAGCTTCTGCTGGGCCATGCGCTGGGCGCCGTGGCGCAGCAGCGCATGGGCGATCTCGTGGCCCATCACCACGGCCATCGCGTTCTCGTTCCGCGCCACCGGCACCAGCCCGGTGTACACGGCCATCTTGCCGCCGGGCAGGCAGAAGGCGTTGGCCTGCTCGGACTCGATGACGTTGACCTCCCAGGCGAAGCCCTGCGAGAAGGTCGGCGCCGGCTGTCCGTTCTCGGCGGCCAGCGCCTGCTCGACCACCGGCACCTTGTCCACCAGCCGCTCCGCGATGCCGCGCACCTGGCGCGCGATCGGCGAGTCCGGATCCACCGGGCGCTCCTGGCTCAGGATCTCCTGGTAGGCCTGCAGCCCCAGCGTCTTCTCGTCCTCGATGGAGAGGTTGCGGTCGATCAGCACCGATTCGCCGGTGACCGCATCCACCGACTGGTTGGAGAACCAGTAGTACACGCCATAGCCGGCGAACAGCAGCAGGATGATGAAGCGCGGGTTGATTCCGCGCCTGCCGCCGGAAGGCTGTTGCCGGTGGCGCCCACCGAACGGGTCACGTCGCATCGTTGCTTTCCTCCAACCCTGTCCAGACCAGCGCTACAGCTCACGTACCACGCGAAACCCGAGCCGCGCATTGGTGATGTCCACCGATGCCGGCGCGCGCCAGGCCGACCGCGTCTGCGCGGGCGAACTCGCCCAGGAGCCGCCGCGGATCACCTGGTCGCGGCAGCCTGGATTGATCCAGGCCGAGCCGTCGCCGGGTGCACGGCGGTAACCATCATGCCAGCAGTCGGCGACCCATTCGCTGACGTTGCCGGACAGGTCGTGAAGGCCCCATGCATTGGGTTCCATGCTGCCCACCGGCGCGGGCCCCCAGTAGCCGTCGCCGTAGCCGGTGAACGCGTTGGCCCAGGTGCGCCCGGCCGGCGAGCGGTCCAGCCCGCCGGTGGTGTTGGCCACCCGCGGCGGCGGTTCGCCTTCGCCCCAGGGGAAGCGCCCGCGGCCGCCGGCGCGCAGCGCGTACTCGAACTCGGCTTCGCTGGGCAGGCGGTAGCGCTTGCCGGTCTGCGCCGACAGCCACTCCACGTAGGCCTGCGCATCGCGCGCGCTCACGTGCAGCACCGGCAGGCCGTCGTCGGCCGGGCGGCCGAGGTAGTCGGTATGCCAGTCGGCGCCGCTGCTGCGCACGAAGTTGTTGCTGCGCTCGTCGTAGACCATCGAGAAGCCGCGCCGCGACGCGCGGGTACGGTGTCCGGTGGCGGCGATGAAGCGCCGGAACTGGCCGACGGTGACCTCGCGGATCGACATGCCGAAACCGCGGCCAAAGCGGATCGCGTGCGCCGGCCGTTCGTAGTCGCTGGCGTCGCGTTCGCCGTCCGCGGCGCCCATCGTGAATGCGCCGTGCGGCACCACCGCCATCTGCGGGCCGCGACCGCCGGTCTGCAGCGCGTCGGTGAAGACCTGGCCGGGCGCATACATGCCGTAGTGCACGGCCAGGTCGATGCGCTCGCGCAGCTCCACCGCGGCGGGATCGCCCGGACGGGCGATGCGCAGCAGGTCGGCCAGATGGCGCCGGGCCTGGTCGATGCCGCCGAACCGGGGCAGTGCGCCGATGCCCAGGTCGCGCAGGCGGGTGATGCGGGTGGCGCGGATCCGGGAAACGCGCTCGCGCGCGTCGGCCACGGTGTCCAGCCCGTCATCGGGTCGCACTTCGGTGGCATGGGCGAGCCAGCGCGCGGCCGTGTCGAAGTCCGCGGTCTCTGCCGCCGCCTCCGCGCGCCGGATCAGCGCGCTTTCCACCGCCGCCAGGCCCTGCTGCGCGCGCGGCTGCCCCGGCACCAGTTCGAGCGCCTCTCGGAACGCCGCCAGCGCGCCACCGCCGGTCTCGCCCAGGTCGCCGGCGGCCAGCGCCTGCTCGCCGGCCTGGTTGGACGCGGACACGCGTTCGGCCAGGTCGACCCGGGCCAGGAAGCCCTGCACCGCCTCGGCCTGCGGGTCGATCGCGCGCAGGATCGTGGCCAGCTCCAGTGCCTCGCGCAGCGCCGCATCGTCCTCGCCTGCCGCGGCCAGCGCGGCGTCGCCTTCCTGCAGCAGCTGGCGCCGGGCGCGCTGCAGCCCGGCCTCGGCGAAGCGGCTGTGCTCGGGCAGGGTCGACAGCGCCAGATAGATCGGCACGGCGGCGTCGGCATCCTCGTACAGCCGGCCATCGGCGAGCGCAGCGCTGGCGCGTTCGCGCAGCTCGGCCGGATCCGCGCCCGCCAGGTCCACCGCCGGCGCGCGCCACGTCAGGCTGGCCGCCGCACTGTCGTCACCGCTGATGGTGACGCTGCCTTCGGCGACCTCGGCCGACGCGGGCTCGTCGCCGGCCACGTCCGGGTCCGCGTCCTCGCGCGCGCAGCCGGCGCACAGCGCGGCACCGAGGGCGCACGCGATCCAGGCCCAGCGCAATCGGGACTTGCTCGACGACATCGGCGCCAGATTAAGCGATCGTGTCGACCGGCGCGAAGCCGGGCAGCGCCCGCGCACTGCGGCCATGCACGGTTCCGCGCCGCGGGTGCGGCATTGCCAGCCCGCCCCGCGCGCCGTTAGGCTGCCGCCCCATGTCGTCTACGCCACACTGGGTCGCGGACCCCGCCGTCCTCCGCACGCACCTCGCCGCCGCCACCACTCGCGTCGCCGTCGATACCGAATTCATCCGCGAACGCACCTACTGGCCGCAGCTGTCGCTGGTGCAGGTGGCGATCGGGACGCCGACAACGACCGAGCCGCTGATCCTGCTGGTGGACATGCTCGTCGATGGCATGGCCGCCGCACTGGCGCCGTTGCTCTCGGACCGTTCGGTGCTCAAGATCATGCACAGCGCCAGCGAGGACCTGGTGGCGCTGCGACAGGCCTGCGGCGTGCTGCCCGATCCGCTGTTCGACACCCAGATCGCGGCGTCGCTGGCGGGCGTCGGCGCCGGGCTGGGCTACCAGCGGCTGGTGCAGGAGCTGCTTGGCATCGCCGTCGACAAGGGCGAGACCCGCTCGGACTGGATGAAGCGCCCGCTCTCGCCGTCCCAGCTGGCCTACGCCGCCGACGACGTGCGCCACCTGTTCGCCGTGCACGATGCGCTCGATGCCAGGCTGCAGGCGCTGGGGCGCGCGGAGTGGTTCGCCGAGGACTGTGCGCGGATGGTGGACGTCGCGCGCCGCGATGAATCCGAGCGCTGGCCGCACCTGGCGCTGCGCAGCGTCCAGTTCCTGGACGCGGACGGCCAGCGGCGGCTGCTGCGGCTGCTGCGCTGGCGCGAGCAGCAGGCCCGGCGCAGCGACCGCCCGCGCACCTGGGTGCTGGACAACGACCTGGCCGCGACCCTTGCGCGCGAAGCGCCGGGCGACGCGCCCGCCCTGGAACGGCTGCTCGACGCCCACCCCAAGGCGCCGCGCAAGCTGTCCGGCCCGATCCTGGCCGCCCTGCAGACACCGCTCGACGACGAGGCCGACGCGCCGCCGCCGCGCACCAGCGAGCGCGACCGCAAGGCGCTGCGGCGACTGCAGGACGCGGTGGCCGCGCGCAGCACGGAACTGGGCCTGCCCGACGGCGTGCTGGCGTCGCGGCGCTGGCTGGAGACGCTGCTCGATGGCGAAGACTGGCCCGGCATGCTGTCGGGCTGGCGCCGCGCCCAGCTCGAGCCGGTGCTGGCGCCGCTGCTGGCCGTTGGCAGCGGGGCCGAGGCACCGGTATAATGCGCTGCCTCGTGGGGCCATAGCTCAGCTGGGAGAGCGCGTCGTTCGCAATGACGAGGTCGGGAGTTCGATCCTCCCTGGCTCCACCACTCGATGGACAGGGAAAGGCCGGGAAACCGGCCTTTTTCTTTGCCTCCGCTTCGCCCGGGAACAGCTGCCGCTGCGCCGAGACGCCGGGTGCCATTCCGGGTGCCGGCAGCGCGCACCCCAGGGCGACCGGTGTCACGTGCCGCAGCCGGACGCGACGGACGACCGGAACGGGGTGATCGAAGCCTTCAAACGGCCGCGCGGCCCGCTTCAGCCGGCGACAGGCCGGCGGTCGCTATGCTCGCTGCCACCCTGCCTCGTCGGCACGGCCTTACGGCCCGCCGTCCGGGCGCTTCCCGCCAACCCCCTTCCCAGCCTCGCGCCGCATGCCCGCCAACGCCGCCCTGCCCCGCTTCACTTCCGCCGCCGTGCTGCTGGCGGCGCTGGCCGCCTGTGGCGGCGGCAAGGCCGTGCGCGGCGACGAGGCGCCCGCGTCCGCGCCGGTGCCCGCTGCGGCCGCGCCTGCTTTGCCACCGCTGCGGATCGGCCTGGCGCTGGGCGGTGGCGCAGCCAAGGGCTTCGCCCACATCGGCGCGATCAAGATGCTCGAGGCCAACGGCATCCGCGCCGACGTCGTTGCCGGCACCAGCGCGGGCAGCGTGGTGGGTGCGCTGTACGCCAGCGGCATGGACGCGTTCACCATGCAGGAGCGCGCGGTGGCGCTGGACGAATCGACCCTGCGCGACGTGCGCCTGTTTTCCGGCGGGCTGGTGCAGGGCCAGGCGCTGCAGGACTACGTCAACCGCGAGATCGGCGCGCAGCCCATCGAGCGCCTGGCCAAGCCGTTCGCGGCGGTGTCCACGCGCCTGGACACCGGCGACCGCGTGGTCTTCGTGCGCGGCAACACCGGCCAGGCGGTGCGCGCCTCGAGCAGCGTGCCGGGCGTGTTCGAACCGGTGCGCATCGGGGCGCACAGCTACGTCGATGGCGGCGTGGTCAGTCCGGTGCCGGTGGATGCGGCGCGCCAGCTGGGCGCGGACGTGGTCATCGCGATCGACATCTCCAGCAAGGCCGCCGGCACCGCGCCGACGGCACTGGCCGGCATCGTCAACCAGTCGATCACGATCATGGGCCAGACCCTGGGCCGGCAGGAACTGGCGCGCGCGGACGTGGTGATCCGTCCGCAGGTCAACGCGATCGGGCCGGTCAGTTTCGAACAGCGCAACGCCGCGATCCTCGAGGGCGAACGCGCCGCGCTGGCCGCGCTGCCGCAGGTCCGCGCCCGGATCGAGGCGGCGGACCGGGCGCGTCGCGATGCTGCCGCGCGCCGCAAGGCCGATGCCGCCGCCGCGCGCGCGCCGGCCGACATCGACTGCGGCGACAGCTGGGTGCGCCGCCTCAACCCGTTCGCGAAGGACCGCCCCTGCGGCTGAGCTGCGCGGCTTGATCCAGGTCAAGCCGCGCGCGATCGACCCCCATACGCGGGGGTCCGGTTGATTTCAATCAAATCCAATCGCGTGCCCGGTGCCCACGATATCCCCGTACCCAACAACGTGGATATCGAGGAAAAACCTCATGAACCTGCTGCACACGAGTCTTCTTGCTTCGGCCCTTGTCCTGGCACTGGGCGCCGGCGCCTCCACTCCCGCACACGCGGTGGATTCGCTGGAACTGGTCAACGCGACGCTCGACCAGGCCTCCGACCTGGCTGCCCTGCCGCGCCAGCAGGTCACCCTGAAGCGCCCCCCCTTCGTCCACGACCACGACCAGGTGGCCAAGGGCGGCCCGAAGGTGGTGCAGTTCACCCTGCCGATCGTCGAGAAGGAAATCACCATCGACGGCGAAGGCACCAAGATGCACGCGATGACCTTCGGCGGCTCGATCCCCGGCCCGCTGATGGTGGTGCATGAAGGCGACTACGTCGAGGTGACGCTGGTCAACCTGGCCACCAACACGATGCCGCACAACATCGACTTCCACTCGGCCACCGGCGCGATGGGCGGCGGCGAGATCACCGTGGTGCAGCCGGGCGAGGAAGTGACGATCCGCTGGAAGGCCACGCGCGCCGGCACGTTCGTCTACCACTGCGCCCCGGGCGGCCCGATGACCCCCTGGCACGTGGTGGCCGGCATGCACGGCACGGTGATGGTGCTGCCGCGCGAGGGTTTGACGGACGGCAACGGCAAGCAGCTCAAGTACGACCGCGCCTACTATATCGGCGAGACGGAGTTCTACATCCCGCGCGACGAGAACGGCAACTTCAAGTCCTATGACTCGCACGCCGAGGCGCTGCCCGATACGCTCGCCGCGATGAAGACCCTTACCCCCTCGCACGTGGTGTTCAACGGTGCGGCCGGTGCGCTGACGGGCGAGAACGCCCTGACGAGCAAGGTGGGCGAGACGGTCCTGTTCATCCACTCGCAGGCCAACCGCGACACGCGTCCGCACCTGATCGGCGGCCACGGCGACTACGTCTGGGAGGAAGGCAAGTTCGCCAATGCTCCGCTCAAGAACCTGGAGACCTGGTTCATCCGCGGCGGCTCGGCGGGGGCGGCGCTCTACACCTTCCACCAGCCGGGCCTGTACGCCTACGTCAACCACAACCTGATCGAGGCGATCCTGCTCGGCGCCGCCGCCCACGTGATGGTCGATGGCGATCGCTGGAACCACGACCTGATGACGACTCCGTCGCCGGTGGGCACGATCCAGCCCGACACCGACCAGTCTCTCCCGGTCGGCAAGTAATTACGGCGTACTCCCCGTCGCCGTTGGCCACTCCCGCTCGCGCGGGGGTGGCCTTTTCTTTTCCGAGCGCGCAAGACCGCCCGACCCGTCGTACCCGCGCATCACGCTTGCCGCCTGCAGCTGCGATGATGTCGCCTCCGCAACCGGATCGGCAGGTGCAGGCGCATGATCGAACTCCTCATCCGGCAGCGTTCCCGCGACCTTGGCAGCTTCGAGGTCGGCCGGGTGCTGCCTTTCGCCAGGCGCCGCATGGTCGGGCCCTACATCTTCTTCGACCGCATGGGTCCCAAGCGGATCGCGCCGGGCCTGCCGCCCGAGGCCGACGTGCGCCCCCACCCGCACATCGGCCTGTCCACCATCACCTACCTGTTCGATGGCGAGATCATGCATCGCGACAGCGTCGGCTCCGAACAGGCCGTGCGCCCCGGCGAGGTGAACTGGATGACCGCCGGCCGCGGCATCACCCACTCCGAGCGCTTCGAGCGGCTGCGCGCGGAGGGCGGGCCGATGGACGGGATCCAGGCCTGGGTGGCGCTGCCCGACTCGCGCGAGGAGACCGATCCGGGCTTCTGGCACTACCCGGCGCAGGCGCTGCCGGAGTTCGAGGACGACGGTGTGACCGGTCGCCTGATCGCCGGCCGCCTGGCCGGCGTGGAGTCGCCGGTGCGCGTGGACTCGCCGCAGTTCTACCTGCACTGGCAGCTGGGCGCGGGCGCGCGCGTGTCGCTGCCGGCCGAGTACCCGGAGCGCGCGGTCTATGTCGCGCGCGGCGAGGTGGAGATCGGCGGCCAGCGCGTGGAGGCCGGCAGCATGGCGGTGCTCGCGCCGGGCGACGCGGTCACCATCGAGGCGCTCACCGATGCGGTGCTGATGGCGCTGGGTGGCGAACCGGTGGGGCCGCGCTACATCGACTGGAACTTCGTCTCCTCGTCGAAGGAGCGCATCGAACAGGCGCGCGCGGACTGGGCCGCCGGCCGGATGAAGCTGCCGGACCTGGACGACGGCGAGTTCATACCGCTGCCGCCGAAGATCGCCGGCATGCGCGAGCCCGAACCGCTGTCCTGAGCCTGCCTCGTCGATCCCCCCCGCAGCACGCCATGACCTCGACCTTCGTCGCCCTCATCGACTTCCTCGGCACGTTCGCCTTCGCGATCAGCGGCGGGCTGGTGGCGGTGCGGCACCGGCTCGACCTGTTCGGCGTGCTGGTGCTGTCCTTCGCCGCCGCCACCGCCGGCGGCATCATCCGCGACGTGCTGCTGGGACTGGTGCCGGCCTCGGTGCTGGACTGGCGCTACCTGGCGGTGTCGGTGGCGGCCGGGCTGGTGACGTTCCGCTGGCACGAACAGGTCGAGCGCATGCGCAACCCGGTGCAGATCTCCGATGCGATCGGGCTGTCGCTGTTCGCGGTGCTGGGCGCGGGCAAGGCGCTGGCGGCCGGGCTCGGCCCGACCGGCGCGGTCATGCTCGGCATCCTGTCGGGGGTGGGCGGCGGCATCGTGCGCGACGTGCTGGTCGCGACCATCCCGGGCGTGCTGCAGCGCGAGCTGTATGCGGTCGCGGCCCTGGCCGGCGCGCTGGTGGTCGTGGCCGGACACGCGCTGTCGCTGCCGGCCGCGCCGGTGGCGGTGGCCGGCGCGGTGGCCTGTTTCGTGCTGCGCTGGCTGGCGATCCGGCGCGGCTGGCGGCTGCCGGTGGCGCGCGACGGCGGGATGCCGTGAGCGTCGCGATGTGCGGGCATGCCGGCGGTCGACCGGACCGACGCGGAAACGCCGCAGGTCGTGCGCCAGCCCTGGCGGGCCGGGTCCGCAGCGCAACCGGTGCGATCGGTCGTCGCGAACAATCCTGCTGTCCGCAGCGCGCCTGCGGTTCCCGTTGAGCGCCTGCTTGCCCACGCAGGATGCGGAACCGCGCGGCTCTGCGCGCGAAGTCTTCGCGACCTTCCTGCGGCTGGGCCTGACGTCCTTCGGCGGACCGATCGCCCACCTGGGCTATCTGCGCCGCGAATGCGTCAGCCGCCGCGGCTGGCTCGACGACGCGCGCTTCGCCCAGCTGGTCGCGCTGTGCCAGTTCCTGCCCGGCCCGGCCAGCAGCCAGCTCGGCTTCGCGCTGGGCCTGCTGCGCGCCGGCTGGCGCGGTGCGCTGGCCGCCTTCGTCGGCTTCACCCTGCCCTCGGCGATGGCCATGTTCGCGTTCGCGGCGCTGCTGCCGCTGCTGGCCGGCAGCCCGTGGCTGCCCCCGGCCGTGCACGGGCTGAAGCTGCTGGCGGTGGCCGTGGTCGCGCATGGGCTGGCGGGAATGGCGCGCCGGCTTGCGCCGGACCCGGCACGCGCCGCGATCGCGATCGCCGCCGCCCTGCTGGTGCTGCTGGCGCCAGGCGGCGCGTGGACGCAGCTGGCCGCCATCGCGCTGGGAGCCGGCGCCGGCCTGCTGTTGCGGCGCCACGGCGAGGCGGCTTCGACCGATCGGCTGCCGCTGCCGCACGGTGGTCGCGCCGCGCTGTGGCTGCTGGCGGCGTGGCTGGCGCTGCTCGGGTTCGCGCTGGTCCAGCCGGCTGCGCCGTCGCCGGGCGCGGGGTCGACCTTCGCCGCGTTCTACCGGGCCGGCTCGCTGGTGTTCGGCGGCGGCCACGTGGTGCTGCCGCTGCTGCACGAGGCGGTGGTCGCGCCCGGTTGGATCGAGGACGACACCTTCCTGGCAGGCTACGGCGCCGCGCAAGCGGTCCCCGGGCCGATGTTCACGCTGTCCGCATTCCTCGGCGCGAGCCTGCCCGGCGCGCTGCCTTCCGGCCTGCTCGCCGCGATCGCCCTGCTCGCCATCTTCCTGCCGGGCCTGCTGCTGGTCGCCGCGCTGCTGCCGCTGCAGGCGCGGCTGTCGCGGTCGCCGCGCGCGGCGTGGACGATGGCCGGCGTCAACGCCGCCGTGGTCGGGCTGCTGGCCGCGGCCTTCTACGACCCCGTCTGGCGCGAAGGCATCCGCACGCCGCTCGACCTGCTGGTCGCGGCGGTGGCGCTGGCCCTGCTCGCCAGCGGCCGCGTGCCGGTGCTGCTGGTGGTGCTGTGGTGCGTGGCCACGTCGCTGCTCAGGACGGCCCTGCCGTAGGCACGCAGCCTGGATTCAGCCCGTCAGCAGGTACAGCGCGCCCAGCGGATGGTGGCTGCGGGCGATGAAGTAGATCTGCGCGAAGACCAGCAATGCCGCGACATAGCTGATCGCACGGGCGCGACGGCTGCGGCCGCGGCGCAGTGCGAACACGCCCAGCACCACATAGACCACGATCAGCACCACCTTCACCGCCAGCCAGCCGTTGGCGTAGAGCGCGGACGGCAGGATCGTCAGCAGCATCAGCGCCGCGGTGAGCAGCGCGGTGTCGATGGTGTAGCTCAGATAGCGGACCGGCGCGGCATTGGGCCAGCGCATGCCCAGCAGCAGCAACAGGCCGCGCACGGCGAACAGGCCACCGCTGAGGAGGGCGAAGCCGATATGGGCGTGCTTGATTTGCGGGTAGAACTCGATCATCCGAAACAGACCTCCGGCCACGGGCCGAGCATGGTGCCTTTGCCGACTGGCGAAGGCGAGCCGTCCGCGAAACGGACGACGGGACGGGAACGGCTCGCAGCGCGTCGGCATGACCGCCGCTGTCGCGCAGCGCGCGGCCGGCATTCCAATCACCCGGCCAGCGCGCGGCCGCGGTGGCGCGGATCAGCCCGGCTTGCCGTCCGCCCGCGGCGACAGGTAGATCGCACCGATCCGGAACACCCAAGGCGACAGCACCAGCAGCCAGCCGATGGCCGACAGCGCCTGCCACAGCAGCACGTCGGGCATCACTTCCGCCGCGATGCGCATTGCCGCCACCACCTGGATGCCGACGAAGGCGAACCAGGCCAGCCCGTACATCCGCAGCGGGCGCCCGGAATGGCCCTGGGTGACGCGACTGACCATCGCCACGAGCACGCTGCCGAACAGGCCGATGAACAGCGCATGCGCCGGCGCGCGCCCGAACACGAACGCCTCGGTCAGCAGGTAGACCACGCTCTGCAGCGAGAACAGGGCGAAGGTCACCGGCCACCACAGCAGGCCCAGGAACAGCACGCGCAGCAGCCCCGGCGCCGCGCCGCGTGGCCACCAGCGCCACAGCACGCCGATCGCGAGCGCCAGCATCGGCACGTCCACCAGCCACAGCCAGGCGTAGGCGTGCAGCAGCTCCAGCGCCAGGTGCGCCATCGCCAGGATCCAGATCGCCGCCAGCACCCACATCGGGCGCCAGGCCACGTAGCCGGGCACCGAGTTGCCGGCGAAGAACGGGAACATGCGATGCGCCACGGTCAGGTACACCGGCAGCAGCAGGCCGAACGTGCCGAGCTTGATCGCGAAGAACACACACCACGGTGAACCGGTCATCAGGAACGCGCCGAAGCACAGCACCCCGGCCAGACCGAGCAGCATCGCCGCGAAGCACGAGCGCGCATGCCAGGTGGTGCCGCGTTCGGACAGCAGCAGGCGCCCGAGGATCCACACGCCCGAGATCCATCCGGCCAGGGTCATGAACAGGCCCACGAACAGCGCCACTTCCAGCCCCAGCGCGCCCAGCAGCATCGCCGCCTGGCCGCCGAACATGCCCACGCCCACCGGCACGTAGCGCCAGCGCGGGATGTCGGGCAGCCCCAGCCAGCGCGGGAACACGGTCAGCAGGAAGCCGAAGAAGAAGCTCGGCAGCACCTGGAACTGCATCACGAAGGCATGCAGCCAGCCAGGGAAGATGGCGGCCTGCGGCACCGGCAGCAGGCCCGGCCAACGCTGCGCGGCCAGCCAGGCGGCCCACCAGGCCATGGCCAGCAGCAGATTGCAGGCGCCGATGAAGAACATGAGCCGGTGCGGCGCCACGGCCAGCAGGCCCGGCGAGGGTCCGGAAGGGGATCTGGTCATGCGGTCCATCTTCGCGAAACCGGGTGCAGGCGACGTTGATGCAGGTCAAGCGATGCCGGATCGGGGCGCGATCCACGCCGACGCGGTCCATGCCGGCCGCAGCCCAGGCGGCCGGCGACGATGCGTTCGCCGCGTCGCCCCGACGTTCGCGGATCTCAGCTGGATCCGTCGTCCGCTGCCTGCACCGATGCCTCCGGCACCGGCGTTCCGCTGGCGTCCACCACCAGCCGCACGCGCCGCTCGCCGTAGTAGAAGCTGGCGCGATACAGGCCTGCGTCCTCGCCGGTGCCGCGCTCGCACAGCACCGAGATCTTGCGCTGCTCCATCAGCTGGCGGAACTGCTCCACCTCCAGGTCCAGGCCGCTGGCGACCAGGGCAGCGTCGATTTCCACTTCCGGATTGACGGCGATGTCGATGCGCCTGCCGGTGTCCATCGTTTCCTCCTTCGCTCTTCTCGGTAAGGCGGTGCGCGCGCCCTGTCCGGACCTGCGCACCGCCGCCCGCAAACGCGGGAAAGCCCGGCGCCTGTTTCGAGGCACCGGGCTCCCGCGGGTGGTTTCGATCCCGTGCCCGCGCCTAGCTGCGGGCCTCGGCCACGCCCTCGCCCAGCGGCAGCGGCTCGCGCTTTGGCACGATCCACAGCCGCAGCATGAACCAGGCCAGGGAAAGCGCGCCGACGCTGAAGATCGTGTCGCCCGGTACCCGCAGCCACACCAGTAGGTCGATCAGCGGCTGCTGCATGAACTCCGCCGAGCGCGCGTACCAGTAGCCGTGCTCGAGCGCGGCGGCCAGCTGCAGCACGCCGATCGGCAGCAGGGTCAGCGCCGCCATCAGCGCCAGGCCGATATTGAAGGCCCAGAACGACACCTTCAGCGCGCCGTCGTTCCACGCCACGTCCGGCTTCAGTCCGCGCAGGCAGAACAGCACCAGGCCGACCCCGAGCATGCCGTACACGCCGAACAGCGCCGTGTGTCCATGTGCCGCGGTCAGGTTCATGCCCTGCATGTAGTACAGCGGCAGCGGCGGATTGATCAGGAATCCAAGCAGGCCGGCACCCACCAGGTTCCAGAACGCGACCGCGATGAAGAACATGATCGGCCACCGGTACCTGGCCATCCACGGCGTCGCCTTGCCCAGCTTGTAGCTGTGGTATGCCTCGAAGCCCACGTAGGCCAGCGGCACCACTTCCAGCGCCGAGAAGCTCGCGCCGATCGCGATCACCGCGGTCGGAGTGCCGGTGAAGTACAGGTGGTGCAGCGTGCCCAGCACGCCGCCGGCCATGAACACGATGGTCGCGAACAGCACCGCGATCGTCGCCGTCTTCACCTGCAGCAGGCCCAGGCGGGTGAACAGGAAGGCGATCACCGCCACCGCGAACACCTCGAAGAAGCCCTCCACCCACAGGTGCACCACCCACCAGCGCCAGTACTCGACCATCGACAGGTGGGTGTGCTCGCCCCACATCAGGCCGGCCGCGTAGAAGATGCCGATGGCCACCACGGACAGGAACAGCAGGCTCACGATGGAACGCGACTCGCCGCCGTGGCGGATCGCCGGCCAGAGCGCGCGGCCGACCAGGGTCAGCCACAGCATCAGGCCCACGAACAGGAACCACTGCCAGAAGCGGCCGATGTCGACGTATTCCCAGCCTTGGTGGCCGAACCAGAAGTTCTTCGCCAGGCCCAGCTTCTGCATCACCGCGAACCACTGGCCGGCGAACGAACCGACCACGATCACGATCAGGCAGATCCAGAGGAAATTGACGCCCAGGCGCTGGAACTTCGGCTCATGCCCGGAGATCGCCGGGCCGATGTACAGGCCCATGCCCAGCCATGCGGTCGCGATCCACAGCACCGCCAACTGCGTGTGCCAGGTGCGGGTGAGCGAGTACGGCAGGATTTCGGACAGCGCGAAGCCGTAGGCCTCCTGCCCCTCGACCTGGTAGTGCGCGGTGGTTGCGCCCAGCAGGATCTGCACCAGGAACAGCGCCATCACCACCCAGAAGTACTTGGCGGTGGCGCGCATCGATGGCGTGATCCTGATGCTCGCCAGCGGATCGGACTTCGGCAGCACCGGCGCCATCTCGTCGCCGTGGTTGACCGCGTAGTGCCAGCCCAGCAGGGCCACGCCGGCGATCAGGAACAGCACGCTGAACACCGTCCACAGGAAGGCGCTGGGCGGCGGCGTGTTGCCGACCATCTGGTCGGCCGGCCAGTTGGCGGTGTAGCTGATCTCCTGGCCGGGGCGCTGGGTCACCTGCGACCAGGACACCCACCAGAAGAACGCCGTCATCGATTCGCGGTGCGCGGCCTCACCGACCGTATCGTTGCGCATCGCATAGGCTTCGCGCAGGCCGGCTGTCTCCGCTTCGTTGCCGAACAGGCTGATGTAGTGCGCGGCCACCTGCTCGATCGCCGCGACGCGGTCGGCATCCAGGGTGATGGTGGCAGACGATTCGTCCCAGGTGTTGGGCCGCAGCAGCGCCTGCAGGCGTGCCGTGTAGGACGCTTGCGTTGGCGCGTCGAGCGACTTGTAGCTGTCGACGCCATGTTCGCGCGCCGCCCAGATGTCGAGGATCGCCTCGGCCTCGCGGTGCATCCAGTCCGCGCCCCAGTCGGGGGCCACGTAGGCGCCATGGCCCCAGATGGAGCCCAGCTGCTGGCCGCCGATCGACTGCCAGACCTGGCGGCCCTGTTCGATGTCGGCGCGGGTGTAGACCACGCTGCCATCGGTGGACACCACCCGGTCCGGCATCGGTGGCGCCTGTCGGTGGACCTCGGAGCCCACCCACAGCAATACGGCGAAGGAACTGATCAACAGGATCGCCAATCCTGTCCAGAGTTTGCGTGTCGAATCCATGGTGCGGGAGTCTCTCTTCGGAGTCCGCGGCATCGTCTTGCGACAGGCGCCGCGCCACCTTGACCTGCGTCAAGCCGCACTGAGGCGTGATCGCGCGGAAGCCGGGCAGGTGGTCGTTCGCTTCGCCCACCTGCAGGCGGGACTGGCGGGGAACGCGTATCGACAGGCCATTGCGCGACGGGTGGAGAGCGCTGATTCCACGCTCCTGCTCCTTTCCCGCGAGGCGGGGGAAGGTCGGGATGGGGGCGCGCACCGCAGGTGCGCGGTCAGGCATCGATGCGACCGTTGGCCCCCACCCCAGCCCTCCCCCGCCTTGCGGGGGAGGGAGCAGATGCGGCCGCTTGGCGGGGTCAGGTGGGGAGGTTGCGACACCGGTGGTTGATCCACGTCAGCGCGGCGGCGAAGGCGCGGGCGCAAGCTCCCACGATGGCCCCCTACTCCATCCTGCTGGTGCTGCACCTGCTGGCCGCCCTGCTGTTCGTGGGCACGGTCTTCTTCGAGGTGCTGATCCTGGAGCGGGTGCGCCGGCACGTGCCGAAGAACGCGATGCATCTGGTCGAAGCCGGCATCGGCCAGGTGGCGCGGCGGATCATGCCCTGGGTGCTGCTGGTGCTCTACGGCAGCGGTGCCGGCATGGCCTGGCACTACCGGGATGTCCTGGCGCAGCCGCTGTCGAGCGCGTTCGCGCTGATGCTCACGGTCAAGATCGCGCTGGCGCTGGGCGTGGCCGGGCATTTCGCCTACGCCATGCTGCAGCTCCGGCGCGGCCGCCTGCGCGGCAGCCTGTCGCGCCGCCTGCACCTGAGCCTGTTCTGGCACATGGTCGGCATCGTGGTGCTGGCCAAGGCGATGTTCCACTTCGGCTGGTGATGTCGGCTGGTGATGCAGGCGCGGCCACCAGGCCACTGCCCTCCGCCATCCCGGCCGCCGCCCAACCGTCGCGTGCTCCACGCGACGCGCAGTGCGCCCGACTTCAGTCGCGCAGCACGTGGTGCGCCAGATCGTCCAGCACCTGCGGCTCGAGGATCTCCATGTCGCGCCGGTCGACCTTGAGCACGCCCTCGTCCTGCAGGCGGCGCAGCACCCGGCTGACGGTTTCCGGCGCCAGCCGCAGGTAGTTGGCGATGTCGGTGCGGGCCATGGTCAGCCGCATCCGGTACGGCGAGAAGCCGCGTTCAGCGAAGCGCCGCGACAGCATCACCAGGAACGCCGCCAGGCGCTCGTCGGCGGTGAAGTTGCCTGCCAGCACCGAAGCCTTGCCGATGTCCTGGCTGAGCAGGTTGAACAGGTGCCGCTGCAGGCCGGGCATGCGCCCGGCCAGGGTGGCCATCATCGGGAACGAGAACCGGCACAGCATCACCGTGTCCAGCGCCACCGCATTGCAGGGATAGCGCGCGGCATGGATCGCGTTGAGACCGATCACCTCGCCGGGCAGGAAGAAGCCCAGCACCTGCTCGCGGCCGCTGGCGTCGTTGACGTAGGTCTTGACCGTCCCCGCACGCACCGCGGCGATGGCGTTGAAGGGATCGCCCTCGCGGAAGATGTGATCGCCTTCACGGAACGGGCCGACGTGCTCGACCAGCACGTGCAGGTCGCGCAGCACGCTCTTGTCGTAGCCCTCGGCCAGGCACGCGGCCGAGAAGGCGCAGGTACTGCAGAAGGTGTATTCGTCGCCGTCATCGGCGATCGGGGTTCCGGTCAGCACCTTCAGTGGTTGTTCTTGCACGCGCTCGCCCTGTCTGCCCGCTGGATGGTCTCAGATGGCCTTGGAATAGCGCACTCCCTCAGGCTGCGTACCCAGGTACCGGTCGAAACACATGGCAATGATACGCAACAGGGCGCGTCCGCGGGGCGTTGCCCGGATCCAGCCAGGCGGGCACTGCACCAGCCCGTCGTCCTGCAGCGGCCGCAGGGCGGCCAGGGAATCGCGGAAGTACTCGCCGAACGAGATCCCGTAGGTCTTCTCGAACCTGCGCACGTCGATCTCGCCCTGGCACATCAGCTGCTGGATCAGGTCGGCGCGCAGCACGTCGTCGTTGCCCAGCATCAGGCCGCGCCAGATCGGGAGCCGGCCTTCGTCCACCGCCGCCTCCCAGCTGGGCAGGTCGCGGTGGTTCTGGGTGAAGCTGTCGCCGACATGGCTGATCGCGCTGACCCCGAAGCCCACCAGGTCGGTATCGGCATGGGTGGTGTAGCCCATGAAGTTGCGGTGCAGCCCGCCCTCGCGCTGGGCGCGGGCCAGTTCGTCGCCGGGCAGCGCGAAGTGGTCCATGCCGATGTATTCGTAGCCGGCATCACCCAGCCGCTGCACCGCCAGTTCCAGCAGGGCCAGCTTGCCCTCGGGGCTGGGCAGGTCGGCGTCCTCGATCTGGCGCTGCGCCTTGAACAGCCGCGGCATGTGCGCGTAGCCGTAGATCGCCAGCCGGTCCGGGCGTGCATCGATCACGGTATCGAGGGTGCGGCCGAAGCCTTCCAGCGTCTGCTTCGGCAAGCCGTAGATCAGGTCGACGTTGACCGAGCGCATGCCGAAGCGCCGGCAGGCGTCGATGATGGCCAGGGTCTCGTCGATCCCCTGCACGCGGTTGATCGCTTTCTGCACGTCCGGATCGAAGTCCTGGACGCCCAGGCTGGTACGGTTGAAGCCGATCGCCGACAGTACCTCGATGTCCTCGGGGGTGACGAAGCGCGGATCGAGCTCGATCGAGAAGTCGCGGTCGGCCGCGCGGCTGAAGCTGAAGTGGCGGCCGAGGCTGCCCACCAGCTCGCCCAGCAGTTCCGGGGCCAGGAAATTGGGGGTGCCGCCGCCCAGGTGCAGCTGCACCACCTCGCGGTCGCGGTCGAACAGCGGCGCGATCAGCGCGATCTCGCGCTCCAGGCGATCGAGGTAGATGCGGCCGCGGGCGACGTCGCGGGTGATGATCCGGTTGCAGCCGCAATAGAAGCACGGGCTCTGGCAGTACGGGATATGCACGTACAGTGAGATCTGCCGCGGGATCGGGTCCTGGTTGCTGCGCCGCGCGATGTCGCGGAAGTCGGTCTCGCCGAAGCCCTCGGCGAAGTGCGGCGCGGTCGGGTAGGACGTGTAGCGCGGTCCGGGCCGGTCGTAGCGGCGCAGCAGTTCCGCGTCGAAACGCCAGGTTC
>JAEWZE010000108.1 GCA_023395465.1 Pseudomonadota bacterium
GAACCGGCCCCGCGCCGGCGCCCGCGCCTGCTGCCGGCGCTGTCCGCCGCGGCCGTCCTTGCACTCGCCCTCGGCCTGGGCTGGCAGCTGCGGCCGTCCAGTCCGGAACCCGCGCAGGCGCCCCCGCTCGCGGACCGGCCAGCCCCCGCGCAGGCCGCGCCGCTGGTCGTGGTGGCCGATGCCATGACGCGCGAATACAACGGCGCCCTGCGCGAAGTGCCGGCACCGCGCCCCACCGCGCCCGGCTACCGCAGCCTGCTCGAACTCGATGCCAGCGCCGCCGCCGTGCGCGATGCGCTGGCGCAGGACCCCGATGCCGTCTTCCTGCTGCAGCGCCTGCAGCACATCCATGCCCGCCGGCTGGCGCTCACCCGGCAGCTTGCCAGCGCCTGACCGCCACCGAACCGTTTCCAGGAGAACCTCGATGAACACCCTGCCCCTGTCCCTTGCGCTGCTGTCCGCGCTGGCCATCGCCCCGGCCTTCGCCGCCACCCCCATCAACGAAACCCGCGCGCTCGATCCACGCGGCAGCATCGACGTGTCGAACCTGAAGGGCCGCATCCAGGTGCGCGCCTGGGACAAGCCCGAAGTCAGGATCACCGGCAGCCTCGGCGATGGCGTGGAGCGCCTGCAGATCGAGGGCGACCGCACGAACTTGGAGGTCAAGGTCCGTTACCCGCGCGGCAGCAACCGTGCGGAACCCACCACGCTGATCCTCGACGTGCCGCAGCTGGCCGAACTGGAGATCGACGGCGTGGCCGTGGACATCGACGTCCAGGGCATGGCCGGCGATTCGCTCGACATCGAAAGCGTGAGCGGCGACATCGTGGCGGTCGGCGCGCCGCGCCAGGCCGACATCGGCAGCGTCAGCGGCAGCCTGCGGCTCAACCTCAACAGCCACAAGGTCGATCTGGAAAGCGTCAGCGGCAACATCGCGCTGCGTGGGCGCATCAGCGGCGAGATCGCGGCCGAGACCGTCTCGGGCGACATCCGCATCGATACCCGCGGCGAGCCGGCGCGGCGGCTGGACACCAGCAGCGTCTCGGGCAACGCCAGCTATGTCGGCGGACTGGTCGCGGGCGGCCGCATCACCGTCGAGTCGGTGAGCGGCGACATCCGCCTGACCCTGCCGAAGTCGCTGTCGGCGCAGGTGCACGGCGAAAGCTTCAGCGGTGGCCTCAGCGCACCGGGTGCGCACATCGACAAGCCCCGGTATGGACCGGGCGCGAGCTTCGAGCACACCTACGGCAGCGGCGATGGCGAAGTGCGGATGGAGACCTTCTCCGGACGCGCGGAGCTGGTGCTGGAGTGATCTTCGCTGGCCGCGCCGGCAGAATCGCCGCGGCCCGCATCCGTGTGGATTCCCTCTTGCAGCACCGTGAACCGCTGCGCTGACGCAGCCCGCGGCAGCCGCGGCAGCGCAGCCCGTCGCCATCGCCGGCCACCGCCGATGCACGCCGGGACCGATGCTAGTATCCGGCGATCCGCCGCGGCCGGTGTCGCGGCGCACTCCGGGGAAAAGGCATGGTCCGCTCGACGCTCGCGGTACTGCTGGGCCTGCTCGTCGCGCTGGCGACGATCCTGCTGCTGGAATACCTGGGCATGTCGCTGTTCCCGCTGCCGCCCGGCATCGCCCTGGACAGCGAGGAAGACCTGGCGCGGCTGGTCGCCGCGGCCGGCCCCGGCAAGCAGCTGTGGGTGCTCCTGGGCTGGACGCTGGCGAGCGTGGCCGGCGGCTGGGTCGCGGCGCGCACCAGCGGCCGTCATCGCGTCGGCGCGGCGCTTGCCGTCGGCGGGCTGATCGTGGCGGGCGTGCTGCTCAACGCCAGCCTGCTGCCCCACCCGGCCTGGATGACGACTCTCGGCGTGCTGCTGCCGCTGCCGGCGGCATGGGTCGGCGCGCGCCTGGCCGGGCGCCACACCCCGCCTGCCTGATCCGCTCCCCGTCGAGGAACCGAACCGATGCAGGCTTCGCTGCTGACCACCCTGCTGCTGCCGCTCGCCCTGGGCGTGATCATGTTCGGCCTCGGCCTGGGCCTGACCATCGACGACTTCCGCCGCGTGGCGCGCTATCCGCGCGCGGTGCTGCTGGGGCTGCTGCTGCAGACCGGCGTGCTGCCGTGGGTGGCGCTGGCGCTGGCAATGCTGTTCCGGCTGCCGCCGGAGCTGGCGGTGGGGCTGATGCTGCTGGCCGCCTCGCCCGGTGGCGCCACCGCCAATATCTACAGCCATCTCGCCCATGGCGACGTCGCGCTCAACATCACCCTCACCGCGATCAACAGCGTGCTGTGCCTGGTCACCCTGCCGGTGATCCTCAACCTGTCGCTCGAGTATTTCCTGGGCGCGGGCCAGTACGTGCCGCCGCCGGTGCGCAAGATCGTCGAGGTGGCGGTGATCATCGTGCTGCCGGTGGCGATCGGCATGGCGGTGCGCCGATTCGCGCAGGGCTTCGCCATGCGCATGGAAAAGCCGGTGCGGCTGCTGTCGGTGCTGGTGCTGGCGCTGCTGATCGTCGCGGCCGTGGCGCAGGCCTGGAGCACGCTGCTGGCGTGGTTCGCCGTGGTCGGCCTGGCCTGCCTGCTGTTCAACCTGGCCAGCATGGGCTTGGGCTATGCCGCGCCGCTGGCGCTGCGGCTGCCGCGCAGGCAGGCGGTGGCGATCGCCATGGAGATCGGCATCCACAACGGCACCCTGGCGATCTTCATCGCGCTCAGCGTGCTGGGCAACGCCGCCATGTCGGTCCCGGCAGCGGTGTACAGCCTGCTGATGTTCTTCACCGCCGCGGGATTCGCGTGGTGGTCGGCGCGTGGCGCCGCGCATCGCTGACGGCCGCCGACCCCGGGACGAGGCCGGCTCCCCCGCATTGGCGGCTTCCCCCGCACCATGGGGAGAGCCGCCGGTGCGCGCTCACTCGACGATGCGGAACTCGCCGTAAGGCTCGAGCTGTCCGGCGATCGCCTGGCGGTCGCCGACCACGATGATCGACTGGTCGCCCGGATCGAAGTACTTGCGCGCGATCGCCTGCACCTGGGCCGCATCAACCTCGCGGATCCGGGGCACGTAGCTGGCCAGGAACTCCGAAGGCAGCCCGACCAGCCAGTTCGACGCCAGGGTCGCGGCCACCGCGCCCTGCAGCTGGTTGCTGATCAGGTAGCCGCCGGCGACGTAGCGCTTGGTGTCCAGCAGCTCCTGCTCGGGCACCGGCTCGCTCGCCAGCCGCTCGAACTCGCCGAAGAATTCCTTGAGCGCGGCGCCGGTAACTTCGTTGCGCACGTCGGCGCCGGCCTGCACCCGTCCACCCTTGCGCGAAGGCGAGAAGCCCGCGCTGGCGCCGTAGGTGTAGCCCTTGTCCTCGCGCAGGTTCTGGTTGACGCGGCTGCTGAAGCCGCCACCCAGCACCGTGCCGGTGAGGATCGCGGGCACGTAGTCCGGATCGGTGGCGGGAATGGCCGGACGGCCCAGGCGCACGGTGGCCTGCACGCTGCCGTCGCGCTGGATCAGCACGCGCGCGGGTTCCGCCTCGCGACGCGCAGCTGGCGTTTCAGGGGCTTCGGCACCGGCCGCCTTCCAGTCCCCGAACGCCGATTCGGCCAGGGCGAAGGCCTCGGCCGGTTCGATCCGGCCGGTCACCACCAGCAGCGCACGGTCGGGATGGAAGCGCGCCGCGTGTGCCTGGCGCAGCGCGACGGGGGTGACGGCCGTGATCGAAGCTTCGGTCTGCTGCGTGCGCGCGTAGGGGTGGTCGCCATAGGTGGCGGCAAGCAGCGCGCGGTTGGCCTTGAACGCAGGCTGCGCCTCGGCCGCCTTCAGCGCCTGCAGGGCATTGGCCTGGGCCAGCCGCACCTCGTTGTCGGGGAACGACGGACTGCGCGCGATCTCGGCCAGCAAGCGCAGCATCGGCGCGGCGTGGCGGGTCAGCGCGCCGGCGTAGACCAGCACGCCATCGTTGCTGGCGCTGGCGCCGACGCTGCCGCCATAGGACTGCGCGGTTTCGGCGATCGCCCTGGAATCGCGCTGTGCGGTGCCTTCCGCCAGCAGTCCGGCGAACAGGCCGGCGAAGCCCTGCGCATCGGCAGCATCCGCGCCATAGCCGGCATCGCGCACCGCCAGCACGTAATCCACGCGGGGAATGCCGTCGCGCGGCACCACCCACACCTCCAGTCCGTTGGCCAGCGTCTTCTTCCCGATCTGCGCGACCGGCAACGGCTTGTCCGCGCCATAGGGGGGCAGGTCTTTCGGCAGGTCCGCGGCGGCGGGGGCGGCCAGCGCCACACCGGACAGCGCCAGGGACACGGCCAGCACGAGCATGTTCATCGAAGTCTTCATGGTCATCTCCTTATTCCCCGGCCTTCGGGGCCGCGTCCTTCGCGGCCAGCATCGCTTCGGGCACGCGGTCGATCACCGTGCGGTTGGCGGCGGTGAGGTAGGTCCGGGCCGCGCGCTGCACATCGGCCGAGGTCACCGCGTCGATCCAGCCCGGGATCTCGTTGGCGACGGCGGCATCGCCCCACAGCAGCTGCAGCTTGGCCAGCGTGTCGGCGCGCGAGAGGAACGACTCCATGCCGTCGTACCAGTCGGCCAGCAGCCGTGTCTTGACCCGTGCCAGGGTCGCGTCGTCCACCCCGTCGGCGACGATGCGGGCGATCTCCTCGTCCACCGCCGCCACCACCGCGTCGGCATCGGCGGTGGGCTTGTACAGCGCGAACACGGTGAACAGCGTCGGGCCGTTGTACTCCCACTCGCTGGTCAGGCCGTACAGCGAGTCGACGTTGAGCGCCAGCTCGCGGCCCTTGACCAGGCCCTGGTACAGGCGCGAGGCATCGCCGTTGGCCAGCAGCGCGCCGAGCACCGACATCGCCGGCTGGTCCTCGCTGCCGCGCCCGGGCATCTTCCACGACATGGCGATCGCCGGCACCTGCGCCAGCTTGTCGGGCTGCTGGATGCGCTTTTCCTGCGTGTTCAGGCCCTCGCTGAAGTCCGGGCCGGCCGGCACCGGCCGCGCCGCGATGCCGCCGAAGTACTTGCGCGCCAGGGCGAAGCCTTCTTCCGCCGAGATGTCGCCGGCCAGGCCCAGCACCGCGTTGTTGGGGCCGTAGTAGTCGCGATGGAAGGCCTTGACGTCCTCGAGCGTGGCCGATTCGAGATCCTCGAAACTGCCGTAGCCGTCGTGGTTGTTCTCCCACTTCTGGAAGGCGTTGAAGCCCACGTCCAGCCACATGAAACCGCCGTAAGGCTGGTTCTGCACGTTGACCCGGATCTCCTCCTTCACCACGTCCTGCTGGTTCTTCAGCGTGGCCGGGTTGAAGTCGAGCATGCGCATGCGGTCGGCCTCGAGCCACAGGATCGGTTCGATAGCCGAGGACGGCGCGATCTCGACGTAGTTGGTGAAGTCCGGGCGGGTGGAGCCGTTGTTGCGGCCGCCGCCGCCGGTGATGACGCGATCGAAGACGCCCTCGGGCGCGTTCTCCGAACCCTCGAACATCAGGTGTTCGAACAGGTGCGCGAAGCCGGTGCGGTTGCGCGGCTCGAGGCGCATGCCGATGCCGTAGACCACGCTCACGCCGACCACCGGCGAGCTGCGGTCCTCGGACACCACAACGGTCAGGCCGTTGTCGAGCTTCTTCACCGCGACGGGGATCTCCCAGCGGTCGCCATCCGCCGCGAACGCGGGGGCCACGCACAGCAGCAAGGCGAGCCCCATCCCGGCCCGCAACGATCGACGCAAGTTCATGGGCACCTCCTCGCCCGACAGGAAGGCGCCTACCCTACTCCACGCCGACGCCCGGCGGGGCAGCCGGAAGTCATGCCGGCCGTGCCGGCGCGCGCCCCGGGCAGGGGCCGGACCAGGCAGGAGCAGGCACTTCACCGCGGGAACGACGCGCCGCCGTGTGCGCGGCGAAGAAGGAGAACGGAAACGGGCAGGCCCGGTGCGGCGCCTGCCCGTTCGATGCGCGATGCGGGATCAGCCCGCCTGGTCGATGTAGCTGCGGTAGTCGGACATCGACTCGGTGATCTGGTAGTCGCGGTCCGACGCGCCGATGATCACCGCCTCGATGAAGTTGTTGGAGTTCTCCTTGATCCCCTCGAGGTACTGGTAGTCCTCCGGCAGCGCCTCGATGATCGCCGCCTTGGCCTGGTCGGTCAGCGCGCCCTGGGCGTCGGTCAGGAGGTCCTTGGGGATCGCCGACAGCGAATCCGCGATCTGCTCCTCGACCGCGTCGCTCAGGTTCAGCGCACCCTTCACCTGCTTGGCGATGGCGCCGGCAGCGAGGTCGCCGGCCACCGGGATCGCCGAGATCGCAACATCCAGAAGGAAGCCGACGAAGGCATCGCGTGCGGCGATGTCCGCGCGCAGGTCGGCGTAGCCTGCGCTGACCGCATCCTGCATCACCGCGCCGATCATCGCCGCGCGCCCGTTGCCGGCGTCGATCAGCGCGGTATCGTCGCCATCGATCGTGCCGTCGCCGTTCACGTCGCTGTTCTCGGGCGTGTTGCCGAGGCGGATGTTCTCGGCGGTGAACTCGCCGATTGCATCCATCACCGCCGCCGAACGGCTGTTGTCGGGATTGAGCCCGGTCAGCCGCACGAGGTTCGACAACGCCGCGAGGTTCGAACCCACGACCGTGTCCCTGTCGTTCGCGGAGCCGGTCACCTGCGCCGGGTTGGCGACCGTGAGCTGCTCGAGGATCGTGTCCGAATGCGTCACGAACAGTTCGCCCAGGGCCTCCGCGCGCGCGTCGAGGGGGCGGTTGTCGATGTCGTAGTAATGGTTCTCGAGCGCATTCCCGCTGGAGTGGGCGTCGACGAACTGGACCAGCTCGACCACCTCCGCGTCGCTGCCGTGTCGCGACACCGTTTCGATCAGGATCGCCATCGGGTCGCGGACGTTGCCCCCCTGGTCCGCCATGTGCGTGAACGCGACGCCTTCGGCCGAGAGGACGTCGCGCAGCGACGTGCGCTGCTCGTCGTCCAGGCTGTCGAGCACGTTGTTCACGGCGGTGCTGCCGCCGGCCTGGTCGAGCGCGTTGAACAGGATGCCGGCGAGCGGTCCCTGCTCGCCCGGCAGCAGGATCGGCGGATCGGAGAACACGCGCTCCTGCAGCATCTCGGTGGCGAACTTTTCCACGAACGCGGACGAATACGGGCTGTTACTGCCGGTGAGCGTCCCCAGGAACTGGTTCAGCGCCGACGGGTCGGGCGTCAGGCCGAGCGGCCCGAAGGAGCCGTTGCCCAGCACGTTGGTGAACGACATCGCGTCCTCGAAGCTGATGTCGCCGTTCACGTAGGCCTCGCCGAAGGCATCGAAGATCGCGCCGCGCTCGGCATCGGTGATGCGGCCTTCCGCCACCAGGTCGTTGAGCCGCTCGACCGTCAGCCAGGAATGCGGCGCACCGCTGTCCTGCTCGAGGATCTCGTCGAACAGCGCCGCGCGCGCCGACGGATCGAGCTTCTCGATCTCCTGCGCGAACGCGTCCATGCGTGCCTCGTAGTCGTCCCGGCGCCAGCGCGGGTCGCCGACGTCGAGGACGTCCGATGCGATCTGTTCAATCTCCGACATGCGACATGCTCCCGCGCCAATCGATGGCGCCGAGGATAGGCGGCATTGGATGAATGCACGACACCGGGCCGACCCGACCTAGGGTCCTCCCCGATTGCATCTGCGGTCGCCCCGGCGGTTGCGCGTCAGCGCCGCGCCGGCGCATCGCCCTCGCCGGCCTCGACGCCGACGTTGCTCGTTGCCCGCGCGTAGACCCCGGCATCGAGCAGCCCGGTCTGCTTCGCCACCAGCACCGGCACCAGCACCTGGCCGGTGACGTTGGTCATCGTGCGCATCATGTCCAGCACGCGGTCGATCGCGTAGAGGATGCCGATCGCCTCCAGCGGCAGGCCCGCGGCGCTGATCACCACCGTGGCCATGATCACGGCGGTACCCGGCACGCCGGCCGTGCCGAAGCTGCCCAGCACCGAGGCCAGGGCGATGATGAAGTACTGGCCGGTCGACAGCTCCAGCCCCATGAACTGGGCGATGAACACCGCGCCAAGCGCGGGGTAGATCGCACCGCAGCCGTCCATCTTGATGCTCGCACCCAGCGGCACCGCGAAGCTGGCGTAGTCCTTGTTCACGCCCAGGTTGTGGGTGGCCGAACTCAGCGAGAGCGGCAATGCGGCGAAGCTGCTGGAAGCCACGAAGCCGATCTGCATCGCCGGGGCGGCGCCGCGGAAGAACTTGAGCGGATTGAGTCCGTGCGCCAGCAGCAGGCTGCTGTAGACGATCACGATGTGGAAGGCGCAGGCCGCATACAGCGCGATCACGAACTTGCCCAGCGGCAGCAGCTGGCCGAAACCGTAGCTGCCCACCAGCGCCGCGATCAGGCCGAAGGTGCCCAGCGGCGTGGCCTCGAGCACGAAGCGCGTGACCTGGATCATCAGCTCGCGCGCCTGGTCGAACAGCGGACGCAGGCCGGCCGTCTTCTCGCCCAGCTTCACCAGGGCGAAGCCGAGCAGGCCGGCGAAGAAGATCACCTGCAGGATGGTGAAGTTGCTCGGCACGATGACGTTCTGGCCATCGTCGGTCTTGCCGGCGCCGAGCGCGGCCAGCGCCCGGAACGGGTTCTCGGGCACGATGTTGAACAGCACGTCGAGCGGACCGGGCACCTCGCGCTGGCGGTAGTTCTCGGCCACCTGCAGGCTGCTGGCGTCCACCCCGACCCCGGGCTTGAACAGCAGCCCGAACGCCAGCCCCACCGCCACCGCCAGGACCGCGGTGATCGCGAACCAGACGAAGGTGCGCCCGGCCAGCGCGGCGATCGAGCGCTGGCCGGCCAGCGAGCCCACCGCGCTCACCACGGCGAAGAACACCAGCGGGATCGCGATCATCTTGATCAGGTTGACGTAGACGGTGCCCAGCGGCCCGAACCAGGTCTGCGCGGCCGGACCCATCAGCCAGCCGGCCAGCACGCCCAGCACGAAGCCGGCGGCCACGCGCTGCCAGAACGGGATCTTGAGCCAGGCGTGGACGAGGGTCATGGTGGGACGGCAAGGGCGCCGGACGGCGAGGCCGCCACCTTAGCCGACCCGTCCGGGCAGCGCGACGCGACGCGTGGAACGCCGCGCCGCGATGCGCGGGACAGCGGACGCTGGTCGCGCAATGCACCTGGTCATGGCCCGGTCGCAGGCCGGCGGCATAATGGCCGGTTTCCGGATGCGCGCCCAACCGCGTCCGTCCCTGCCCCGGGGACGACGCGGCCATGCGCCACCGGTACTCCTTCCCGTCCTGCCGGATACGCCATGCCCCGCCTGCTGCCCGCCGCCTCCACCCTCTCCGCCGTCCTGCTCGCCGCCTGCGCGGCCACGCCGCCGCGCGCCGCCGCGCCCGCCGGCGTGTCGGTCGACGTGCCCCCGATCAGCCATCCCGAGGGCGAAACCGCGCAGTGGTGGTACCGCAGCGGCGCCGCGCGCGCGGCGGCCAACGGCGCGATGGCCGGGCGGGCGAAGAACGTCATCGTCTTCCTCGGCGACGGCATGAGCCTGACCACGGTCGCCGCCGCGCGCCTGTTCGAAGGCCAGCGCGCCGGCCGCCCGGGCGAGGAAAACCTGCTGTCCTGGGAGCATTTCCCGCACACCGCCTTCGCCAAGACCTACAACACCGATTCGCAGACCCCCGACTCGGCCGGCACCATGACCGCGATCGCGACCGGGGTGAAATCGCACATGGGCGCGATCGGCGTGTCGTCGGGCACGCGCAGCGACTGCGCCGGCAGCCTCGACCGCCAGCTGGTGTCCTGGTTGCGCCTGGCCGACGACGCCGGCCTGTCCACCGGCATCGTCAGCACCGCCCGCCTCACCCACGCCACGCCCGCGGCCGTGTACGCGCACGCACCCGACCGCAACTGGGAGAACGACACCGACCTGCCCGCCGAGGCGCGTGCCGCCGGCTGCCGCGACATCGCCCAGCAACTGCTCGACTTCCCCGCCGGCCGCGGCCCGAGCGTGGTGCTCGGCGGCGGTCGCGGCGAGTTCCTGCCGGCGTCGGTGCGCGATCCGGAGCTCGACGACAAGGTTGGCCAGCGCCTGGACGGACGCGACCTGGCGTCCGAATGGGTGCAGCGCCAGCCTGGCGCCACCTGGGTCTGGAACCGCGCGCAGCTGCACGCCGCGAAGGACGCCAGCGCCGTGCTCGGCCTGTTCGAGTACGACCACATGCAGTACGAGCACGACCGCGATCGCGGCGGGCAGGGCGAGCCCGACCTCGAGGAGATGACCCGCTTCGCGATCGAACGGCTCGCGCGCGACGACGACGGCTACGTGCTGCTGGTGGAAAGCGGCCGCATCGACCACGCCAACCACGAAGGCAACGCCTACCGGGCGCTGGACGAGACCGTGGCCATGTCGCGGGCGGTGCGCGCTGCGGCGGAGATGACCTCGGCCGAGGACACCCTGATCGTGGTCACCGCCGACCATTCCCACACGCTGGGCTTCGTCGGCTATCCGCGGCGTGGCAACGACATCCTGGGCAAGGTCCGCGGCCGCGTGAACGAGGACGACGACCCCAACCAGTACGCCCGCGACGCCCTCGGCCTGCCCTACACCACCCTGGTCTACGCCAATGGCCCGGGCTATGCCGGCGCCAGCGCCCGCCAGCCGGCCGGACCCAAGCGCCACCTGCATCGTCCGGGTTCATTCGAGCCGGCGCAGGGGCGCTCGGACCTGTCGGCCGTGGATACCGCACATCCGGACTTCATGCAGGAGGCCCTCGTGCCGTTAACCTCGGAGACCCATGGTGGCGACGACGTCGGCATCTGGGCCCGCGGCCCCGGCAGCGAGGCCTTCCGCGGCACCCTGGAGCAGCACGTGATCCACCACCTGATCGTCCAGGCCACCCCGTCCCTGCGTGCGCGCCTGTGTGCGCTGGGCACCTGCAACAGCGACGGCGTGCCGGTCGAACTGCCCCGGCGGACGGATTCCGGGACCCGCTGACACACGCAACCACCGGACACGGTTGCGGTCCTTCCATCCACGAGGGTTGCCGTCCGCCAGGCAGGCGACGCTCCCGGCCAGGCGCGAGTCGAGAATGTCCGCATTGCATCCGGTAGGCAGGTTCCGCTGGCGCCTCGCGCTGGGCGTGCTGCTCGTATGCGTGGCCACCGTCGCCCAGGCCGGGCAGGCGCCAGCGCCTGCGCGCTTCCTGCTGGCCGGCACGCCCGCGATCGAGCAGGCACCGATGCGCGCCTGCTCCGCGTCGATGCGCGCAGGCCTGCGCGAGCACCGGATCGAGGCGCCGCCCGGCGGCTGGTCCGGCACGCCGCAGGCGATCAACGTGTTCAACGTGTTCGCCGGCGAGGTGATGGTCGCGCTGGGGGACCGCGAAGTCTGCGGGCGCATGCACGATGCGCGGACCCGCGATTCGCGCTTCCGCGCCAGCGTGGGCCTGGTGGCGGTCCCGGCGGCCGGCAGCACAGAGCCGATCCGCGTGGCCTGGGCCGACCCCCTGCAGCCCAACTGGCAGCCCACCGTGGTCCTGGGCGCGCCCAGCCCGGTGCAGCAGATGGACACGATGCGGCTGCTGGCGCGGGTGTCGTGCATGGCGATCGGGCTGGCGCTGGCGATGTCCGCGCTGATGGGCTTCATCGGCACGCGCGACCGCGGCTTCCTGCTGCACGCAGGCGTCTGCGTGGTGCTGGTCGCCGGGCAGGCGGTCCTCAGCGGCCTGAGCGGCTATCCCGTGCCCTGGCTGCCGGTGGCCGACCGTGAAGCGTGGTGGCTGACCGCCTTCACCGCGTTCGCGATCGCCGCGCTGGTGCACGGCATCTGGAAGCAGTCGGGCATCGTTGCCGCGCTGCCCCGGCCGCGGCGGGCGGTGGCCTGGACCGTGAGCGCCGCGCTCGTGGCCGGGTTGCTGGTGCCGGCGCTGCCGCTGGCCGCGCTGCGCTGGATGATGCTGGGGCTGGAAACCGGCTTCGGACTGGCGTGCATCGCCCTGCTGGCCGTGACCCTGCTGTCCCTTCGCCGCGGCGACCGCAGCGCCGTGCTCGGCGTGGTGTCGATCGCCCCGTTCCTGGCGATCATTGCCGCGGAACTGTCCGGCAGCCGGCTGCTGGTGTCCTACCGCATCGAGATCCTCCAGTTGGCGGTGACCTGGTTCCTGATCGCGATGGGCTACGCCCTGACCCGCCGCTTCAGCCACCTGCGCCGCCAGCACGACGCGATGCGGGTGCTGGCCGCCACCGACGCGCTGACCGGCCTGCCCAACCGGCGCAGCGGGCTGGCGCGACTGGAGCAGCTGTTCGGGCACTCGCGCGAGAGCCGCGAGCCGCTGACGGTGGGCTTCGTCGACATCGACCTGTTCAAGCGCATCAACGACGGGCACGGCCACGACGTGGGCGACCGCGTGCTGGTGGCGGTGGCCGACGCGCTGGCCGCCTCGATGCGGGGCCGCGAGGACGTGGTGCGGATGGGCGGCGAGGAGTTCCTGGTGGTGATGCCGGGCGTGGACCTGGCCACGGCGACCCCGCGACTGGAGCGGATGCGCCGGCGCGTGCGCGAAGCCGGCGATTCGCTCGCCATCGAAGGCCTGCAGGTGACCGCGAGCATCGGCCTGGCCAGCCTGCGCGAAGGCGACGAGGATCCGGCCTCGCTGCTGCGCCGCGCCGATGGCGCGATGTACCAGGCCAAGCAGGCCGGGCGCGATCGGGTCCACGCGGGCAGCTGACCGCCCGCGGGACAAGCGCTTCTCAGAACGGCTTGGCCAGCACCAGCCAGATCACGCCCAGCAGCAGGAACACCGGCACCTCGTTGAACAGGCGCAGCGCGCGCGACGTCGGCAGCGCGCGCCCGCCATCGGCGCGCTTGAGCCAGCGTCCGCCGAGGATGTAGTGCGCCAGCAGCAGCGCCACCAGCAACAGCTTGGCATGCAGCCAGCCGGTGCCGATGCCGACCATGGTCGGAAACCCGGGAAGCACCCGGTATCCCAGCCACAGCACCACGCCCGCCACCAGCGCCAGCCCGAACATCACGTGGCCGAACCGGTACAGGCGCCGTCCCATCAGTACCAGGCGCGCGCGCACCGCGGCCTCGTCGCCGGCCTCGACCAGGTTGATCAGGATCCGCGGCAGGTAGAACGCGGCCGCCACCCAGGCCATCACGAACAGCAGATGCGCGGACTTGATCCACAGGTAGGCGTGCATGTCGGATTCCGTCGGAGGTCGCGCGCGGCGACGCTGGTGAAGAGGCGCGCTATTGTAGCCGCCGCTTCCAGCCGCCCGACGCCATGCCCAAACGCTACGACCAGCGCTATTTCGACACCTGGTACCGCCGCCGCGGCATCGGCGGCGCGCAGCGCCTGGCGCGCAAGGTCGCGCTCGCGGTCGCCACCGCCGAGTACCACCTCGAGCGCCCGCTGCGCAGCGTGCTCGACATCGGCTGCGGCGAGGGCGCGTGGCGCGCGCCGCTGCTGCGGCTGCGTCCGAACGCGCGCTACCTCGGCTTCGACAGCAGCGAGTACGCGGTCGCGCGCCATGGCGCGCGCCGCAACCTGCACCTGGCGCGCTTCGCCGATTTCGGTTCGCTGCGGCCCTGCCCGCCGGTCGACCTGCTGGTGTGCAGCGACGTGATGCACTACCTGCCGCTGAAGGAACTCGACCGCGGCCTGCCCGGGCTGGCGGACCTGTGCGGCGGCGTGGCGTTCCTCGAATGCTTCAGCCGCGAGGACGAGACCGAGGGCGACGAGGAGGAGTTCCAGGCCCGCCCGGCCGTGTTCTACCGGCGTCGCTTTGCCGCCCTGGGGCTGCGCCAGGTCGGCTCGCACTGCTGGCTCTCGCCGGCGCTGGCCGGCAGCGCGGCTGCCCTGGAACTGGCGCCCGGCGGCGCCTGAACGGCCAGCGGGAGCGTCCGGCGGGCCTCGCGCGGCATTGACGGGCCCTGCCCTTCGATCGGTTATGCTGCGACGCAGCAGCCGCTACCCGCCACGCCGATGCTCCTCTACCAGTTCCACGAACTCACCCGCTCCTGGATGACCCCGCTCACCTACTGGGCGGAGGCCAACGCACGCGCGTTCTCCACGCCGGGCAGCTGGCTGTCGGGCATGCCCGGCGCCGAACGCGTGGCCGCGGCCAACGAGCTGGTGCATCGCATCGGCAAGGACTACGAGAAGCCGGCCTTCGGGATCCATGCGCTGCAGTGGGAAGGCGAGGTGTATCCGGTGGTCGAGAAGACCGTCCGCGCCACCCCCTTCTGCAACCTGTTGCGCTTCAAGCGCTACACCGACGATGCCGGCAACCTGTCGGAAATGCGCGGGCAGCCGCCGGTGCTGATCGTGGCGCCGCTGTCGGGCCATCACTCCACGCTGTTGCGCGACACCGTGCGCACCATGCTGCGCGACCACAAGGTCTACATCACCGACTGGGTCGACGCGCGCATGGTGCCGAAGGAGGCCGGGCCGTTCACGCTCGACGACTACGTGCGCACCATCCAGGACTTCATCCGCCTCATCGGCGCGAAAGACCTGCACGTGATGAGCGTGTGCCAGCCGACCGTGCCGGTGCTGGCGGCGATCTCGCTGATGGCCGCGCGCGGCGAGGAACTGCCGCGCTCGATGGTGATGATGGGCGGCCCGATCGACGCGCGCCAGTCGCCGACCTCGGTCAACAACCTTGCGACGCGCAAGCCGCTGTGGTGGTTCGAGAACAACGTCATCCATCCGGTCCCGCAGAACTACCCCGGCGCCGGCCGCCACGTTTACCCGGGCTTCCTGCAGCACACCGGCTTCATGGCGATGAATCCCGAACGCCACTTCATGTCGCACTGGGACTTCTACCAGAACCTGGTCAAGGGCGACCTCGACGATGCCGACTCGCACCGCCGCTTCTACGACGAGTACAACGCGGTGCTGGACATGCCGGCCGAGTACTACCTCGACACCATCCGCATCGTGTTCCAGGAACACCTGCTGCCGCGCGGGCTGTGGGACGTCGGCGGCGAACGTGTGGATCCCGGTGCGATCAGCGGCACCGCGCTGATGACGATCGAGGGCGAACTCGACGACATCTCGGGACTGGGCCAGACCCGGGCCGCGCACGATCTGTGCACCGCGGTTCCCGGGAACCGGCGCGAGCACTACACCGTGCCCGGCGCTGGCCACTACGGTATCTTCAGCGGCCGCCGCTGGCGCGAACAGGTCTATCCGAAGGTGCGCGATTTCATCGCCGCGAATGTGGCGGAGGAAGGCAAGCGTGCACCGGCCGAGCGCAATCGCCGCGCCGGCAAGCCCGCACCCCGCCCGAAGCCTGCCTCCCCGCGCTGAGCGCGCCCGCGCACCGTCGCCACTCAGTCCCGCAGCGGCACCCGGATCACGCTGTCCGTGTGCCAGTCCACCACCAGCGGTTCGCCGGCGTCCGCAGCGGATTCATCGCTCACGTCCTTGCCCGTGCCCATGTTGACCTGGTGGTGGGCGTCCTTGAGGACGTCCACCACCACCAGCAAGCGGCTGCCTGCCGGCATGCGACGACCCGTCATCCGGGTGCGTTCGAACGGCAGCGTCGTCCACTGGCCCGGCACCAGCAGCTCGCGCCGGGTCATGTCGCGGGCGTGGCTGGCGCGCCCGACGTAATACGACAGCTGCATCGCGCTGCCGTCCGGCCGCAGCTCGTAGAGCACCACGCTGAAATCGAAATCGCGCTTGTTGCTGCGCACCTTCAGCGCGCCGGAGAAGCTGCCGACCACCGAGGTCGGCTCCCGGAAGGGCGCACTGGCAAAGGCGTAGCCGCCGCCGACATCGACCCGGTCGAGCACGATCGGATCGGGGTAGTAGGCACCGTGTCCGTTCGAGCGGTCGGCGAGATCGACGCGCCTGTCCAGCCAGCCCGCCCGTGAGGCGGGCGTCTGTGACAGCAGCCGGAACCTGCCCGCGGGCGCGTCGGTCAGGTGGAACGCGACCGGTTCGGCCGCGTCCGCGAGCGAGGGTGCATGCCCCCACGCATCCGCGCCCATCAGATGGTAGTTGACCCGGTCGCGCAGCAGCGCGGGCCGGTCGCCGCCGCGCAGCACGTGGTCGAGCCACTGGAACGTCAACTCGCGCGTGTCGAACTGCGCGGATGGATCCAGGTCGTAACCGCGCAGCGACCTCGGCTTGAACGTCGCCTGCGCGCCGAAATGGTCGTAGGGGCCGATCACCAGATAATGCTGCGCGTCGGGCCGGTGGCGCAGATGTTCCTTGAAATACTGGAGCGCCGAGATCTGCCCGTCGTCGTAGTAGCCGGTGATGCTGAGGACCGGAATGTCGATCCGTGCGAAGTCCTGGTCGTAAGGCACCATCGCCTGCCAGTAACCGTCATAGGCCGGATGCGACAGCCAGCGCTGCAGCCATGGATTGGGCGTGCCGTCGACCCGGTCGATCTCGCGGTAGGGCCGTCCGCTGGCGTACCAGGCCTGAGGCAGCCGCTGCCAGCGCCCGCTGTCGTGGTAGGTCGCCGTGTCGAGCAGGCGATCGTTGGCGACATAGAACGGCCAGGCGTAGTTGGCGCTGAGGAAGACGTTGTTCTCCATAGGCAGGCCGAGCCCGGGGATCGCCGCCACATACGGCACGATCGTCTTCAGCGCCCTGGGCATGCGCTTGGCCGCGGCCCAGGCCGCGAAGCCCGAATAGCTGCCGCCGTACATGCCGACACGTCCGTCGCTCCAGGGCTGGCGGGCTATCCATTCCACCGCGGCCGCGGCATCGTCGGCCTCGGTTTCGTAGGGCCGGATCGCGTCGGTCCCCAGGCGCTTGCCGCGCGCATCGACCACCACGCCGGCGTAGCCCCGCGCCGCGGCTTCCACCGCGCTGGCTCGATTGGCGGCTGGATCGGTGTAGATGGTGAACAGCATCGCCGTCGGCTGCGGCGCCTGCACCCTGCGGCTGCGGGCGACCACCGCCGAGAGGGTCGCACCCGTCGGGGTATGGATCAGCGCCTCCTCGTCGATCAGATAGCGGCCGGCCTCGTCGGCGGCTGCCAGGGCGGGCGCCCGGCTCGCCACGGCGCGGTAGGTCGCGAAGAAGGCCTGCCTGCGTGCCAGGTTCACAGCATCGTCCAGCCCGATGCGGTCGCGCCCCTCGAGCGCCGCCAGCGCGGCGTGCAGGCTGGCGCGCGCGCCCTCCACATCGGCCACGAACCAGTAGGCGGTGCGCTGCGCTTCCAGGTCGTCGAGTCCATCGAAATAGACGTCGAACACGCCTGCGAAGGCAGCATCGAAGTCCCTGTCCTGGCCAGCGGCACGCAGGTACAGCAGGTACGGCACCCATCGCCTCGCGCGATCGATGTCGCCGGCGGCCGCCAGTTCCTGCATGACCGCCGCGACCGACCGGGCCGCCTCGGCCGGCTGTCCGGCCGCGATCTGCAGGTGCGCCATGCCCGCCGCTGGCACTTCGGCCGCACCCCGCCCGACGGCATCGAGTACGTCGCGCGACAGCACGGCGATGGCCCTGGCGTTCGCCTGGTCGTCGGCCGAAGGCACCGCGGCAAAGGGGAACTCGGGCGCGGACGCCCATGCCAGCCACGGCGCGAGCAGCAGCAGTAACGCCAGCGCGCACGCGTTCTCCCGGAACCGTCTTGCCATCACCTGCTCCCTGCACCGAGGTACCACCACTGCGCCCACGTCCGGCCGCTGCCCGACGCGGGGATCGCCGGCGCGGCGCCGCTTCATGCGTGCTGTGCCGTCTTCACCAGCAGGTGCTTGGCGAACAGCCCGTGCAGCCGGCCGATGCCGCGCGCGATGTGCATGGTCGCGAACAGCAGCACGATTCCGCCGAGCAGCACCAGCGGCAGGCTCCAGTCGGGCAGCGAGGTGGCGACTTCGTCGCCGCTGACGGACAGCAGCTGCCAGCCGCTGATGTGGACGTGCGCATCGGCGATGCCGGTCCACACCAGGACCGGCGCGGCGATGCAGGCGAGCGAGAGCGCCAGCAGGGTCACCACCACGGTGAAATAGAAGGTTCCCAGCGGCAGCATGAGCACGAAGTAGAGCAGCGTGGTCCAGGTCCGCGGGTCGGTGAACATGTCGCCGATGCGCTGCCAGAGGCTGCGACCGCGCACGGTGTACAGCGGCCGGCGCGGCATGCGTTCGCCCAGCATCACTTCCACGATCCGGCCTTCCACCAGCGAGAGCACGCGGACCGAGCCGAAGAACAGGATCAGCAACGGGATGCCGACGATGGTGATCGACAGGCCCAGCGAGAGCGAGAAGCCGGTGACCACCCAGGTGAAGTAGAAGATGCCGGTCGCCAGCGACAGCACCATGTAGAACAGCGAGGCGTAGGCGCGCGGATCGGCGAAGACCCCGAAGAACCGGCCCAGGGCCGACTGGCGCGGCCGCGGCGGCGGCGCGCGCAGCGCGGTCTGCACCTTGACCTCGGTGTCGCGGTAGATGTCGGCGACCTCGTCGGGCGCGCCATAGCTCGAGGCCACGGCGGCGATGACTTCGGCCTCGCTGCGGCCGGGGTTTTCGGCCAGCTCCGACCGCAGGTATTCCTCCGCGTCGTAGAGCGCGTCCTGGACCAGCGCCGGATCCGCGCCCGCCAGCGAACGCCGCAGCTGTTCGAGGTATTCGGGAATGGTGGTCGGCAGGCGTTCGCTGTTCATTCGCGGTGTCCCTCCAGGACGGCGTCGACGGAATCCCGGGTCGCGCGCCACGCGGCGGCCCAGTCGTGCAGGGCCTTTCGCCCTGCGCCGGTGATGCGGTAGTAGCGCCGGGGCGGGCCGGCGTCGGATGGCTCGACGAAGCTGTCCAGCAGGTCTGCGGCCTGCAGGTTGCGCAGTACCGGATAGAGCGCGCTCTGCTTGCCACTGAGCACGCCCTCGCCGAAGCGTTCCAGCGTCTTGGCGATCTGGTAGCCGTACATCGGCTCGCCGGACGAGGCCAGCACCGCCAGCAGGGCGAGCGACACGGTGCCGGCGCTCAGCTCCTTCTGGAACTTGCGCAGCTGCACCTCGCCCTGGTCGTCACCGCTGCCCATCGCGCTCTCCGCCCATGGGAGAATGCTATTGCGAAGTTCGCTATAGCGGATGTGCCATTAGTCCCGCCGGGCGTGGATCGGCCACAATCGAGTGCATCGCCCATCCGGACATTCGCGCATGCATCGCATCCGCCCCGCTTTCGCACTCCTTGCCGCCGCCCTGGCACTCCCGCTGGTGGCCGCCGAACCCGAAGGTGCGGCCAGGCCGCTCACCACCCAGCAGATCCTCGATGCCTCGCAGCCGTCGGACTGGCGCATCCCGGCCCCGGAGGACACGCTGTACATGGACCTCGAGGCCGGCCGGGTGGTGATCGAACTGGCGCCCGCGTTCGCGCCCGCCCACGTGGCGAACATCCGCATGCTGGCGGCCGAGGGCTTCTGGAACGGGACCAGCATCTACCGCTCGCACGACAACTTCGTGGTGCAGTTCGGCGACGCCGACGCCGACAATCCGGCCAGGGCCAGGCCGCTGGGCAGCGCGAAGACCGCGCTGCCGGCCGAGTTCGAACGCAGCGCGCGCGGCCTCGACTTCCATGCCCTGCCCGACCCCGATGGTTGGGCGCCGCAGGTCGGCTTCGCCGAAGGTTTCCCGGCGGCGCGCGAAGGCAGCGACGGGCAGGCGTGGATGGCGCATTGCTACGGCGCACTCGGCGCCGGCCGCAACAACGCGCCCGACAGCAGCATCGGTGCCGAACTCTACGTGGTCACCGGCCAGTCGCCGCGCCAGCTCGATCGCAACATCACCGTGGTCGGTCGCGTGATCCGCGGCATGGAACTGCTCTCGGCGATCCGCCGCGGCCCGCCGCCGATGGGCTTCCACGAGGATCCGGCGCAGCGCACGCCGATCGCCGCGATCACGCTGGCCTCGGAGCTGCCGGAGGCGCGGCGCGAACGCATCGAAGTGCTGCGCACCGACACGCCCACCTTCGATGCCCTGGTCGAGTCGCGCCGCAACCGTACCGACGACTTCTACCACCGCCCTGCCGGCCACATCGACCTGTGCAATATCGCGATCCCGGTGCGTACGCCCGACGAAGGCGGGCACTGAAGCGGCGCGGCATCCTCACGCGGCGTTGGCCGGGGCCTGCCTAGTCTGCCCTCGCCCCCACCGCCCGAGAAGTCACGATGGCCCAGCTCCGCCTCCGCATCGTCAGCTCCGAAGACAACGTCCGCGCGATCATGAACCTGCTGCAGAGCCTGGAGGGGATCGAGCACGTCGAGGAAGTGGCCGACCTGATGCCGCACATGGACGACCCGGACTCCAGCTCGGCCGGCCTGCACGATACGCGCGGCGCCGAAACGCACGAGGTGGAGGTGGAGATCCCCAATCCGGCCACCGCGCGCAAGGTCCGCGACGCGATCGAGACGCTCGCCTTCGACCTGGACGCCTTCGTCGAGATCGAGACGGACGAACAGGAATAGCGCGGGGCCAACCTCCGGCGGGCGCCGTCAGCCGGCCGCCGGCAACGCGTCGATGAATTCCGCCATGCGCTGGCGCTGCGCCGCGTCGGGCAGGCGCCCGCGCGCCGCACCGAGGTTGTCGACCATGTGCCGCGCCTTGCTGGTGGCCGGGGTCACGCAGGTCACCGCCGGGTGTGCGGCGACGTACTTCAGCATGAACTGGGCCCAGGAACGCGCGTCGAATTCCGCCGCCCACTCCGGCAGCGGCCGCTCGCCGATCCGGCTCCACAGCCGGGTGCGGCCGAACGGCAGGTAGACCAGCACGCCGATCCTGCGCGCCTGCGCCAGCGGCAGGATGGT
>JAEWZE010000118.1 GCA_023395465.1 Pseudomonadota bacterium
CCGACCATGGTCACCGCCGCCGCGCTCGCGATCTCGCACCGCATGGCGCCGCGGCTGGCGGCGGCGCTGGTCGGCTACGGCATCGTGCTCGCGATGGCGACGCTGCCGGCCTGGCACTTCGTGCTGCGGCAGCTTGAGGGCTGAGCGCCGCCGGCGCCCCCCGGCATCGCCGGCGCGCAGGGTCGCCATGCATCGCGGCTGGCGCAGCACGTGCACGCAACGGGCGGGCTGCCGCATGCCGCACAATGCACGCCCCGCACCAGCAGGACGTGCCATGGACGTTGAAGCTCTCCTCCGCGCAGCCCTGCGCGAAGCGGGTTACGAGCCCGATGCCATCGGCTCGGCGCTGCCGCGGATCCTGCGCATCCTCCAGGCCGAGGACGTGCGCATCGAGGCCGGTCGCACGCTCTCGCGCAAGGAGCGCGAGTACGTGCGCGTGCAGCTCGAGATGGGTGTGGACGTGTCTGAGATCGTGGCCGGGCTCAAGCGCTGACGCCGGCCACGGGGCCTGCGGGCGCTAGGCGCGGCGGCGCACCGGCTCTGCCGCGGTCTTGCCGGCGCTGGCCGCCGTCGCCGGCTGCTCCACCTCGAGCTGGTCCTCCAGCTCGCCCGAGTTCTCCAGGAACGCCTCCAGCGAATCGTCCATCGCCTCCATCCAGCGCGTGTGGTGCGGCGGCGCGAGCGTGCCGGTGATGGTGGAGCGGTAGCTCCTGTCGCGGTAGTCGAGGATGCCGGCCTGCTTGTCGCGCATCCATGACTTGAGCATGTCGGCCATCGTCTCGATCGCGAACTCGGGGTAGTCGGTGCGATCGACCAGGTCGCGCACGTAGGCGGCCTGGAAGTCGATGTCGTCGTCGCTGCCGGCGCAGGCGTTCTCGCGCGCGAACCAGGCTTCGGTGTCGGCGCGCATGGCGTCGGTATCCGGCAGCGCGGTGCGACCCATGATCACGTCGCGCGCAAGCCAGGCCTGCGCGTCGAACATGTTGAAGGTGTAGTACTGGTCCTGCATGCCGAGGTACACGAGCTTCGGGTTGTCGATCCAGAACACGCCCTTGTACAGGTCCTGCGGATACAGGCGGTTTCGGGTGCGCAGGGTCAATTCGTCCGGCAGGAACGGAAAGTGGTGCTGGTAGCCGGTGCACAGGATGATCGCGTCCACGTCCTGCTGGCTGCCGTCGACGAAGTGCGCGGTGTTGCCCTCCACCCGCGTCAGCAGCGGGCGCTCGCTGAAGGCCTCGGGCCAGTCGTAGCCCATCGGCGCGCTGCGGTAGCTGAAGGTCACCGACTTCGCGCCGTACTTGTAGCACTGCGTGCCGATGTCCTCGGCCGAATAGCTGCTGCCGACCAGCAGCAGGTCCTTGCCGGCGAACTCGCAGGCGTCGCGGAAATCGTGCGCGTGCAGCACGCGGCCGGGGAACTGCGACAGGCCTTCGAACGCAGGCGCGTTGGGCGTGGAGAAATGGCCGGTCGCCACCACCACCCAGTCGAACTCCTCGCTCACCATGCGATCGTCCTTGAGCTCGCGCACGGTGACGGTGAACTTCCCCGTCTCCTCGCTGTACTCGACCGAATGCACGGCGGTGTTGAAGCGGATCTGGTGGCGCAGGTCGCTGCGCTCGATGCGGCCCATGATGTAGTCGCGCAGCACCGGGCGCGGCGGGTACGAGGCGATCGGGCGGCCGAAGTGCTCTTCGAAGCTGTAGTCGGCGAACTCCAGGCATTCCTTGGGCCCGTTCGACCACAGGTAGCGGTACATGCTCGCGTGCACCGGCTCGCCATGCTGGTCCAGGCCGGTGCGCCAGGTGTAGTTCCACATGCCGCCCAGGTCGGACTGCTTCTCGAAGCAGACGATCTCGGGGACGTCGGCGCCGGCGCGGCGGGCGGCGTCGAAGGCGCGAAGCTGGGCCAGGCCACTGGGGCCGGCGCCGAGGACGGCGATGCGTTGGGTCATGCGGGTGTCATCTCCTGTAGGTGTGTCGCGCCGGCAGCAGGCGCACGGGCGCCCGGCTGCAGCGGGCTGCACCCGATGGACCGCTGGAAAAGCACGTCGGGGAGTCCGACCGGAGCCGGGCTCCGTTCCTGCCGATACCGGGCATGGGGATCGCGCGGGCATCGCCAATGCACGGCCACAGCGGGCCATAACTTCGTTGAAAACGAAGCGATTGGCGGCAAATTACGCGAAACTGCGTCGATTCTAGCACAGGCGGCCAGACGCCGTCCGCAGCGTGTCTCAGTCCGGGACCCGAGTCGCCAGCGCATAGCGCCCAGGCGCCATCCCGACGTGGCGGCGGAACGCAACGCTGAACGCGCTGGCCGAGCCATAGCCGACACAGTCCGCGATCTGCGCGGCACTCAGCCCGCCGCGTCGCAGCAAGTTCCGGGCGATCTCCATGCGCCAGCCCAGCAGGTATTCCATCGGCGCGACGCCCACGGTGCGGCTGAAGCGCTCGAAGAAGCTCGAGCGCGACAGGGCCGCGGCCTTGGCCAGCTGCGGCACGGTCCATGGCCGGTCGAACTGCGCGTGCATCAGCTGCAGCGCCACCGCGAGGCGCTCGTCGCCCAGGCCGCGGAGCAGTCCCGGCGGCGCGTCGCCGCTGCTGGTCGCGCGCATCGCCTCGATCAGCAGCAGCTCGGCCAGCCGCGACAGCACGGCCGAACTGCCGGGCAGCGCACCGACGGTTTCCTCGGCCACCATCCCCACCAGCCGCGACAGCCGGGCGGATCCGCGCACGTGCACCAGCCCTGGCAGCAGCGAGACCAGCAGGGCCGGATCGGCATCGTCGAACACGAAAGCGCCGCCCAGCGAACGCATGTCCGGCGCGCCGCCGGCCTCGCCGTAGCGCACCTCGCTGCCGTCGCGGGGCAGGTCGGCGGGATCCAGCAGCACCGGCCGCGCGGCCTCGCCGCTGGACAGGGTGAACGCGGGCGTCGTCGGCAGCAGGATGAAATCGCCCGCCTCGATCGCCACCGGCGGATGCCCGTCGACCGACAGCCGGCAGCCGCCATCCAGCACGATGCAGAAGCTGGGGCGGCCGTACTCGGCGAAGCGCACCGCCCACTGGCCCTTGCCGGCGATGACGTTGGCGAACACCGCGCGCGGGTGCAGCAGGCCTACGACCTGCGACAGGGGATCGCCCATCTCCGGACTCCTGCAAAACAAATGCGGATGATCAGCTATCGATCATCCGGCAAGCCTCGCCGATGCTGGTTCCCCGCGTCAAACGCCCACCAAGGAGCCACCCATGCAAACCATCCTGATCACCGGCTGTTCGTCCGGCTACGGCCTGGCCATCGCCCGCTACTTCCACGCGCGCGGCTGGCAGGTCATCGCCACCATGCGCCGGCCGCGCCCCGGGCTGATGCCCGCTGGCATCCGCGTGCTGGCGCTGGATGTCACCAACCCTGAAAGTATCGCCGCCGCGCTCAAGGCCGCCGGCCCGGTCGACGTGCTGGTCAACAACGCCGGCCTCGGCCTGTTCGGTGCGTTCGAGGCCACGCCGATGGCGACCGTGCGCGAGATCTTCGAGACCAACACCTTCGGCACCATGGCGATGTGCCAGGCCGCGGTCCCGCGCATGCGCGAGCGCGGCGCCGGCACCATCGTCAACGTCACCTCCAGTGCGACGCTGGCGCCGTTCCCGCTGGTCGCGGCGTACACGGCCAGCAAGACCGCGATCGAAGGCTTCACCGCATCGCTGGCGCTGGAGCTGGCGGCCTTCGGCCTGCGGGTGAAGCTGGTCGAACCCGGCTACTGCCCCGACACGCGCTTTGCCGACAACGGCGCCGGACGCATGGCCGGGCTGGTGACAGAACCCTACGCGCCGTTCGCCACCAAGGTGTTCGAAGGTTTCGCGCAGCTCACTGCCGTGACCCGGCCCGATGACGTCGCCGAAGCGGTGTGGCAGGCGGCCAGCGATACGTCGTCGCGCCTGCAGTTCGCGGCCGGCGCGGACGCCGTGGCGCTGTTGCCGCCACCAGCACCGGCGGACGCACGCGCCGCGGCGGAATGACCTTGCGACGCAGGGAAGGCCGCGCGCCACGGATTCGGACCGCGGCATCCAGCGCGCGGCGGTCAGTCGCGATACGCCGCGCCTCAAGCGCCCAGGGGTGGGGCGCCGGCTACGCCTGGTCGCGTGCCGGCCGCTGCGCCGGACGACGCCACGGCTCGCCCGGTGCGCGGAAGTACTCGGCGCGCACGTAACCCCACGGCACCACCAGCGGCACCAGCACCACGCCCATGAGGCAGGCGAAGAAGGTTTCCGTACCGTAGGCGTCCAGTCCGTCGGCGGCCCACAGCGGGAGCGCGGACGCGACGATCCACAGCACCTTCCAAAGCAGTTCGAACAGCAGCAGCGGCAGCATCTTCAGCGGATGGCGCACGCCCAGCGCCGCCATCACCGCCAGCGCGCCGAGCAGCGCACGGATCACCGATCCTTCGTCCGCGGTCGCCGGTCGGCCGAGGATCTGCGGCCAGATCGTCAGGCCCAGGCCCACCGCGATCAGTGCATACATCGCGCGCAGCAGCCACAGTCGCAGGGTGGAAACACCGTTTGCCATGCACGTGCGCCTGCGTTGTCGTGTCGATGCGGATGATCGTCGATCGGCCGACGCGGCAGCAGTGTCTTGAGTCGCCGTGACCAATGGTGGCGATCTGCGGGCGGGCAGCTGCACAGGCGTCCGGTGTTGCGGGGCCGCGCGCCACGGACCTGTCGTCGCCGACGCTACCGTCCTCGATAGGGCTCGCAACCGATGCCGTCGTCGTCGCGGTCCAGGTGCGGACCATATCCCGGATCGCCGCGATGCACGGGGGCCGCGCCAGCCGCGCGCGCTGCCGCACAGTTGGCGAACGCGCGGCCGGAAGCAGGCGCCTGTCGTGCAGGGGCCAGCTGCGCAGGCGACGTGCGTTGCGGTCGGGCCGCGGCTGCGGGATTCGCGGGCGCGCGATGGCAGTGGTAGTCGCCGGTCGTGCGGTTGGTGTGGCAACCCTCCGCATCGAGTCCGCCGCCGTGCGCGGATGCGCCGCCGGCGCACAGCAGCGCCAGCAGGGCGAACGTGGTGCGTTTCATCCGGGTCCTCCCCTGGTCCAACGTACTGCCGCTGGGCATGGTCTTGCACGATACGTGCCAGTGCTGCCGCCGGAGTCGCATCCAGCGCCGCAGTTGACACGATTAGATAATTAGCTAATTATCGATCCATGAGCCAGGTCTTCAAAGCCCTCTCCGATCCCACCCGCCGGCGCGTGCTGCAGCTGCTGCGCAGCGGGCCCATGAGCGCCGGCGAGCTCAGCGATCAGTTCGATGTCTCCAAGCCGACGATGTCGGCGCACTTCGCGGTGCTCAAGGACGCCGACCTGGTGCACGCCGAGAAGGCGGGCAAGTCGGTCATCTACCACCTGAAGCTCTCGGTGCTCGAGGAAGCGCTGCTGGGCTTCGTCCACTCCGTCGGCGTGGGTGCCAGCGCATCCAGGCCAGGCAAGAAGAAGGAAGCAACGCGATGAACAGGGAACTGACCGGATACATCGCCTGGGCCGCGGGCATCGTGGCGGTGGCGCTCGCTGCAAGCTACGCGCGCAAGCTGGGCTACATCGACCAGGACGCCACCACGCGCGTGGTAATCGGACTCAACGGACTGATGATCGCCTGGATCGGCAACCGTCTGCCCAAGAGCGTCGCGCCCAGCGCCTGCATCGGCCGGGTCAAGCGCGTCGGCGGCTGGTCGATGGTGCTGAGTGGGCTGGTCTACGCGGGGCTGTGGGCGTTCGCGCCGACGAACGTGGCGGTCGCTGGCGGCTCCGCCGCCGTGATCGCCGGCATCGCAGTCACGGCCGGCTACTGCATGGTGCTCAGGTCGCGGGCCAGGCGCACGGCGGTGCATTGACCTGCGCGGCCCATGCTGGGCGGGCATCGGGAAAAAAACGAAGGCCCGCGATTGCGGGCCTTCGTTGTTGTTGCAGTTGTGGAAACGGTGACTACTTCAAGCCGCGATGCTCCAGCAGCGGCTCCACGCTCGGCTCCTTGCCGCGGAACTCGCGGTAGGCCTGCGCAAGATCGCGCGAGTGGCCGATGGACAGGATCTTCTCGCGGAACACCTGGCCGTTCTCGCGGGTCAGGCCGCCGTTCTCGCGGAACCACTGGAAGGCGTCGTGGTCGAGCACCTCGGCGCCGAAGTAGGCGTAGTAGCCGGCCGCATAGCCGCCGCCCCAGATGTGGCTGAAGTAGTTGGTGCGGTAGCGCGGCGGCACCGCCGCCAGGTCCACCTGGTACTTCGCCAGCGCCTCGCGCTCGAACGGTTCCACGTCCTTCTTCGCATCGCCCGCCGGCAGCGTGTGCCAGGCCATGTCCAGCAGCGCCGCCGACAGGTACTCGGTGGTCGCATAGCCCTGGTTGAAGGTGCGCGCGCGGGTGATCTTCTCCACCAGCGCCTGCGGCATCGGCTCGCCGGTCTGGTAATGCCTGGCGTAGTTGGCGAACACCTTCGGATCCAGCGCCCAGTGCTCGTTGAACTGCGAGGGGAACTCGACGAAGTCGCGCGGCACGTTGGTGCCGGCCACGCTGGGATACGTGGTCTTCGAGAAGATGCCGTGCAGCGCGTGGCCGAACTCGTGGAACAGGGTGGTGGTGTCGTCCCAGCTCAGCAGCGCGGGCTGGCCGTCGGCCGGCCTGGTGAAGTTCTCGACGTTGTAGATCACCGGGATGTCGCCGGTCAGGCCGTTCTGCTCGACGAAGTTGCCCATCCAGGCGCCGCCCTGCTTGCTCTCGCGCTGGAACGGGTCGAGGTAGAACAGCGCCAGCTGGGTGCCGTCGGCGTCGAAGATGTCGAACACGCGCACGTCGGGGTGGTAGACCGGCAGGTCGGTGCGTTCCTTGGCGGTGATGCCGTAGAGCTGTTCGGCGGCAAAGAACACGCCGTCCTTGAGCACGCGGTCGAGTTCGAAGTAGGGCTTGATCTGCTCGGCGTCGAGATCGAACTCGGCCTTGCGCACCTGTTCGGCGTAGAAGTCCCAGTCGGCGGCGCCCGCCTCGAAGCCGCCGCCTTGCGCGTCCACGACCGACTGGATCTTCGCCAGTTCCGCGCGGGCGCGCGCGGTGGCCGCGGGCACGGTGTCGGTCAGCAGCTTGAGCGCAACCTCGGGCGTGCCGGCCATCTGGTCGGCGATGCTGTAGGCGGCATAGTTCTCGAAGCCCAGCAGCTGCGCCTTGCGCGCGCGCAGTTCGGCCAGGCGCTGGATGGTGGCGCGGGTGTCGTTGGCGTCGCCCTTCTGCGCGCGTTCCAGCGAGGCGGCCATCACCTGCTGGCGCAGGTCGCGGTTCTTGAGCGAGGTCAGCACCGGCTGCTGGCTGGTGTTCTGCAGCACCAGCAGCCACTGGCCTTGCTTGCCGTCGGCCTTGGCGGCCGCGGCGGCCGCGGCGATGGTGGCCTCGTCCAGGCCGTCGAGCTTCGCCACGTCGTTCACCAGCACGCCGCCGGCCTTGGTCGCGGCCAGCAGCTTGTTGGAGAACGCGGTGGTCAGCGAGGATTCCTCGCTGTTGAGCTTGCGCAGTTCGGCCTGGCTGTCGGCATCGAGCTGGGCGCCGGCGCGGACGAAGTTGTCGTAGGTGTGCTCGAGCAGGGTGAGCTGCTCGGGGTTGAGCCCGAGCTGCGCGCGCTGGTCGTACAGCGACTTCACGCGCGCGAACAGTTCGGGATCGAGATGGATCGCGTCGGTGTGCTCGGCAAGCTTCGGCGCCAGCGCCTGCTCGGCGGCCTGCAGCGCCTCGTTGGTGTGCGCCGAGGTCATGGCGAAGAAGATCGACGCGGCGCGGGTCAGCAGAGCGCCGCTGCGCTCCAGCGCCTCGATGGTGTTGGCGAAGCCCGGTGCTTCGGCGCTGTCGGCGATCTGGCGGACTTCGGCCAGGTGCTGGCGCATGCCTTCCTCGATCGCCGGCTGGTAGTGCGCGTCCTGGATCCGGTCGAACAGCGGTGCCTGGAACGGCAGCGTGCTGGCGGCGAGGAGCGGGTTTTCGACCTGCGCGGGCGCGGCGGGTGCGGTGGCGGTATTCGGCATCGGTGGCTCGGTGGGAGTGCGGTCGCAGGCGCCCAGGGCGAGCGCGATCGCGGAAGTCAGCAGCAGGGGACGCAGCATGGATGGGGGCTCCGGTGGGGCCAGGACAAGGTCTGGCCGCTCAGGATGCGCCCGCGACGGCGGTTGCGGGAGGTGCCGATCGGCATGGGGCGCGGTGGCCGCCCTGGCACGGGGGCACCTTCCCGCACCGGGCGCGGGCGGAACGCTGCCTGCCGGCCGCCACGCCGTGCACGCTCCCGTGCGGCCCTAGTCCGCCATCAGCGCCTGCAGCGCCCAGGTCTCCAGGAACGCACCGGCCGCACGATCCTGCCGCGCTTCGGCACCATGTGCCGGGCGCAGGTGTTGCGGGACGGGGCGCCGCTGCGCCCCGCGCGCGGCGATCAGGCCGGGCTCCGCAGGTGGCGCACCACGATGTCGGTGGTGTCGACCTCGGGCGGCTGCGCGATGGCGTGCGCGATGGCGCCTGCGATCGCCTCGGGCTTGAGCGCGATCTGGCGGAACCGGCCGATCGCCTCGGCCGATTCGGCATGGGTGATCGTGCCGGCCAGCTCCGATTCCACCGCGCCGGGATACACGCAGGTCACGCGCACGATGTCGCTTTCCATGCGCAGGCCTTCCGAGATCGCGCGCACCGCGTACTTGGTGGCGCAGTACACCGCTGCGGTCGGCATCACGAACAGGCCGCCGATCGAGGACACGTTGACCACGTGCCCCTGGCCCTGGCGCTCCATCGCCGGCA
>JAEWZE010000149.1 GCA_023395465.1 Pseudomonadota bacterium
GTCGGCCGGCTTGCCGTGGCCGCGGGCGCCGGCCTTGCGCGGGGCGCGCTGGCCGCCGGGCTTCTGCTCGCCCGGGCGCTGGGCGGGACGTCCGCCCATCGGCTGCCTGCGCTGCTGGCCGCCCCCGTTCTTCGGGATCGGCGCATCGAGGCGGATCGGACGGCTCGGCTCGAAGCCGTCCACCGTCTGCATCACGATGTCGGCCTTGAGCATGCGCTGGATCTGGCGCAGCAGGCCGCCCTCCTCCGGTGCCACCAGCGACAGCGCCTCGCCCGACGCGCCGTTGCGACCGGTACGGCCGATACGGTGCACGTAGTCCTCGGCGACCATCGGCAGGTCGTGGTTGATCACCAGCGGCAGGTTCGGGATGTCGAGGCCGCGGGCGGCCACGTCGGTCGCCACCAGGATGCGCGCCTTGCCCGACTTGAACTGGTCCAGCGCCTTCTGCCGCTGCGCCTGGCTCTTGTTGCCGTGGATCGCGACCGACTTCAGGCCCGCGGTTTCCAGCTGTTCGGCCAGGCGATTGCAGCCGTGCTTGGTCTTGCCGAAGATCAGCACCTGGTCGGTGTGGCGCCTGGACAGGATCTCGACCAGCAGGTCGCGCTTGCGCGGCCCGTCGACCGGATGCACGCGGTGGGTGATGGTTTCGGCGATCGTGTTCTGCGCGGCGACCTGCACTTCGGTCGGCTTGTTCAGCAGTTCCATCGCCAGCGCACGGATGCGCGGCTCGAACGTCGCCGAGAACAGCATCGTCTGGCGCTGCTGCGGCACGCGCGAGAGCACGCGCTTGATCGACGGCAGGAAGCCCATGTCGAGCATGCGGTCGGCCTCGTCGAGCACAAGCAGCTCGACCGCGTCGAGCTTGACGTGGCCCGAGTCGAGGTGGTCGATCAGCCGGCCCGGGCAGGCGACCAGGATGTCGACGCCGCGGCGCAGGTTCTCGATCTGCGGCTGCATGCCGACGCCACCGAAGATCATGGTGACGTTGAGGCGCAGGTGGCGGCCGTAGGTCTTGAGGCTGTCGGCCACCTGCACCGCCAGCTCGCGCGTGGGCACCAGCACCAGGGCGCGCGGCTTGCGCGGCCCCTTGACCGGGGTCATCTTCGCCATCTTCTGCAGCAGCGGCAGGCCGAACGCGGCGGTCTTGCCGGTACCGGTCTGCGCGGCGCCGAGGATGTCCTCGCCGTTGAGCGCCGGCGGGATGGCCTGGGCCTGGATCGGGGTGGGCGTGGTGTAGCCGGTTTCGGACAGCGCGCGCAGCAGCGCGGGCGAAAGCCCGAGGTCTTCGAACAACATGTGGGATTCACTCCGTGTCAGCCGCGGCCACGCACCCGCCCACCAGGGGTGGACACGGGTCGAAATGCCTTCGACTGGCTTGCCCGGAACCATCCAGTTCCGCGTTGCGGGCAATGTTTTGACGGTGACCGGAGGTTTCCGGGCCGTGTCTGCGCGACGAAAGACGTGCGGAATAGGACGCCACGGGACGGAGCCCGGGCCGGCCTGCCAGGATCGTGGCTGCTCTGGGAGCAGCGGGGCAGCCGTTTTGCAAACGCCGCCATTGTACGGGGATGCGGCCGGCGGCGCCAGCCGGGCACGATGCCCGGTCATCCGGGGTGCGCCTGCACGCGTCGTCGCACGGTGGCCGCGCCGGGATCGCGACGCCACGAATGCCGCGTGGCGAGGACTGGAACCCGCGCGGCCGCCTGTGACACCCTTTGCGGGTTCCCGCCACGCGAAGCGCCGCATGTCCTTCCGCACCTCGCAATCGAGTCCCGGAGTCAGCCTGGCCCGCCTGCTGCTGGCCAGCGCGCTCATCGTCACCGGCGGCTGGCGCCTGTGGGGCGCCTACCAGGGCGCGCCTGCCAGCGGGGCCACCCTGAGCTTCAGCGTCGCGGCGCTGGTCCTGGGCGTGCTGGTCGCCGCCGCCTGGCGCCTGCGCGCCACCGCGATGCTGGCCGCCGCGCTGGTGGTGGCGGAAGCGGCGATGTCGCATCCGTTCTGGGCCATGGGCGGCGGCGTGCGCGGCACCCATCTGCTGCAGTTCGTGAAGGACGCCGGCCTGGCGGGCGGTTTCCTGCTGCTGGCGCTCACCAGCACCGCCGCGCGCAGGCGCTGAGGCGATGGCCGCCGGGGCCGGCGCGGACGCCCTGCTCGGGGCCGTGGCCCTGCTCGGCGCGGCGGTGGTCGCGGTGCCGCTGTTCCGCAGGCTGGGGCTGGGTTCGGTCCTGGGCTATCTGGCCGCGGGACTGGCGATCGGACCGTTCGGGTTCGGCTGGTTCGCCCATCCGCAGGCGATCCTGCATTTCGCCGAACTGGGCGTGGTGATGTTCCTGTTCGTGGTCGGGCTGGAGATGCGCCCGTCGCACCTGTGGAGCCTGCGCCACCAGATCTTCGGCCTGGGCGCGCTGCAGATCCTCACCGCGACCGCGGCCCTGACGGGGGTCTGCCTGATGTTCGGGCTGCCGCCGCAGGCCGCCTTCATCGGCGGCGCGGGATTCGTGCTGACCTCGACCGCGATCGTGATGCAGTTGCTCGGCGAGCGCGGCGACATCGCCCTGCCGCGCGGGCAGCGCATGGTCTCGATCCTGCTGTTCGAGGACCTGCTGATCGTGCCGCTGCTGGCGCTGGTGGCGCTGATGTCGCACGCGCCCGCCGACCCGCAGGCGCCTTCCGGCCTGGCCGCGCTCGCGATCGGCGCCGCCGCGCTCGCCGGCCTGGTGCTGGCCGGCCGCTACCTGCTCAACCCGCTGTTCCGGGTCCTGGCCGCCGCCCGCGCCCGCGAGGTGATGACCGCGGCCGCGCTGCTGGTGGTGCTCGGCGCGGCGATGCTGATGGAGCTGGGCGGACTGTCGATGGCGATGGGCGCGTTCGTGGCCGGCGTGCTGCTGTCGGGATCGACCTTCCGCCACCAGATCGAGGCCGACATCGAGCCGTTCCGCGGCATCCTGCTGGGGCTGTTCTTCCTCGCCGTGGGGATGTCGCTGGACCTGGCCGTGGTCCGCGAGAACTGGCGGCTGATCGCGCTGGCCGTGCCCGCGCTGATGCTGGCCAAGGCGCTGTGCATCTACCTGGTGGCGCGGGTGCTGCGCAGCGGCCACCGCGACGCGCTCGACCGCGCGGTGCTGATGGCGCAGGGCGGCGAGTTCGCTTTCGTGCTGTATTCGGCCGCGGAAACCGCGGGCGTGATCGCGGGCCGGACCAACGACAACCTGACCGCGATCGTGGTGCTGTCGATGGTGCTCACCCCGCTGGTCGCGATCGCGATGCGCCCGCTGCTGCGCGCGCAGCCGCGGCCGTCGCTGGACGGGATGGAGGTGGCGGACGGCCAGACCGGCAGCGTGCTGATCATCGGCTTCGGCCGCTTCGGCCAGGTGATGAGCCAGTCGCTGCTGGCGCGCGACGTGGACGTGACCATCATCGACAACGACATCGGGATGATCGGCAGCGCCGCGGATTTCGGCTTCAAGGTCTACTACGGCGATGGCCGCAGGCTCGACGTGCTGCGCGCCTCCGGGGCCGGATCGGCGCGCGCCATCGCGGTGTGCGTCAACGACCGCGATGGCGCCGACCTCATCGTCCAGCTGGCGCGCCACCACTTCCCGCAGGCCAGGCTGCTGGTGCGCGCCTACGACCGGCAGCACTCGCTGTCGCTGATCAACGCCGGGGTCGACTTCCAGGTGCGCGAGACCTTCGGCTCGGCCGTGGCCTTCGGCGAGGCCGCGCTGCGCGAGCTGGGCGTGGACGCCGACGAGGCCGCGGCGATCGCGGCGCAGGTGCGCCGGCTCGATGCCGAGCGCTTCGAACTGGAGCTGGCCAGCAACGATCCGCGCGCCGGCCGCTCGCTGGTGATCGGCAACAGCGACGACGCCGGGCCGAGGCCCAGACCGACCCCGTTCACGCCACCGCGCCGCGCGGCCCGCGCGCTGAACGCGGAAGCTGAACAGGCCGCGCCTGGCGCGCCGCGCACGGACCCGCCGCCCGCCTGAGGCGTCACGGGCGGATCGGCCGCGACGCCGCGCGGTCAGACCTCGACCACCATCCCCGGCCGCGCCAGGCGCACGTCGATACCGTCGCGCTCGCCCAGCTCACCGGCCAGCGCTTCGCGGGCGCGATCCTCGCCGTGCACGAGCACCAGCGGCGGACGGCCTTCGAAGCCTTCGTACCAGGCGATCAGGCCACGCTGGTCGGTATGGGCGGACAAGCCGCCGATGGTGTGGATGCGCGCGTTGACGCGATGGTCGTGGCCGTGGATGCGCACCCACCTGGCGCCATCGACCAGGCGCCGGCCGAGCGTGCCCTCGGCCTGGTAGCCGACGAACACCACGTGGGTGTCGCGACGGTCGATGCCGTGGCGGAAGTGGTGCAGGATGCGGCCGCCGTTGGCCATGCCGCTGCCGGCGATGACGATCGCGCCGTTCTCGATGCGGTTGATCGCCATCGACTCGGCGGTGGACCCGGTGATGTGCAGGTTCGGCAGCCGGAACGGACTGGGATGGCCCTTCCACACGCCGCGCGCGTCGGCGTCGAACAGCGCCTGGTGGCGGTCGTAGATCGCCACCACCTTGGCCGCCATCGGACTGTCGAGGAAGATCCGCCAGCGCGCCAGCTGCCATTCGTCCCAGTGCCGGGCGAACCAGTACAGCAGTTCCTGCGAACGGCCCACCGCGAACGCGGGGATCAGCACCTTGCCGCGCCCGTTCCAGGCCTGTTCCAGCAGTTCGCCGAATTCGTGGATGGTATCGAGCCGGTCGCGATGGTTGCGGTCGCCGTAGGTGGCTTCCATGACCACCAGGTCGGCATCGCGCACCTGCTCGGGATCGCGCAGGATCGGCGTGCCGTGCGGCCCGAGATCGCCGGAGTAGACGAGCTTGCGCGCGTCCGCCCAGACCTCGACGATCGACGAGCCGAGGATGTGGCCCGCATCGCGGAACGCGATCTCCACGCCCGGCAGGATCTGCCTGCGCTCGCCGTAAGGCAGCGGCCGCACCTGCTCCAGCACCTGCTGCACGTCCTCGCGGGTGAACAGCGGCATGGCCTCGGGTTCGCCCGGACGGCGCCTGCGGTTCTCCCGCTCGGCATCGTTCTCGGCCAGCGACGCGGCGTCGAGCAGCATCACCGGCAGCAGTTCGGCGCCGGCGTGCTGGATGTAGACCGGGCCGCGGAAGCCCTGCCAGACCAGGCGCGGGATGCGGCCGATGTGGTCGATGTGCGCATGGCTCACCACCAGCGCGTCGATCGAGGCCGGATCGAACAGGAACGCATCGAAATTCCGCGCCTCGGCCGCGCGGCCACCCTGGATCATGCCGCAGTCGAGCAGGATGCGCTGGCCCGCCGCCTCGACCAGGTGCATCGAGCCGGTGACCTCGCCCGCCGCGCCATGGAAATGCACCCGCATGCCCGCTCTCCCCCGTTTCCGACTGGACGTCGATTCTGCACGCAACGGCCGCGATGCGCGCGGAGCGGGCCGCGGCGCGCATGACCTCCGACACCCTCGGCGCTGCGGGCAGCGGCGTACAGTGGCGCAAAAGCCGGCGCCGGCGGCATCGTCGTCGCCGTTCCATCGACCCGGAGATTCCCGTGAGCGCCACTGCACCTCGCCTGCTGCTTCTGTCCCTTGCCGTCACCGTGGCCCTGTCCGCATGCGGCAAGGGCGACGCCCCGGCCACCGCCGCCGCCCCGGCCGCGACCCCGCCGGCCTTCACCCTCGACGAGGCCAAGCTGCCGGCCGTCAACCGCTTCCAGCTGGCCGACCTGGACGACACCCGCAACGCCTGCACCGACTTCGCCGGCTACGCCAATGCCAAGTTCCTTGCCGCGCACCCGGTGCCCGGCGACCGCACCAGCTGGGGCGCATTCGAGATGCTCGACGAGCGTTCCACCGCGATCCAGCAGCAGCTGGCCGAGCATGCGGCCGGGCTCGAGAACGCCACGGGCGTCGAGAAGCTGGTCGGCGACTTCTGGGCCACCGGCATGGACGAGGCGAAGATCAATGCCCAGGGCATCGAGCCGCTGAAGGACGAACTGGCCGCGATCGACGCACTGGCCGACAGCGCCGGCATCGTGACCTGGCTGCAGCAGACCGCCGCCAGAGGCCAGGGCTTCCTGATCGGCGTCGGCGCGATGCCCGACTTCCAGGATTCCTCGATCAACATCGCCGCCACCGGCCAGGGTGGCCTGGGCCTGCCCGACACGACCTACTACAGCGACGACGAGCACGCCCAGATCCGCGAGGCCTACGTGGCGCACATCGCCAAGGTGCTGGAACTGTCCGGCGTGCCGGCGGCCGAGGCGCAGCAGCAGGCCAAGGACGTGATGGCGTTCGAGACGCGCCTGGCGAAGGTGTCGAAGTCGCGCGCGGAGTTCTCGCGCGATGTCTCGCTGTACTACAACCCGATGCAGGTCGCCGACGCCGACAAGCTGACCCCGAACTTCTCCTGGACGAAGTTCTTCGAGGCGCAGGGCATCGCCCAGCCGAAGCTGTTCTCGGTGTCGGTGCCCGACTACTTCAAGGAAGTCGATGCGATGCTGGCCGACGTGCCGGTGGACCAGTGGAAGAGCTACCTGCGCTTCCACGTCGTCGATGGCGCCTCGCCCTACCTGTCCGACGCGTTCGTGCAGCAGCACTACGAGTTCCACAACAAGACCCTCAGCGGCCAGAAGGAAATGAAGCCGCGCTGGAAGCGCGTGCTCGACACCGTCAACGGCCAGGTCGACGAGGCCATGGGCCAGATGTACGTGGACGTGGCCTTCCCGGCCGAGTCCAAGGCCAAGATGGAGGCGCTGGTCGCGAACCTGGGCGAGGCGCTCAAGGCGCGCATCCAGAACCTGGAATGGATGAGCGAGGAGACCAAGGCCAAGGCGCTGGAGAAGCAAGCCGCGTTCACCACCAAGATCGGCTACACCGACAAGTGGCGCGACTGGAGCGGGCTGGAAACCGGCCGCGAGAGCTACCTGGACAACGTGCTGGCCGCGCAGGAATTCAACTACAAGTGGCAGATCGGCAAGATCGGCAAGCCGGTCGACAAGACCGAATGGGCAATGCCGCCGCAGATGGTCAACGCCTACTACAACCCGCTGCAGAACGAAATCGTGTTCCCGGCCGCGATCCTGCAGCCGCCGTTCTTCGACCCCGAGGCCACCGACGAGATCAACTACGGCGGCATCGGCGCGGTCATCGGCCACGAGATGAGCCACGGCTACGACGACCAGGGCAGCCGTTTCGGCGCGACCGGCAAGTTCGAGAACTGGTGGACCGAGGCCGACGCGGCCGCGTTCAAGGAGCGCACCGGCAAGCTGGTCGCGCAGTTCGACGGCTACAAGCTGGCCGACGGCCGCGCGCTCAACGGCACGCATACGCTGGGCGAGAACATCGGCGACCTCGGCGGGCTGGCCATGGCCTACGACGCGATGAAGAAGGCCACCGAAGGCACGCCGGACCCGATGACCGACGGCCTGACCCGCGACCAGCGCTTCTTCCTCAACTGGGCCACGGTGTGGCGCCGCAACTTCACCCCCGAGGAGATCAGCAAGCGTCTGGTGACCGACGAGCACGCGCTGGCCGAGTTCCGCGCGATCGGCGCGCCGTCGAACCTGCCGGCCTTCGCCGCGGCCTTCGACTGCAAGCCCGGCGACCCGATGGTGCGGGGCGGCGACGACCGGGTCGTGATCTGGTAAGCGCCACCTGCCTGCGCGGAGAAAAGCCCGGCAATGCCGGGCTTTTCTTTGCGCCGGCGCCGGTACCGCGAGCCGGCCCGCCGGGTGAAGGCGCGCGTGCGGCTCTTGCTAGAATCCCGGCCTTCCCCCTGATCCCCGGACCTGCTCGATGCCGATCCAGAAGCCGCTCGTCGCCGCCCTTGCCGCCAGCCTGGTGCTGATGCTGGCCGCCACCGACGCCGACGCCCAGCGCAAGCGCCGCGCCAAACAGCCGGCGACGCCCGCGATCACCGCCTGCAGCGACTTCTACACCTTCGTCAACAAGGACTGGCTGGCGGCCAACACCGTCGTCGCCGGCACCGGCCGGGTGTCCGCGCTCGGCACCCTGCGCCAGCGCGCGCTGCTGCAGCAGCGTGCCCTGCTCGACGAGGCGGTGCTGACCCCGCAGAACGACGTGCAGAAGCTGCTGGGCGACTTCTGGGCGAGCGGCATCGACGAGGCGGCGGTCGAACGCGACGGCGCGCAGCCGATCGCCTCGCTGGTCGCGCGCATCAACGCCATCAAGCGCAGCCGGGACGTCGCCCCGTCGATCGCCGCGCTGCACCAGGTCGGCATCCCGGTGGCGTTCAATTTCACCGCCGACGTCGACATGGGCGATTTCGACCGCCACATCGGCTATTTCTCGCAGGGCGGGCTGGCCCTGCCCGATCCGGCCTTCTACACGCGCGAGGACGCCGACACCCGCGCCCTGCTCGGCCGCTACACCGAGTACGTCGAGAAGATCCTCGCCCTGACCGGCACGCCGGCCGCGCAGCTCAAGGACGAGATGGCGCAGGTGCTGGACCTGGAAACCCGCATCGCGCGCATCTCCAGGCCGATCACCTCGCTGCGCGACCCGCGCGAGAACTACGCGCTGGTGCCGACCGAAGGCTTCGGCAAGCAGTTCCGCAACCTGCAGCTGGCCGATTTCCTGGAAGCGCAGGGCGTGAGCGCCGAGACCGTCTCGATGGCGCACCAGGACTACTTCACCCAGCTCGACGCGCTGGTGCGCACGCTCAAGCCGGCGCAGTGGAAGGTCTACCTGCGCTACCAGATCGGCAACGCGATGGCGCCGTACCTGTCGAAGGACTTCCGCGAGGCGGACTTCTCCTTCAACGGACGCGTGCTGCGCGGGCTGAGCGCGCCGCCGGTGCGCGACGTGCAGGTGCTGGACGCGATCAACCGCGCCGCCGGGCCGATGATGGCGCGCGAGTACGTGGCGCGCTACCTGCCCGACACCACCCGCTCGCGCGCCGAGGGCATCGCCGGCGAAGTGCGCGACGCCCTGCTGCGCGCGGTGGAACGCAACACCTGGATGTCCGACGCCGCGCGCAGCGAGGCCAAGGCCAAGCTGCAGGCGCTGGCGATCGAGATCGGCGCGCCGCGCGACGACATCGACTACACCGTGCAGCCGATGGGGCGCACCAGCTTCGGCAGCAACATGCTGATCGCCTCCACCTGGCACCACCGCGAGGAGATGCGCCGCATTGGCCGCGCCGACGCGCAGCGCCGCTGGGACGTGCTGCCGCAGCAGCCGGCGGTGGCCTACGACCTGGCCCACAACCGCCTGGTCGTCTCGGCCGCGGCGCTGCAGGCGCCGGTGCTGGACATGGAGCAGGACACCGCCGCCCAGTACGGCAGCTTCGGCGCGCTGGTGGGGCACGAACTCAGCCGCGCGGTCGACCTCAAGGGCCAGCTGGTCGACGCTTCGGGCAACGTGCGCAGCTGGTGGACGCCGCAGGACGAATCGGCCTTCTCCGCCCGCGCCAACCAGCTCGCCACGCAGTACGCGTCCTATGCGTATCCGGCCACCAGCGGTCTGCGGGTGGACGCCGCCCTGACCCGCGAACAGAACGTCGCCGACCTGGCGGCGGTGGAGCTCGCCTTCGACGCCCTCGCCGCCACGCAGCCGGCGCCGGACAAGGCCGCGCACGAATCGTTCTTCCGCGCCTGGGCGGGGCTGTGGCGCGAGCAGCTGGCGCCGGAAACGGCCACCCAGGACGCCTCGACCCTGCCCCACGCACCGGGCCAGTGGCGCGCCAACGGGCCGCTGGTCAACCATCCGGCGTTCGTCGAGACCTTCCAGTGCAAGGCCGGCAATGCGATGACGCGCAAGGCCGAGGAGCAGGTCTCGATCTGGCGTTGAGCCTGCGGCCGCCGCGACTGCGGCAGTCCGCTGGATCCGGCCACCGGCACGGCGCCGGTGGTCGCGGCTAGACCACGCGGCGGATGCGGCGGCCGCCGAACGGCGGCTGCCCGCGCCAGTGCCGGATCAGCAGCCAGCCAAACAGCATGCCCCCCAGGTGCGCGAAGTGGGCCACCCCCGAACGCGTGCCGGTGACGCCGAGCACCAGCTCGATCAGGCCGTAGACGATCACCAGGGTGCGCGCCTTCATCGGCACCGGCGGGATCAGCAGCATCACCCGCTGGTTGGGGAACATCATGCCGTAGGCCAGCAGCAGGCCGAACACGCCTCCGGACGCGCCCACCGTCGGGAAGAAGCCACCGCCGTTGCGCACGCCCCAGGACACCACCAGCAGCTGGCACAGGCCGGCGCCGACCACGCACACCAGGAAATAGGTCAGGAACCGGCGCTGGCCCCAGGCGTATTCGAGCTGCGCGCCGAACATCAGCAGCGCCAGCATGTTGAACAGCAGGTGCGCGATGTTGCTGGGGCTGTGCATGAAGCCGTGCGTGAGCAGCTGCCAGGGCATGAAGCCGTGCGGCGCATACGGCGCGAGATCGGACGGCAGCCACGGCCACAGCATCAGCGGATCCAGCGCCGGCCCGAGCATCAGCTGCAGCGCGAACACCGCGCAGTTGGCGATCAGCAAGGCCTTGGTGACGGGGGGAAGGTTGGTGAACATCGGCGCTCCTGCACTGGCGCCCATGATAACGGTGGAAGCTGTGGACGCCGGTCGAAGGCGGCGGGATGGTCTTTCCCGCCGGCACGTCCGCAACTGGTCCTAACCGCCGCCGGGACCCCACAGCGCGGCATCGAGATCGTCGCCCTCGCCGCGCGGCATGCGCACCCGTCCGTTGCGGACCTCCACGCCTTCGGCGCGCAGGCGCCGCACCTGCTCGCGGAAACCGGCCGAACCGGGCGGCAGGGCGATCGTGCCGTCGCTGCGCAGGATGCGGTGCCAGGGCAGCGCGGGATCGTCGTTGGCCGACAGCAGCCGCGCCACCATGCGCGCGCGCCCGGGCAGGCCGGCCCGGCGCGCGATCTGACCGTAGCCGGCGACCGCGCCGCGCGGCACGTCACGGATCGCGGCCAGGATGCGCGCGGCGGCGGGCGGATCGGCAGACACGGCGTCCATCGGCGACTAGGATAGCCGCTCCACCCGTGCGAGCACGTCGCGCCATGCAGAACTTCGAACAGATCCGCGGCCATCTCCTGGGCGGCGACTTCCGCGTCACCATGCAGGAGCCGTACGTGATGTGCGTGGAACTCTCGCTCGATGGCGGGCGCCGCCACCAGGCGATCTTCCTGTCGGAGATCCAGGATGACGACGGCCGCAACTACCTGCGCACCAGCACCGCAATCGCGCCGATCACCGGCGTGGACGCGCGCCGCGCACTGGCGTTCAACTGGAGTTCGCGGGTGGGCTACCTGTCCATCGGCGAACTCGACGGGGTGCCCTACCTGCAGCTGTGCGAGAACCGGCCGTACGAGGGCCTCACCGCCGCCGAGATCGGGCGCGTGGTGCTGGAGATCGGCGGCATGGGCGACCGCCTGGAGCGGGCGCTGTCGGCCGAAGGCGACCTGCTGTAAGGCCGGGATTCGGGATTGGGGATTAGGGATTCGATAAGGAACCCGGGGTCAGAGTCCCTTTTCGCCGCGTGATATCGCGTATGCAGTGCGTTGACGGAGCGAAAAGGGACTCTGACCCCCGATCCCGACCCCGATCCCGCCGGCCCGGCTACGCCCAGCCCATGCCCTGCATCAGCCGGAACAGGCCATAGGCGATCCCGCCCGACATCGGGATGGTCAGGATCCACGCCCAGATCATCTTGTGGACCACGCCCCACTTGATCGCGTTCAGGCGCTTGGCGGTGCCTACGCCCATGATCGCCGACGAGATGTTGTGCGTGGTCGAGACCGGGATGCCCAGCGACGAGGCCGCGAGGATCACCGAGGCGGCGCTGGTTTCGGCGGCGAAGCCGTGGATCGGGTGCAGCTTGACCAGCTTGTGGCCCAGGGTCTTGATGATGCGCCAGCCGCCGGCCGCGGTGCCGGCCGCCATCACCAGCGCGCAGCTGACCTTGATCCAGGTGTCGATGTCGCCGTCGGCCAACGCGGCCTCGGACGGATGCAGGAAGGCCAGCCAGGCCGGCAGCACGTCCAGCGTGCCGGCGGCCTGCGCGCTGACCAGGGTCAGGGCGACGATGCCCATGGTCTTCTGCGCATCGTTCATGCCGTGGGCGAAGCCCATGCCGGCGGCGCTGACGATCTGCGCCTTGCCGAAGAAGCCGTTGACCCAGCGCGGACGCGCGATGCGCGCCAGGATGCCGCCGCTGCGGGCCATCATCGAGATGACGAAGAACAGCACGCCCATCATCAGGAAGCCCGCGGCGAAGCCCAGCACAGGCGAGGACACCATCGGCACGATCACCTTCCACAGCACGCCGGCGCTGCGGTAGACCGGCTCGGCCGGCTCCGACCAGATCACCACGCCGAAGTCGTTGTACGCCGCGGCCAGCGCCGCGCCCAGCAGGCCGCCGATCAGCGCATGCGAGGACGACGAGGGCAGGCCGAACCACCAGGTAATCAGGTTCCAGGTGATGCCGCCGAGCAGCGCGCACAGGATCAGCTGCGAGCCGACCTCGATCACGCCCGCGTCGATCAGCCCCGAGGAGATGGTCTTGGCCACCGCGGTGCCGGCCAGCGCGCCGATCAGGTTCATGGAGGCGGCCAGGCCCACCGCCTGCATCGGCGAGAGCACCTTGGTCGCGACCACCGTCGCGATCGAGTTGGCAGTGTCGTGGAAACCGTTGATGTATTCGAACACCAGCGCGGTGGCCACCACGATCAGGACCAGGGTCAGCATCATCGCGGCCCGGTCAGGAGTTCTTGAGCACGATTTCGTAGGCGACCACCCCGGCCTCGCGGCAGCGGTCGATGGCCTTCTCGAGGATCTCGAAGAATTCCTTGAGCAGGAACATCTCGCGGGCATCGAGCTTGCCCGAGTAGATGTCCCGGTACAGCTCGAGCATCAGCCGGTCGGCTTCGTTCTCCAGCGCGCGCAGGCGGTCGTTGAGCACCTTCATCGGCTCCAGCTTCATCGCGCGCAGGGCCTTGACCATCTGCACCACCACCTCGGAGGCCTGCTCGAGCATCGCCGCGCGCGGCGCGAAGTCGATGTGCTCCAGGTGCTGGGTGGCCAGCGAATAGCGGTCGGCGAACTTCTCGATCTGCTTGGGGATCTTGTACAGGGCCGAACCCAGCGCCTCGATGTCCTCGCGCTCGATCGGGGTGATGAAGCTGTCGACCAGGGCCTGGCTGATCTTGTCGGACGCCTCGCGCTCGCGCAGGCGGGCCAGCTTGAAGGCGTCCAGCGCCGGCTGCCGGTCGGCCTCCCTGAGCATGGCGTGCAAGGCCCTGGCCGCGTCGTTGGCCGCCGCCGCGGCGTCCTCGAGCAGCGAGTAGAACTGGTTGCCCTGACCGAACATGGTTTGCAAGGAAAACATCGGGATCGATCCCGCCGCCGGGGAGTGGACGGCCTTCGGGGCGGAATTATGACCGGTCGATGACGCCCGCCGCCATTGCGGCGGCCCCGGGGGCGCGAAATGGCTTGCCGGACAGGGTGTTATGATGCGCTGCCGCGCTCCCCTGCCGCGCCGCCGCCCCATGGACGACGAACCTCCTCCACTTTCCCGCCGGCCCCGCCCGGGCCGCCGCCCCCGTCCGGTTCCCGCCATGACCGCCCCTCCGGCGGCCTGCTTCCCGACGTTCGCGCTGCGTCCCGCCAACCGGACCGACGATGCTTGAGTTCGCGATCGTCCTGGTCCTGATCGGCTGCAACGCCTTCTTCGCCCTGTCGGAGATGTCGGTCGTCACCTCGCGCAAGGGCCGGCTGCGGCAGATGTCGGCCAGCCACCGCGGCGCGCGCAAGGCGCTGGAGCTGGCCGAGCACCCCGAACGCTTCCTGTCCACCGTGCAGGTGGGCATCACCCTGATCGGCATCCTCACCGGCATGTTCGGCGGCGACGCCATCGGCGCGACCATCGGCGCCTGGCTGGCGCAGAACGTGCCCGCGCTGGGCAGCTACGCCGCCACTGCCGGCCTGGTGGTCGCGGTCGGTCTGATCACCTTCCTGACCATCGTCCTGGGCGAACTGCTGCCCAAGCGCCTGGCCCTGCTGGCGCCGGAAACCCTGGCGGCCTTCGTCGCCCTGCCGATGCACTGGCTGTCGCGGATCGCCACGCCGGCGGTGTGGCTGCTCACGGTCTCGGTGCGCGGCATGCTGCGCCTGCTGCGGCTCAACGACACCCAGGCCGCGCACGTCACCGAAGAGGAGATCCGCCTGCTGGTGAGCGAGAGCCACGAGCAGGGCGTGATCGATGCCGACGAGCGCAACATGATGAACCGGGTGCTGCGCCTGGGCGACCGCACCGCGGCCAGCCTGATGACGCCGCGCACCCGCATCGCCTGGCTGGACTCGGCCGAGGGCTTCGACGAGAACCTCGCGCAGATGCGCGCCACGCCGTTCTCGCGCTATCCGGTGTATCGCGGCAGCGACGCCGACGTGGTCGGCATCCTCGAGGTCAAGTCGCTGATCGACCGGCTCGAGGAACCCGAGTTCGACCTGTTCAAGTACCTGCGCGAGCCGCTGTTCGTGTCCGAGTCGACGCCCGCGCTGAAGCTGCTGGAAATCCTGCGCGAGGAGCAGTACTCGCTGGCCCTGGTGGTGGACGAATACGGCGACGTGGCCGGCCTGGTCACGGTCAACGACGTGCTCGAGGCGGTGATCGGCCGCACCCAGACCGGCGAAGGCCCCGACGCCGTCTCGCAGGTCACCACCCGCGACGACGGCTCGCTGCTGGTGGACGGCGGCGCCTCGGTGGAGACGGTGCGCGAGCTGATCGGCAGCGGCGCGCTGCCGGGCGAGGACGACCACGACTACCACACCGCCGCCGGCATGGTGATCGCGCGCTTCGGGCGGATCCCCAACGTCGGCGAATCCTTCGAATGGGGCGGCTGGCGCATCGAGGTGGTCGACCTGGACGGCCCCCGGATCGACAAGCTGCTGATGCAGCGTGTGGATGCCGGCGACCGTGGACACTGACCGGTCCGTCCACCGCGCCGCGACGGGCGTGCCCGGCACGCGCGAACTGCTCGACGCACTCGCCAGCGGCGACGGCGAGGACCACCTGCGGATGGCGGACATCCTGGCCGGCCTCAGCCGCCAGGTGTTCGGCATGCTGCTGTTCGTCTCGATCCTGCCGGCGTTCATCCCGATCCCGGGCGTCGGCGGAGCGATCAGCGGGCCGGCGACGGTGCTGGTGGGCGTGCACCTGCTGGTCGGCATGCGGCGGCTGTGGCTGCCGCGCTTCGTCGCCCGGCGCGGCCCGCGCCGGGCCAGCCTGCAGGCCTTCCAGCGCATGCTCGATCCATGGCTGACGCGGCTGGAGCGGGTGGTGAAGCCGCGCCTGACGGCGCTGATCGAACACCGCGCCGCCGCGATGTTCACCGGCCTGCTGCTGGTGCTGCTGGGCATCCTGCTGGCGCTGCCGATCCCGTTCACCAACTACCTGTTCGGCAGCCTGCTGCTGCTCTATGCCTTCGCCCTGCTCGAGCGCGACGGCGGCCTGATGCTGGCGTGCTGGATGGCGGGCATCGTGGCGATCGTGGTGTTCGGCATCCTCAGCGGCACGCTGGCCACGGCGGCCACGCAGTGGCTCGGGGGCCTGTTCGGCTGACGCCGCGCAAAGGGACGGGCACGGCGTCCGCATGCCGTCGCGGCACGATCACCGGACAAAGGCGCGTCCGGGCGGTTTCGCTCCCCGCCAACCGGGGCCCGCATTGCCCGGCCGCGGGATCAGCCCAGCAGCCGCAAGAACTCCGCGTTGGCCACCGGGTGGCCGAGCCAGTAGCCCTGGGCCATGTCGCAGCCGCGTTCGCGCAGGATGGCGTACTGCCCTTCCTTCTCCACGCCCTCGGCCACGACCTGGATGCCGAGCGAATGGGCCATCGCGATGATCGCGGTGGTCAGCGCGAGGTCGTCCGGGTCGCGCAGCACGTCGGCGATGAAGCTGCGGTCGATCTTGACGCCATCCACAGGCACCCGGCGCAGGTGGCTCAGGCCCGAGAAGCCGGTACCGAAATCGTCCAGCCAGACCTTGACGCCGCTGTTGCGCAGCCGCGCCAGCACGCTGCTCACGCGCGCCTCGTCGGCGATCACCGCGGTCTCGGTCAGTTCGATGTGCAGGTGCTGCGGCGCGAGGCCGCTTTCGCGCAGCACCGCCTCGGTCTGCGCGGCCAGGTCGCCGGCGCGCAGCTGCCGCGGCGAGACGTTGACCGACACGAACAGTCCCTGCGCACCGGGCACGTCGCGCTGCCAGCCGCGCGCATCCAGGCAGGCGGCGCGCAACACCTGCGGACCGATCGCCTCGATCAGTCCGCTCTGCTCGGCCACGTCGACGAACAGCGCCGGCGACACCTGGCCATGCTCGGGGTGGCGCCAGCGCAGCAGCGCCTCGGCGCCGACCAGCTTGCCGTCCGACATCCGGTACAGCGGCTGGTAGGCCAGGCTCAGCTCGCCGCGCTCCCAGGCGCCGCGCAGGTCCTGTTCCATGCGCACGCGGCGCTCGACGGCCTGGTCCATCACCCGGCTGTAGAAGCGATGGCAGCTCTTGCCGGCGACCTTGGCCTGGTACATGGCGATGTCGCCGTTCTTGAGCAGCGACGGCACGTCGGTGGCATCGTCCGGAAACAGCGCGATGCCGATCGAGATGCCGAGGAACACCGGCCGCCCGCGCACCGTGATCGGCCGGCCCAGCTCCTCCACCAGCACGTCCGCCAGGGATCCGGCGCGCTCGCGGATGTCGCTGCCAGGCTCGCCCTGCAGCAGGATCACGAACTCGTCGCCGCCGAAGCGCGCCAGTACCGCGCCCTCGCCGCCCTGCGCGTCGATCACGTCGCCGATGCGGCCGGCGAACTGCATCAGCACCTCGTCGCCCGCGTCGTGGCCGATCGTGTCGTTGACCCGCTTGAAGTCGTCGATATCGGTGAACAGCAGCGCCAGCTGGCGCGCCGCGCCGTTGCTTTCGGCCACGCGCTGGTCCAGCACCTCGCGGAAAGCCAGCCGGTTGGCCAGCCCGGTGAGCGCATCGGTGTAGGCCATGCGGCGGATGTCGCGGTCGTGGCGCCGGATGCTGTCGCGCATGTGCGAGAACGCACGCACCAGATCGCCCACCTCGTCGACGCGGCGGCTCGCGGGCAGTGGCGTGTCGAAGTTGCCCGCCTCGATGCCCCGCGCGGCCTCCGCCAGCTGCCGCACCGGCGACACCAGGCGGCGCTGCACCACCAGGCTGATCGCCGCCAGCAGCGCCACCAGGCTCGCCAGCAGCAGGCCGACCCAGAGCAGCTGGCTGCGGCTGACCTCGCGCAGGCGCCCGGACATGATGTCGCCGATCTGGCGCTCGTCGGCCTTGACCGCCTCCAGCGAGTAGCCCACGCGCACCCCGCCCAGGCGCTGGTCGCCGATGCGGATCGGCGCGGCGACGTCGAGCAGCATTCCGCTGGACTGCACGTGCGCACCGTTGATCGACAGCACCTCGTAGGCGAGCGGATCGGACATCGCCTGGCCGTAGGTGGAGATGTCCGGACTGCCGTCGTGGATCACCTGCCCGTCGTTGTCGTAGACGATGACGTAGCTCACGTCGGGCTGGCGCAGCACCTGGCGCAGCGAGGTGCCGATCGCGTCCAGGTCGAAGTAGTACAGCGGATTGACCAGCGAATCGGCCAGCTGCACCACCTGCGCCTGACCCTGCGAGAGCAGGCGCCGGGACGAGAACTCGTCGATCGCCTGCAGCCCCAGCGTCCGGACCTCGCGATGCAGTTCGTTCTGCCGCTGCAGCACCAGGGCCACCAGCGCCAGGGTGACCAGGAGCACGGCGGCCGCCAGCAGCGCGAAGCGCGCCTGCAGGCCGAAGCGCGGCGCGCTCACTCGACCTCCCGGGTCACGCGCGCCACGCCCTGGCGCAGGCGCTGGAGGCCGGCCTCGGTGGCCTCGTCGATCGGCACGAAGCGGGTGGTCTTGAAGAACCGCAGCAGCGCCTCGCGCGCATCGGGATCGGCCGCGGCGCCCACCAGCACCTCGTGCAGGCGTTCGCGCACCTTCGGGTCGAGGTCGCCGCGCACCATCTCCAGGGCGCGCGGGTACTCCTCGCTCTCGCGCACGATGCGGAAGTCGCTGCGGTAGGAAGGCGGCACCCGCTTGGGGTTGGCCCAGTCCAGGTTGCTCATCGCACCGGCATCGACCAGGCGCTTGTGCACCCAGGCCGACACGTTGAGCTCGGAGCGGCCGAACACGTAACCGACCGAATCGGCTCCTGGCCGGTCCATCGGCGAGAGCAGCACCTCCAGGCGCAGGCCGATGCCGAGCAGCTCCTCGGCCGGGACGTAGTAGGCGCTGGTGGAGGAGCGGTTCTGGAAGGCGATGCTGCGACCGCGCAGGTCTACCAGTTCGCGCACCGGGCTGTCGTTGCGCACGAAATAGAGGGTGCGGTAGCGGTCCACGCCATCGCGCTCGGTCATCAGAAGGGGCACGGCCCCGGCGCGGTCGGCGAGCGCCATCGCGGTGCCGCTGGTCTCGGTGACCCAGTCGACCCGGCCGCGGCGCATGTAGCTCTGCATCTGCTGGGCGTCGCGCGCCATGAGCACGCGACCCTCGCGGATGCCGACATCGGCCATGCGCGGCACGACGTAGTCCAGCAGCGGCCTGAGCTGGTCGTAATGGGCCTTGGGATCGTCGCTGATGCGACCGAGCACCAGCACGCCGTCATCGGCCAGCGCTGGCGCCAGCGAGGCGAGCCAGAGCACCAGCAGCAGCAGGAGGCGACGGCAGGAACCGGTTGGAGACACAGGCAAGGGACGGTTCCGGTTCGGCTCGGGCACTGGTACGGCGGCGAGCCTAGCGGAAAACCGCGCCGGCCGGTAGCGACGCACGCGCGGACACGGGCGCGCCATGCAGGACATCCGATGTCCTGTGCGGTGCGCCGCTGGCGCGGCCGGCCGTGGCGGCGGGCGATGCGATCAGCGGCTTTCGCCGGCCAGGCGCGCCATCCGCTGGGCGTCGGCCAGCACGCCGCGCAGCAGGCGCACGTCGCGATCATCGAGCTGGCTGCGCAGGAAGATCCGGCGCAGCTTGCGCATCGCCGAGTCCGGCGTACGGCCCTTGTGGAAGTCGATCGCGTCCAGGGTTTCGGCCAGCTGCGCGAAGAAGCCCTCGAGTTCGGCGTGGCTGGCCGGGACGTCGCCATCGGCCGCGGGCGCCGGCGCCGGCTGCACGGCGCCGCGCAGGCCGAGAATGGCCAGCCGCAGTTCGTAGGACAGCACCTGCACCGCCGCAGCGAGGTTGAGCGAGCTGTAGGCCGGATTGGCGGGAATGTGGACGGCGGCGTGGCACAGCTGCAGCTCGTCGTTGTCCAGGCCGGTGCGCTCGCGCCCGAACACCAAGGCGGCCCCGGTGCCGGTGGCGGCGGTCGCCAGGGTGCGCGCCGCGGCGTCGGCGGGCAGCAGTTCGTCCAGCGCGATGCGCCGGCTGCGCGCCGTGCAGCCCAGCACCAGCCGGCAGTCCGCCACCGCTTCGGCCAGGGTCGCGACCTGGGTCGCGGCCTCGAGCACGTCGTCGGCACCGGCCGCCATCGCGTTGGCGTCGGCGTGGGGGAACCGCTCGGGCGCCACCAGCACCAGCCGATGCAGCCCCATGGTCTTCATCGCGCGCGCCGCCGAACCGATGTTGCCCGGGTGCTGGGTGCCGACCAGGACGATGCGGATCCGGTCGGCCGCTTGCAGGAGTTCGCTCATGGCGCGGATGGTAAACTGCGCGCCCGGCCCCTGCGCCGGCACGCTCTTTCCATCCGCCGCCCGCCATACCCCACGGAGTTCCCCCGATGCTTGCCCCCGCCGTCAATGTCATGGTCAAGGCCGCGCGCGCCGGGGGCAACGTGCTGCTGCGCCACATGCACCGCCTGGACGCGCTGAACGTGGTGGAGAAGGAGCGGATGGACTACGCCAGCGAAGTCGACGGGCTGGCCGAGGAAGCGATCATCAAGGAACTGCGCCGGGCCAACCCCGACTACGCCATCCTCGGCGAGGAAGGCGGCGCACAGAAGGGCAACCGCGGTCCCAGCCGCTACACCTGGGTCATCGATCCGCTCGACGGCACCAGCAACTACCTGCACGGCATCCCGCACTGGTGCGTCTCGCTGGCGCTGTGCGAGGGCCCCGAGCCGCTGCACGCGGTGGTGTTCGATCCCCTGCGCAACGAGCTGTTCACCGCCAGCCGCGGCGCCGGCGCCCAGCTCAACGAGAAGCGCGTGCGCGTGTCCGAGCGCAAGGACCTGGCCGGCGCGATGCTGGCCACCGGCTTCGCGCCGCGCGAGCGCAAGCGCCTCGACGCGCA
>JAEWZE010000161.1 GCA_023395465.1 Pseudomonadota bacterium
ACCATGGGCGAGATCGTGACCAGCGTGAAGCGGGTCACCGACATCATTGCCGACATCTCGGCGGCCTCGCAGGAGCAGAGCGCCGGCATCGAGCAGGTCAACCACGCCATCACCCAGATGGACGAGGGCACGCAGCAGAACGCGGCGCTGGTCGAAGAAGCCACCGCCGCCGCGCGCAGCATGGAGCAGCAGGCCGGGCAGCTGGTGCAGACGGTGGCGGTGTTCCAGGTGCAGGGCGGCCAGCCGACGCCTGCCGCGAAGTCCGAGCCGACTGTTGCGACGCCGGCCGGCGTGGCCAGGCTGTCCAGCCACAGGCCGGTCCCGGCCCGCTCCAGGCCCGGTCCACGCGCCGCGGCGCCAGCTGCGGCGGCAGCTGCCGGGGTGGCGGAGGAGTGGCAGGAGTTCTGAGCGCGTTGGCGGGGGCGATGGAAAGGGCGGCTACGGCCGCCCTTTGCGTTTGTCCGCGCCGCGGCCAGATTCGGCGCGGCGGCGACCGGCGACTCAACTCCCCGGCCGCGCGGCCGTTACCGGCTTGACGGACCCTGCTGCCCGGACGATGCCTGTCGCCGACGAACACGAATCCTCGCACCTGCTGGACGACGAAGAACAGTCGCCGTTCGCCCTGCGTGAACCGGGCGAGATCGCGGCCGTCCTGCGTGCGCTGGTCGAGGCACGGGCGCTGATCAGCGCCAGCCTGGTCCCGGGCGGCCATGCCTGCCCGACCGCACTGCTGGCGGTGCAAGACGACGGCACCCTGGTGTTCGACGGCAACCGCGACGAGGCGATGAACCAGCGCATGGCCGCGGCCAGCCGCATGGTCTGCAGCGCACAGCTGGACCTGGTGCCCATCCGCTTCCGCGTCTCCGGGCCGGCGCGGATCGTGCACGAGGACTACGTGGCGTTCGCCACGCCGTGGCCGCAGGCGCTGCTGCGCATGCAGCGGCGCGAGATGTACCGGCTGCAGTCCCCGGCGTCCGCGCCGGTGACCGTGCACCTGGGCGATGCCGACCGCGCGCCCGATCCGGCGGCGCCGGGCTTGCGCGTGCTCGACATCAGCGGCAGCGGGCTCGCCATCGCGATCCCGGAAGGCGCGCAGGCGCGATTCCAGCCCGACGCGCGCCTCGCGCCCTGCCTGCTGCGCCTGGGCGATGCGGCGCCGGTGGCGGTCGTGATCGAGGTCATCTACACCCGCCCCCACGAGGTGCGCGGCGTCGCCCAGTGGCGGGCCGGCTGCCGCTTCGTGGACCTGCCGGCGGCCGTCGAGCAGCAGCTCATGCAGTACATCTTCCAGGTCGAGCGCCAGCGCAACGCGCGGCTGCGCCGCGGCGGCTGACGGCCGCGCAACCGGCGACAGGGCGGGCCTCAAGTTCCGGTCCGCGATGCCGCTATCGGGTCGACGGGCGTGCGCGACGGCATGCCTCCAGCATCCCCACCGGAGTAGACAGATGACCGCAAGGACCCCCCGTTTCATCGCCGCCCTGCTGCTCGGCGGCTGCGCGTTCGCCAGCTTCGCCCAGGACGTGATCCGCCCCGAACAGGCCTCGCGCCACGTCGGCCAGAGCGGCATGGTCTGCGGCAAGGTCGAGAAGACCCGCTACGCCGAGAATTCCGAAGGCCAGCCCACCTTCCTGCACATGGGCGGCGCGTTCCCGCGCCACACCTTCTCGGCGCGCATCCCGCAGGACCAGCGCGGGAAGTTCCGCCCCACCCCGGAAGAACTCGAGGGCCGCGACGTCTGCGTGGTGGGCACCATCGAGCGCGATGCCAGCCGCGCGGAGATCGCGGTGCGCTCGCCCGGCGACGTCAAGCTCGCCACGATCAAGTGATCCAGCGGCCCGGCGCGCAAGCGACCGGGCCGCTCTCGTTTACGTCACAGGGGAGTGACCCAATGCAGTGGTTCTCGAATCTCAAGCTCGCGCCCAAGCTGATGGCGGCCTTCGGGCTGGTCCTGGTGCTCATGCTCGTGCAGGGCATCGGCGCCTACATCGGCATGCGCTCGATGGAACGCGTCACCGGCGAACTGGCGCAGGATGTCCTGCCCAGCGTCACCCTGGTGGGCGACACGCGCGCCCTGCTGGGCGAGTACCGCACCGCGTCCTACCGCGGCCTCGTCCGCGCCAGCGACGCCGTCAAGCGGGAAGCACGCGAGCGCACGGTCCAGATCGACGCGCAGCTGGCCGAGAACCTCAAGGCCTACGGGAAGTTCGCGACCACCCCGGACGAACAGCGCCTGCTCGCCGAACTCGCCGCCGCGTGGGAGTCCGCGCGCGCCTCGTATGCATCGGTCAACGAGATGCTCGACCTCGAACTGCCCGACGACGCCACCGATACCTTCATCGGCGAGACCAGCCGCCTGCACGACGCCACCGGCGCCGCGCTCGCCGCGCTCGCCGACGAGGCCAACCGCGCCGCCGCCGCGTCCACCGGGCGCGCGCAGAGCACCTATACCGCCTCCAGCCTGATGCTGGTGAGCCTGCTGCTGGCCGGCATCGTCGCCGGCCTGGCGGTGGCCTGGCTGATGGCGCGCAGCCTGACCCGCGCCGCGCGCGAGGCCGCGAGCGTGGCCAACGACGTGGCCGGCGGCAAGCTCGACAGCCACATCGACACCACCCGGGCCGACGAGATCGGCGACCTGCTCAAGTCCATGCGCCGCATGCAGCACGATCTGCGCGAGCGCATCGAACGCGACCAGGCCATCGCCGGCGAGAACCTGCGCATCCGCACCGCGCTGGACAGCTCCGGCACCAGCGTGATGATCACCGACCCGCAGCGCACGATCATCTATGCCAACGCCGCGGTCACCGCACTGCTGCAGGAGCACGAGGACGAGATCCGCTCGGCGCTGCCGGAGTTCCAGCTCGATCAGCTCGTCGGCACCCGGGTCGATGCCTACCAGGCCAAGCCGGAACAGTTCGGCCAGGCCCTGGTCGAAACCAGCGGCGTCCACCAGTGCGAGATCTCGATGGGCGCCGCACACTTCGGCCAGAGCGTGGCGCGCGTCGAGGACGGCGACGGCCACCTGCTCGGCTATGTGGTCGAACTGCGCGACCGCACCCAGCAGGTGCACGTGGAGGTCGAACTGGGCCGCGTGGTCCAGGCGGCCGCCGGTGGCGATCTCTCCCAGCGCATCGGCCTCGACGGCAAGCAGGGGTTCTACCTGCAGCTCGCCGAACAGCTCAACGGCCTGCTCGACGCCAATGCGACGAGCCTGGAGCAGGTGTCGCGGGTGCTGACCGCACTGGCCGACGGCAACCTGACCGCGCGCATGGACGGCGATTACCACGGCGTGTTCGCCACCATGCGCGACGACGCCAACCGCACCGTCGAGCGCCTGGCCGAGATCGTCAACCAGATCCGCAGCGGCAGCGATGCCATCAATGCCTCGGCCTCCGAGATCGCCGCCGGCAACGACGACCTCTCGCGCCGCACCGAGCAGCAGGCCGCATCGCTGGAGGAAACCGCTTCGTCGATGGAGGAACTCACCTCCACCGTGCGCCAGAACGCCGACAACGCCCGCCAGGCCAACCAGCTCGCCATCGGCGCGGTCGACGTGGCTTCGCAGGGCGGCGAAGTCGTCGGCAAGGTGGTCGAGACCATGTCCGCGATCTCCGAATCGTCCAGCCGCATCGCCGACATCATCGGCGTGATCGACGGCATCGCCTTCCAGACCAACATCCTGGCGCTCAACGCTGCTGTGGAAGCCGCGCGTGCGGGCGAGCAGGGCCGTGGCTTCGCGGTGGTCGCGGCC
>JAEWZE010000214.1 GCA_023395465.1 Pseudomonadota bacterium
GGCGATGTCGCGGTCGCGTTCGTCCTCGTCCACCGCGCCCTTCCAGCGCGCCGCCACCACCTGCGACAGCACGGCCCAGGCCACCAGCAGCATCACCAGGCTGCGGACGGCGCCCTGCGCCGAATGCCGGTCGGCCGACGGCCCCAGGAACAGCTCTGCGCGCGTGGCGACGAAGACCATCGCCACCAGCATGAAGGCCGTCCCGATCCAGGCCTTCCATTCGGCCGGCGCGATCGCGCGCTCGCCCTCGCCGCGCGGCAGCCGCGACAGGGCCAGCAGGCTGGTCCAGGCCGCCGTGATCAGCAGGACCATGCCGGCATTGCCGCCATCCACGCCGAGCACGCGCTCGGGCCCCGCGAGCAGCAGCCACAGCGCGGGAAGCGCGATGGTCGCCAGTCCCGCCACCTGCCAGGGTCGTGTCGTCACGATGTCATCTCCAGCGGACTCGATGTAAAGAATACTTTACCTATCCAGATTCGATGTCAAGTATTTTTTACATGTGTGTCGGCGCGGCCGTGCGGTCGCCGGCGATCGAGTGCCTCAGGTTCTCGCCCTGATCTCCGCACGCAGCGCGCGGGCGAGCCCGCCGCGGCGCTCGACCTGCAGTCGCGGCAGCCCCAGCCAGCCGGCCAGCTGCAGCAGTTCCTCCGCCAGCTCGGCGGCGGTCGCCTCCGGCGCCTGCGGCTCGACGTGCGCGCTGCGCACCACGAGCATGCCGGCGCGACGTTCCGCCTTCAGGTCCACGCGGGCGACGATGCGGTCACCGAGCAGGAACGGCAGCACGTAATAGCCGTGGCTGCGCAGGTGTTCGGGCACGTAGATCTCGATGCGGTAGCGGAAGTCGAACAGGCGCTCGGTGCGCTCGCGCTCCCAGACCACCGGATCGAAGGGGCTGAGAAGGGCACGCGCGTCGATGCGCCGGGGCATGCGCGCATCCCGGTGCAGGAAGGCCGGACGCGCCCAGCCTTCGACGCGCACCGGCAGCAGTTCGCCCGCCTCGACCAGCGCCGCCAGCGCGGGCCGGCTCTGGCCGTGGTGCATGCGGTAGTAGTCGCGCAGGCAGGCCTCGGTGGCGACGCCGTGCGAGATCGCCGCGCGCCGCACCAGTTCGACGTGCGCCGTCGCATCGTCCGGCACCGGCTGCGCCAGCACCGCCGCCGGCAGCACGCGCTCCGGCAGGTCGTACAGGCGCTCGAACGCGCCGTTGCGCCCGGCCACGGCCAACTCGCCACTGGCGAACAGGTACTCCAGCGCCTGCTTGGTCGCCGACCAGTTCCAGCCCCAGTGGGTCTTCGCGCGCGGCAGGCCGTCGTCGAGGTCGCGCGCGGTCGACGGGCCGCGCTCGCGCACCTCGTCGAGCAGCGAGGCGATCAGCTTCGGATCGGGGCGCGTCGCGCTCCACGCGTGGCCGCGTTCGCGGTAGCCGCGCATGCGGTGCTGCATGACCGGCCACAGCTCGACCGGCATGAAGGCGGCCACGTGCGCCCAGTACTCCACGATCCTGCGCGGCGCCTGCTCCGCGGCGCGTTGCAGCAGCACGGTGTCGTAGGCGCCCATGCGGCTGTACAGCGGCATGTAGTGCGCCCGCTGCAGCACGTTGACCGAATCGATCTGCAGCACCCCGGTGCGCGCGAGCGTGCGCGAGAAGGTGCGCAGCGTCGGCGTGGCGTGGCGCCGGTCGGCGAAGCCCTGCGCGGCCAGCGCGATGCGGCGTGCCTGCGCACGGTCCAGTGCAAGACTCACGATCACTCCGGGGCGGAAACGCTGGCGACATTGTGCCGCGGTTGTTTTCCTCCGCTCTGCCACAATGTGTGGGATTCGTTGCCCAGGAGCCGCCCGTCCATGCCCGCCGAAATCAGCACGCCCCACGTCTTCGACGCCACCACCGCAGGCTTCGAAACCGAAGTGCTGCAGAAGTCGCTGGAGGTGCCGGTCCTGGTCGATTTCTGGGCCGAATGGTGCGGCCCGTGCAAGACCCTCGGGCCGATCCTCGAGAAGCTCGCCGGCGAATACCACGGCGCTTTCCTGCTGGCCAAGGTCGATACCGAGAAGGAGCCGCAGATCGCCGGCGCCTTCCAGATCCGTTCGATCCCGACCGTGTTCCTGGTCAAGGACGGGCAGATCCTCGACGGCTTCCAGGGCGCGCTGGCCGAGGGCCAGGTGCGCCAGTTCCTGCAGCACCACGGCATCGAGCCGGGCGAGCCTGTCGAGGAAGCGCCGGCCGAGGCCGCGCCGCTGGATCCGCACGCCGAGGTCGCGCGCCTGCGCGAGGCCGTGGCCGCCGAACCGGGCCAGGACGAACTCAGGCTCGACCTCGCCCTGGCGCTGCTGCAGACCGGCGCGGCGGCCGAGGCCGAACGGCTGCTCGACGCGCTGCCGGCCAACCTCTCCACCGACGACCGCGCGGTCAGGGCGCGCGCGCGCCTGGGCTTTGCCGCCCTGCTAGCCGAGGCGCCGCCGGTCGCGGCGCTGGAAGCGGCGATCGCCGCCGACCCCGGCGACCTGCGCGCCCGCCACCTGCTGGGCGTGCACAGGATCGTCGGTGGCGATCCCGAAGCCGGGCTGCAGCAGTTCCTGGAAATGCTGCAGCGCGACCGCGGCTTCGACGACGGCCTGCCGCGTCGCGCCCTGATCGACGCCTTCCGCATCCTCGACGACGCCGAACTGGTGGGCCGCTACCGCCGGCGCATGGCCTCGCTGCTGCTGGTCTAGGCCTCCGCCTCAGCTGAGCAGCAGCGTGGCGACGTACTGCAGCGCGCGGTACACCGTCACGTTGACCAGGAGCGTGCCTGCGATGAGGGCCAGCGCGCCGGCGGCGGCACGCATCCACCCGACGCCGTAGCCGCGCGCGACCTGGCGCCACGTCCAGGCGGCCAGCGCGACCAGCAGCCCCGTCGACAGGGCGGTCACGAGCGGCGCGGGCCAGGCGTGCCGCAGCATCCAGCGCACGGCCTGTCCGAAGACCAGCGTGGCCGGCAGCAGCAGCGCGAAGAAGTGAAGGGTCACCACGACGTGCTCGGCGTAGTAGCGCCCGCGCCCGGCCATCGCCGCCATCAGCAGCAGCGCCACGAACGGCACGTGCAGGATCAGCAGCGCCTTGCTCACGTCAGCGGCGATCGCGTCGTAGTCGCGGCGCAGCTCGGCCAGGGTGTAGCCGTCGCCGCCACCGGCGCGATCGCGCGCATCGCGGCGCGCGACCAGCGCCCGCGTCGGGCCGGCGGTCACGACCCCGTGGAGCTGTCCGGGGAACCGTTCCAGCCCCGCCGGCGCCTCGTCGCCCATGGCGGCCACGACCATCGCCCCGGGCACCTGGCTGGCGAACGAGAGGTCGAAGTCGGCGCGCAGCGGCGCCACGAAATAGACCAGGTTGGCGAGCAGGTACAGGGTGAGCGGCGGCAGCCACCGGCGCCTGCGGCCGGACATGTAGTCGCGGTCGAGCACGCCGGGGCGCAGCACCAGCGCGCGCAACGAACCCCACAGGCGTCCGTCGAGGTCGGTGAGCAGCTCGAAGCATTGCGCGGCAAGGTGGCCCAGGCGCCGGTCCGACTCGTCGAAACGCTTCTGGCCACAGGCGCCGCAATAGGCGTCGGTCACGGGGGCGCCGCAGTTGCGGCAGGCATCGCTGGCGGGCAAGGCAGGGCTCCGTTGCGGACGCGGCATTCGACCACGGCGGCGCCAGCGGGGGAACCACCATACCGCCCCGCATGGTAGGCTCCCGCCCCCGTGTCTGGCCCGCCGGAAACGACGATGAGCCCCACCCTGCTGCGCTGGATCTTCAACCTGTGGCCGCCGTTCGCCGCATCGGGGATCCACGTCACCGGCATCTCGCGCGACTGGCGCCACGCGCGGGTCGAGCTGCGCATGCGCGCGTGGAACCGCAACTACGTGCGCACGCACTACGGTGGCAACCTGTTCTCGATGACCGATCCGTTCTGGATGATCATGACCCTGCAGTCGCTGGGCCGCGACTACATCGTCTGGGACCAGGCCGGCAGCATCGATTTCCTCAAGCCGGGCAAGGGCACGGTGGTGGCGGACTTCCGGCTCGACGACGCCGTGCTGGACACGATGCGCGCGGCCACCGCGGAAGGCGGACGCTACCTGCACTGGTTCCAGACCGACATCCTCGACGGCCAGGGCGACGTGGTCGCCCGCGTGCGCAAGCAGGTCTACGTGCGGCGCAAGCGCGACCGCTGACCCTCAGGCCCGTCTTCCGGCACGCCCGCGCGAGCGCCGGGCAGGGGCAGTTCGAACCAGTCATCGTCCGCGGCCGGCGCGTCGTACTGGCGGACCCGCAGGCTCGCGCCATCGCTGCCCGGCTGCAGCGGGCGCGCTGGACTGCGCAGCGGCTGCGGCAGCTCCGCCAGCCGCGCCGCCAGCGGACGCCGGTCGCTGGTCGTGTCGCGCAGCCACAGCAGCGCCGCGAGCAGCCGCAGCCGCGCGCCATGGTCCAGCGCACGGGTCGAGTACTGCGCGTATGCGGGCGCGGCGATGGAGTCCAGGATGCAGCCGACGAGATTGTCGACGCAGGCCAGGGGCGTCGGTCGGGGCGCCGGTGGCGCCGGGAATGGCTGGTCCGCGGCGATGCGGTCACGGGCCTGCGGCATGCAGGCGTCCGCGAGCCGCAGGGCCGCCATGCCGCGGCTCTTCGTTTCGTTGTAGAGCAGCGGATGCGGCCGCTGCGCGAGCGAGGCGCGGGCACCCGTCGCGTAGGCGAACTCGCCCCGCATGGCCTGGCACAGCGTCAGCTCCTCCGGCTGCGGCGGACGCAAGGCGGCCCGGCAGGCGCCGGGCACGGCGTGGTCGGCAGGGAGTTCGCTCAACATCCCGGCGATCAGCCTGCCGCCCGCGTCGCTGGCGGAGACGCCCATCATCGCCACCACCAGCATATCGCTGTTGGCGGCCAGCCGCCGCCAGGTGGCGAGATCGCGACAGGCGACGGCAAGCCCCGCGTCGAGGTCGCCCTGCGCGAACAGGACCGCGGCATGGGTCGTGCCGGCGCGCGCGAGATCGAGCGGCGGAAACGGCATGTCCATGCGCGCGGGGAAGCGGTTGGCCACATGCCCATGGCGCTCCAGCGCCGCGACGCGCTGGAACAGCCCGGCGTGGCGTTCGAGCAGCGCCTGGTATGCCGGCAGGTCGGCACGCACCCGGATCAGACAGTCCTCCCCGTAGGCGGTGCACAGGCGTGCCCGGTCGTCGCGGTCCGGCAGCTGCACCGGATGGTGCGTGGCCGCTTCGCTGCGGAAGGCGGCAGCCCCGGTCCAGCCATCGCCGCCCGGCGGCGGCGCGGCGCGCAGTTGCGCGGCATCGCGTTCGACGATGCCGGCCATGTCGGCATCGGCGACCGGATAAGGCAGCAGCCACAGCGCATCGAACGCGTTGCTGCCCGGCGCAGCCCAGGGGGTTTGCATCAACGCGAGCGCTTCGCGCTGCATGTGGCCAGGTCCGCTCGCCCTGCCCGTCAGCCATGCCAGCACCACGATCGCGGCGACAGCCACCACCGCCGTGCCCAGCCACTTCAGCATCCTGCGCATGCCACCTCCCCTTGTCCGGATCGTAGCCGTTTCCCGGCGCTGGTTCACTGCTGTCGCGGCGCGCCTTGTATATGCTTTCCTCCCAATACAGGGGATGGCATGGTCGCAGGGGAACACATCGGAGCGCAGGCGCCACTGCCGGACATCGCCGGCTACCGTCTGACGCGCGTGATCGGCGAAGGCGGGATGTCGACCGTGTACCTCGGCACGCAGGTGTCGCTGGGGCGCGAGGTCGCGATCAAGCTGATGCGCCCGGAGGCGCTGGCCGATGAGGTGAGCCGGCGCCGCTTCGAGAACGAGGCGCGCACGATCGCGCGGCTGGAGCATCCGCACATCGTCGGCATCCACGAAGTGGGCCGCACCGCCGACGGCCTGCCCTGGTATTCGATGCCCTACCTGCCGCGCGGCCATGTCGGCCAGCGCGACCTCACCGGCAATCCGCAGCAGGTCCGCGAGATCCTGCGCGCGCTGCTGTCGGCGCTGGCCTATGCCCATGCGCGCGGCGTCGTGCATCGCGACGTCAAGACCGAGAACGTGCTGTTCGACGAAGCCGACCGGCCGCTGCTGGCCGATTTCGGCATCGCCCTGCGCCGCGGCCACGGCACCCGCGTGACCATGACCGGCCTGGCCGTGGGCAGCACCGCCTACATGGCACCGGAGCAGGCGCGCGGCGAACAGGTGGACCATCGCGCCGACCTCTACAGCGTCGGCGTCCTGGCCTGGGAAATGCTGGCCGGCGAACTGCCCTACAAGGCCGACGACGCGCTGGCGATGGCGATCCAGCACGCGCAGAAGCCGGTGCCGAAGCTGCCGCCTGCGCTGCGCCACTGGCAGCGCTTCATGGAACGGGCGCTGGCCAAGTCGCCGCGCCGGCGCTTCCACGATGCGGCGCAGATGCTGGCCGCGCTCGAGCAGGTGCCGCTGTCGGCGCATGCGCGCGGCGCCTGGCTGGGCGCGGCGGTGGTGCGCGGTCGCGGTGCATTGCGACGGCTGCCGGCGCTGGCCTGGGTGGGTATTGCCCTGCTGTGCGCCGCCGCGCTGGGACTGGGCCTGCATCTCGCGGAACCCCTCGCGCCAGCCGTCGACGACAACGCGCAGCCGGCGATGGCGCGGGCGCCTTCGACCGGATCCCACGCGCCCGCACCGGTCGACGCGGTCACCATGCACCAGGCCGCGCCGCTGTCGCAGGCGGACCTCGGAGTCGAACGCGCACGCGAACAGATCGCGGCGAGGCGACTGACCCGGCCCGCCGGCGACAGCGCCACGGACCACGTGCTCGCGGCGTGGCAGGCGGACCCGGCGCATCCGCAGCTGGGCGAAACCGCGGCGGCGCTGATGGACGCGCTGGGCGGGGCGGTCGCCGAGGCCATCGCCCGGGATCGCGACCAGGACACCGAAGCATTGCTGCAGGCGGCCGCGCGCGTGCGCAGCGAGACCTCCGCGTTGCCGGCCGACGCGCAGCGGCGCTGGCAGGACCGCGTCGACGAGGCGCTGGCCACGCGCATCGACGCGGCCGCACGCAAGGTCGACCGCGACCGCGCCACGCGCACAGCCGGACTGGCCGCGTCCGCCGACCTGCCGGCGGCGGCGGCGCGGCGCCTGCAGGCCCAGGCCGGGCGCGTGCCCGACCTGGGCGGACGCACCGCGGGCAATCTCGACGGCATGGTGGTGCTCGAGGGCGGCGAGCGTCCGGTCGCCGCGTTTGCCCGCCCGGTCAGCCGCGCCGAGTACGCGCGCTTCGCCGAGGTCAACGGGCGCGAGCCGGCGCTGTGCCGCGAACGCATTTCGCTGCTGCGCGTGCTGGATCCGCGCAACTGGCAGACCCCGGGCTTCGAGCAGGGCGACCGCGACCCGGTGGTCTGCGTCTCCTGGCGCGACGCCGAGGCCTATGCGCAGTGGCGCGGGCGGCGCGACGGCCATCGCTACCGCCTGGCGACGGCGGCCGAAGGCGCCCGCCTGGCTGCGGCGACGGGCGACCGCCCGGTGTCGGAATGGCGCGCGGACTGCGGCGACACCTGCGCACGCCGCGCCGCCACCGGCCCCAGCTGGCGCACCGACAGCAGCGCGCGCACGCTGGTGCCCGACCGCGGCTACGACGACGTCGGTTTCCGGCTGGTGCGCGAACTGTAGGACGGGGCGCCGCATCCGGCGTCCCGGGCGCAGCGACGGCAGCACATCGCGGATGCGGCGGGCGCAGGTTCCAGACGCCGCAGTCGCACACAGTGTCGCGCCGCCACGCGCCGCCGCGCGCGGAGCGGACCGGTAGAATCCGCGCATGTCATCGACCCCCACGCCCGCGCAGCGCCTGCAGCGCCTGTTCCTCACCGGCCTGCTGACCCTGCTGCCGATCTGGCTGACCTGGGTGGTGGTCAAGTTCGTGTTCGTGCTGCTGTCGGACATCAGCAGGCCCTGGGTCGGCCCGGTCGCCGCGCAGGTCGCGGCCTGGTTCCCGGACACGCTGGGCTGGATCAACGCCGGCTCGGTGCTGGCCACCATGGCCATGGCCGCGACCCTGCTGCTGATCCTCATGGTGGGCTGGCTGGCGCGGCGCGTGGTCGGCCAGCGCCTGCTGTCCTGGCTGGAGGCGCTGGTGCAGCGCATTCCGCTGGCCAACATCATCTACTCCAGCGCGCGCAAGCTGCTCGACATCCTGCAGACCAAGCCCGACGGCACCCAGCGGGTGGTGCTGATCGACTTCCCGCACGACCAGATGAAGTCGGTCGGCTTCGTCACCCGGGTGATCCGCGAGCACGGCACCGGCCGGGAACTCGCCGCGGTGTACGTGCCAACCACGCCCAATCCCACCTCCGGCTACCTGGAAATCGTGCCGGTGGAGAAGATCACGCCCACCGACTGGACCGTGGACCAGGCGATGAGCTTCATCATCAGCGGCGGCGCGGTGGCGCCGGACACGATCCCGTTCGCGCCACCGGCGCGGGCGCCGCGCACCGGCGACGCCGGGGCCTGACGCGACACCCGGGCCGCGAACGCCGCCGCGCGCACGCGTCGTTCCCCTGCACCGACGGCCCGCGCGCCGTCCGGCCTGCCCGCCGCGCCGGTCTCCGGCGAAGACCGCACGACCGCAGTACGGCCGCACCCGGGCGGCCGACTGCATCGCGGGCACCTCAGTACATGAAGCGGAACGTCACTCCATAGGTCCGCGGCGCGCCGAGGAAGGCGTTCCAGGAGCCGGTCTGGATCGGCGCATCGAAGCCGACCTGGCTGTAGGTCTCGTCGGTGAGGTTGCGTCCCCACAGCTCCACCGCCCAGCGCCGGTTGCGCGCGCCCAGCACCAGCCGCGCATCGACCAGGGTATAGGCCTCCTGGAACTTCTGCGGGTCGAGGTCGGAGCCGGTGTTGTGGTCGGCGGTATGGCGCGCGCCGAGGTAGGCGCGGCCCATCAGCCGGTCGGAGAAGTCCCACTCGTAGGTCAGCGAGGCGTTCGCCTGCCAGCGCGGCATGAAGCCGGGCGTCGCACCCGGCAGCAGGCGCAGGTCGGCGTCGGGCAGCGCGTCGTCGCCGAACTCCGCGTCCAGCCAGGTCGCGCCGCCCTGCAGCGACAGGCCGTCCACCGGCGTCTGCCACATCACGTCCAGGTCGACGCCCCGGCTGCTCAGTTCCGGGATCGAGCGCACCACGTAGCTGGTACCGATGAAGCTGTTGAGCTGGAAGTCGGTGAAGGTCTGGTGGAACAGCGCGGCGTTGAGCAGCAGGTTGCCGCCGGCCAGGGTCGACTTGGCGCCGATCTCGTAGCTGTCCACGAACTCGCCCGGGAACGAGGTGTCGTCGACCGGGGTGATGCCGGCCGCGCCCGAGGACAGGCCGTTGGCCGACTGTACCCGGTCGAGGTTGAAGCCGCCGGCCTTGTAGCCGCGCGCGGCCGAGGCGTAGGTCATGAAGCGCTCGTTCCAGCGGTACGAAGCGCGCAGCGCGCCCGACCATTCCTTCTCGTCGCGCTCCTGCCAGGTGTCGCGGCCGTGGTGCTGCACGTTGCTCCAGGGCAGGCACATGTAGCCGATCACCGTGGGCACCAGGGCGGGGATGTACGCCCCCGGCACGCCACGCGCGCCCAGCGCCCCGCCCACCTGGGCCGGATTGGTCAGGCCGTTGAGGCAGCCGATGCCGCCATTGGGATTGGAGAGCACCGACCGCAGCTGCTTGCGCTCGGCGGTGTAGCGCGCGCCGAAGGTGATGTCGAGCGCGTCGGTCGCGTGCCAGACGTTGTTGGTGAACAGCGCGTTGCTGCGCGCCTTCTGCTCGAAGTGGTCGTGGCTGCCCGGTCCGGTGAACGTGGTGCCGTAGGGCCGGCCCGCGGCCTGCGACAGGAACAGGAACGGATTGGAGGTATCGACCAGCCCGGCCGGGAACGACGCAGCGATGTTGCTGAGCAGTGCGATCGACAGATACGGCTCGTAGGCCGCGCCCATGGTGATGCTGTCGTTGCGCACCAGCTCCTCGTTGGAATGGAACGCGCCGACCATCCAGTCCAGGCGCTCGCCCGAGCCGGTCAGGCGCAATTCCTGGCTGAAGGTCTCGAAGCCGACGTCGTTCTCGCCCTCGCCGTAGAAGCGGGTCCAGACCGGCGCCGTGGTGAAGTCCAGGTCCTGGCCGCCGATGTTGTGCCAGTCGCGCAGCGCGGTGATGGAGGTGAGCGTGGCGCCGCCGAGCCAGGGCGTGTCCCAGTCCACCTGCGCGGACACGCCGCGGTCCTCGATCGACTGCCGGGTGCTGTCGTTGCCGTAGGCCAGGCGCCGCTCCGGATCGGGTACGGGGATGACCGCGTTGCCGCCAACCAGGCTGTTGACGATGGCCGCGGTGGGGCCGCGCGTGGTGGTGACCGCGGCGCAGCATTCCTCCTCGCGGTTGGCGTAGTCGGCGATCAGGCGGATGCGCAGGTGCTCGCCCGGCTCGAACAACATCTGGCCGCGCAGCGAATGGAAGTTCTGGTCGGCGTCCTCATGGCTGCTGCGCGGGCCGGCCCCGGTTTCCACGTCCATGAAGCCGTCGCGCACGCGCTTGACCCCGTGCAGGCTGAAGGCGACCGTGTCGCTCAGGGCGTCGTTGTAGCCGGCAGCCGCGCCGATCGCGCCGTAGTTGCCCACGGTCACCTCGGCTTCGGCGGTCTGGCTGAAGCCGGGACTGCGGGTGGTGATGTTGATCAGGCCGGCCGAGGTGTTCTTGCCGAACACCGTGCCTTGCGGTCCCTTGAGCACCTCGATGCGTTCGACCGGACCGAGGTCGCCGAAGCCCACGCCGTTGCGCGGGCGGTAGACGCCGTCGATCACCACCCCGACCGACGACTCCAGGCCCGGGTTGTCGCCGACCGTGCCGACGCCGCGGATGCGCACCGTGGTCTGGCTTTCGGAGGAGGTGCTGGACACGCTCAAGCCCGACACCAGCGACTGCATCTCCTTGATGTCGCGCGCACCGCTGTCCTGCAGCAGCTGCTCGGGCAGCACGCTCATGGTGATCGGCACGTCCTGCAGCGCTTCCTCGCGCTTCTGCGCGGTGACGATCAGCGCGTCGAGGGTGGTGGCCTGGCGTTCGCCCGAGGCCGGCGCCTCCTGCGCGGAGGCGGCGGTGGCGAGGCTGGCCAGCGCGGCGGCGACCGACCAGGCCAGCATGTTGCGATGCGTGTTGTCACGATTCATGGATCTACCCTCCCAAGCAGACTGGATGTGGAACCCGTCCCGAAGGCCGACGCACTGCTGGCGTCGTGCCGGGGCTCCGGTGTGTGCCGCGTCCCGCGATCGACTCCCTCCCCTCCCCTCAAGCGGCGTGCGCCGGCGCGTGGCGCCGGTACTGCCGCAGGTGTTCATCGGTACCGCCCATGCGCAGCTCGAAGGCCAGCAGCCGACGGAAGCAGTGGCTGACGTCGAGTTCGTCGGTCATGCCCATGCCGCCATGCAGCTGCACCGCCTCCTGCCCGACCCGGCGCGCGGCCTGGCCGACCAGCGCCTTGGCGCCGGACACGGCCTCGCGGCGCGCATGCGGGTCGTGCTGCAGGCAGGCCGAGGTGGCGAGGAAGCTCATCGAACGCGCCTGCTCGACCTGCATGTACATGTCGGCCATGCGGTGCTGCAGCGCCTGGAAGCGGCCGATCGGCGTGCCGAACTGGACCCGGTCGCGGGTGTACTGCACGGTCGCGGCGAGGATGCGGTCGAGCACGCCGACCGCGTCGGCGCACAGCGCGGCGATGGCGCGGTCGAGCGCTTCGTCCAGCGCCGCGGCGGCGTCGCCGTCGCCCAGGCGCGCATCGCCGGGTACGCACAGATCGAGGTCGATGTCGGCCGCGAGCATGCCGTCGACGGTGCGCAGCGGCTGCAGCGCCACGCCCGCCGCCTCGCGGTCGACCAGGAACACGCCCGTGTCCGGTCCGGTGCGTGCGCTCACCAGCAGCCAGCGCGCGATCGGCGCATGCGCGACGCAGGTCTTGCTGCCGCGCAGGCGCCAGCCGTCGCCTTCGCGCACCGCCGTGGTCGCCAGCGGTTGCGCCCAGCCCGCGGACTCCTCGTGCGCGAGCACGGCGATGGCCGCTCCCGAGGCGAGCGCCTCGAGCAGCTGCACGCGCCGTTCGCCCTGCGCCAGCAGCGAGACCAGGCGCGTGGCCAGCACCGCGCTGGCGTGGAAGGGTTCGAGCAGCAATCCCGCGCCCACCGCTTCGGACACCAGCATCGTGCCGACCGGTCCAGCGCCGATGCCGCCATCGGCCTCGTCGATGTCCAGGGCGAGCAGGCCGAGTTCGGCCAGGTCCGACCAGGTGCGCGGCGACCAGCCTTCGTCGCCGGCGAGGATCGCGGCGCGATGCTCGAGGCCATAGCCGGACTCGAGGTAGCGCCGGATCGAGTCGCGCAGCATCTGCTGCTCTTCGGTGAAGGAAAAGTCCATGGGGGTCCCCTCAGAGTTGCAGGATCATCTGCGCGATGATGTTGCGCTGGATCTCGTTGGATCCGCCGTAGATGCTCAGCTTGCGCAGGTTCATGTACTGCGCCACCGCGCGCGGCACGTCCTCGCCGCCGTCGCCGGCGGTGACCAGCGCGCGGGCGCCCAGCGCCTTGACCTGCAGTTCGCTGATGCGCTGCAGGATCTCGGTGCCGCGGATCTTGAGCATCGAGGCTTCCGGCCCCGGCGCCTGCTGCCGGCCTTCGGCGAAGATCACCCGCAGGTTGGTCACCTCCAGCGCGCGCAACTCCAGCGCCACCTGCGCGATGCGCGAGGCGAACACCGGATCGTCGGCCAGCGGCGCGCCCTCGCGCCGTGCCTGCGCGGCCATGCGCCGCAGCCGCGCCAGTTCGCGGCGGCTGGCGCCGATGCCGGCGATGTTGGTGCGCTCATGGCCGAGCAGGAACTTGGCGCAGGTCCAGCCGCCGTTCTCCTCGCCCACCAGGTGCTCCACCGGTACGCGTACGTTGTCGAAGAAGACCTCGTTGACCTCGTGCCCGCCGTCGAGCAGCCGGGTCGGCTGCAGGCGGATGCCGGGCGTGCGCATGTCGATCAGCAGGAAGCTGATGCCGCGCTGCGGCTTGGCCGCCGGATCGGTGCGCACCAGGCAGAAGATCCAGTCGGCGTGCTGGCCCAGCGTGTTCCAGGCCTTCTGGCCGTTGACCACGTAATGGTCGCCGTCGCGCTCGGCGCGGGTCTTGAGCGAGGCCAGGTCGGAGCCCGACCCCGGTTCGGAATAGCCCTGGCACCACCAGTCGGTCGCGTCGAGGATGCGCGGCAGGAAGCGCACCTGTTGCGCCGGCGTGCCATAGCGCATGATCACCGGCGCCATCATCTTCAGGCCGAACGGCAGCTGGATCGGTGCGTCGGCGGCGGCGCATTCGATATCGAACAGGTACTGGCGGGTCTTGTCCCAGCCGGTGCCGCCGAATTCGACCGGCCACATCGCCGCGCCCCAGCCGTGCGCGTGCAGGATCTTCTGCCAGCGGCGGACGTCGTTGGCGACGTCGCTGTCGTCGCCGCGACGCACGCGGTCGCGGATGTCGCCGGGCAGGTGCGCGGCGATGAAGGCGCGCACCTGGTCGCGGAATTCCAGTTCGTCGGGGCTGAAGTTGAGGTCCATCCGGTCTCCTCGGGTCAGGGTGCGCGCAGCGCTTCGGCCAGCTGCTCGCGCAGCCGCGGCATCGCGGCGTAGGGGTCGGGCGGCGCCTCGCCGGCGAGCAGCGCGTCGCTGCGCGCGCGCACGCCATCGAGCGCCTGCGGATGCGGCAGGATCCAGAAGCGGCGTTCGGCCACGGCCGCGAAGGTCAGCTCCGCGACGTCGGCCGCGGTGAGCCGGGCCGATGCCACCGCCTTCTCCACCAGGGCGCGCCCGACCGCCGCCGAGCGCGAGGCCGGCGCCGGCGTGGCGCGGTTGCGTTCCGAACGGGCGATGCCGGTGCCGACCCAGGACGGGCACAGCACCGAGCAGCCGACCCGGTCGCCGACCAGCGACAGGTCCTGGTGCAGGGTTTCGGACAGCGACACCACCGCGTGCTTGGCGACGTTGTAGGGGCCGGTCAGCGGCGGGTCGACCAGGCCGGCCATCGAGGCGGTGTTGACCACGTGGCCGCGGTAGCCGGCATCGCCGGCGGCCGCTTCCAGCATGCGCGGCACGAAGGCGCGCACGCCATGGATCGTGCCCCACAGGTTGACGCCCAGCACCCACTCCCAGTCCTGCACGCTGGCTTCCCAGAGCAGGCCGGTGCTGCCGACGCCGGCGTTGTTGAACAGCAGGTGCACCGCGCCGAAACGCGCGCAGGCATCGTGCGCCAGCCCCTGCATGGCCTCGCCATCGGCCACGTCCAGGCAGCGGTGCATCAGGATCACGCCGTCGGACTCGAGCCCGGCCACGGTGGCCGCCAGCGCGTCGGCCTGCACGTCGGCCAGCACCACCGCCATGCCTTCGCGCGCGGCGATCCGCGCGAACTCGCGGCCGAAGCCGGAGCCGGCGCCGGTGATCACCGCGACCCTGCCGCGCAGCGCGCCGAGCGGCTTCATACCGCGGTGTACCCGCCATCGACGGCCAGCACCTGGCCGGTGATGTGCGCGCCGGCATCGGAAGCGAACAGCAGCGCCGCGCCCTTGAGGTCGCCGTCGCCGCCCAGCCGTCGCAGCGGCGCGTTGCCCATCAGCGCCTCCTCGCCGAGCGCGTCGATCACGCCCTGGCTCATCTTCGAGGGAAAGAAGCCCGGCGCGATCGCGTTGACGGTGATGCCCTGGCCGCCCCATTCGGCCGCCAGCGCGCGAGTGAGGTTGACCACCGCGCCCTTGGACGCGTTGTAGGCGATGGTCCTGAGCGCCCCGCCGGCGTTGCCGCGCAGGCCGGCGATGGACGCGATGTTGATGATGCGTCCGCCGCCGCGCGGCAGCATCGAGCGCTTCGCGACCTGCTGGGTCAGCAGGAACAGCCCGCGCACGTTGAGGTCGAAGACCTTGTCCCAGGCTTCGAGCGGATAGTCGGCGGCATCGGCGCCCCAGCTGGCGCCGGCGTTGTTGACCAGGATGTCCACCTGCCCGAAGGCCGACAGCGTGCCCTCGGCCAGCCGCGCCACCTGGTCGGGCTGGCCGACATCGGCGGCGAAGGCCTCGGCGCGGATGCCGCGGCCGCGCAGGTGGCGCAGCGCCGCGTCGAGCTCGTGCTGCTTGCGCGCGGAGATCATGACGCTGGCGCCGTAGTCGCCCAGCGCCTCGGCGATCTGCAGGCCGAGGCCGCGCGAGCCGCCGGTGACCAGGGCGACGCGGCCGTCGATGTCGAACAGGGTGCGGTTGCCGTGCATGGAGACTCCCATCAGAACCATTGGTCGCGCATGGTCAGCGCGGTGTCGTCGAGATCGGCCAGGCGGTCCAGCCAGGCGTCCACGCGCGGCAGTTCCCAGCGCAGGAACCAGCGCGCGGCGTGGCGCTTGCCGCGGGCGAAGTCGTCCGCGCGCGCGCCCAGCGCCAGCAGCTGGCCAAGCCAGACCCAGGCCACGGTGAGGTGGCCGAACACTTCCAGGTAGGCGCTGGCGTTGGACAGGCGCGCAACCGGGTCGTCCACGCGCAGCAGCCACGCGGTGACCTCGCGCAGCCGCGCCATGCGCGCGGCGATCGCGTCGGCCGATGCCGCGCAGGGGGTCCCGGCGGCGCGCGCGAGGCTCGCGTCCAGCAGCGCGCAATAGGCCTCGAACGCCGCGCCGTCCTGCATGACGACCTTGCGCCCGAGCAGGTCGATGGCCTGGATGCCGTGGGTGCCTTCGTGGATGGCGTTGAGGCGGTTGTCGCGCCAGAGCTGCTCGACGCCGTAGTCGCGTGTATAGCCCGCGCCGCCGTGCACCTGGATGGCCAGGTCGTTGCCGGCCAGGCACCACTGCGAGGGCCAGCTCTTGGCGATGGGGGTGAGGATGTCCAGCAGCAGTCCGCGCGAGGCAGCGGCTTCGGCGTCGCCGGCGTCGCGCGCGATCCGCGCCTCGTCCACGAGCCTGGCGCAGTACAGCACCAGGCCGAGTCCGCCTTCGGCGTAGCTCTTCTGCGCCAGCAGCATGCGGCGCACGTCGGCATGCGCGACCAGCGCCACCTGCGGCTGCGCAGGATCCTTGCCGGCGGGCCCGGGCAGGCGCCCCTGCGGGCGGTTGCGCGCGTAGTCCAGCGCACGCAGGTAGGCGGTGTAGCCCAGCGCGACCGCGCCGAGGCCGACGCCGATGCGCGCGTCGTTCATCATGTGGAACATGCAGGCCAGGCCCTGGCCCGGCGCGCCGACCAGCCAGCCGACGGCGCCGGCCCGGCCGCCCGGCGCATGCCGGCCCTCGCCGAAGTTCAGCGCGCAGTTGACCGCCGCCCGGTAGCCGAGCTTGTGGTTGAGCCCGGCGAGGTCGATGTCGTTGCGTTCGCCGGCAAACCCCTGCGCCTGCGTCAACGTCCGCGGCACGACGAACAGCGAAATGCCCTTCGTGCCCGGCGGCAGCCGCCCGTGTTCGTCGGGCACCTTGGCCAGCACCAGGTGCACGATGTTGTCGAGGATCCCGTGCTCGCCGCCGGAGATCCACATCTTGCGGCCGGACAGGCGGTAACGCGGCCCGAGCGGCGAATCGCATTCGTACTGCGCGCGCGTGGTGATGTCCGACAGCGAGGAGCCCGCCTGCGGCTCGGACAGGCACATCGTGCCGGTCCACTCGCCGCGCAGCTGCGGCAGCGCGAACGCCTCGACCTGCGCCGGCGTGCCGTGGGCGAGCAGCAGCGAGGCGTTGCCGACGGTCAGCATCGGGTAGGCGCAGGCGCCGATGTTGGCCGCGTACAGCCAGGCCAGCGCCGCCTTCTCGACCAGCACCGGCAGCTGCATGCCGCCCACCGCTTCGTCCTGGGTGGCGGCGAGCAGGCCGCTGCCGGCCACCGCGCGCACGGCCTCGACCACCGCGTCGGGCAGCGTCACCGACGTGCCGTCGAACGCCGGTTCCTCGCGATCGGAGAGCGCGTGGCAGGGCGCAAGCACTTCCTCGCCCAGCCGCTCGCAGCTGTCGAGGACCGCCTCGAAGGTCTCGCGCGAGTGCTCGGCGAAGCGCGGCGCGGACAGCAGCGACTCCGCCTCCAGCCAGTCGTAGAGCTGGAAGCGCAGGTCCTCGCGCGAGAGCAGCAGGCCGGGCATCGCGTCAGGCCACCTCGAACAGGCCCGCGGCGCCCTGGCCGCCGCCCACGCACATGGTCACGACCACGTACTTCGCGCCGCGACGCCGGCCCTCGATCAGCGCGTGGCCGACCAGTCGCGCGCCGCTGACGCCGTAGGGATGTCCGACCGCGATCGCGCCGCCGTTGACGTTGAGCCGCTCGTGCGGGATGCCGAGCCGATCCATGCAGTACAGCACCTGCACGGCGAAGGCCTCGTTGAGCTCCCACAGGCCGATGTCCTCGACCGAGAGCCCGGCCCATTCGAGCAGTTTCGGCACCGCGAACACCGGGCCGATGCCCATCTCGTCGGCCTCGCAGCCGGCGACCGCATAGCCGCGGAACACGCCCAGCGGCCGCAGCCCGCGCCGCGCCGCGGCGGCGGCCGACATCAGCACGCAGGCCGAGGCGCCATCGGAGAACTGGCTGGCGTTGCCGGCCGAGATCACCCCGCCCGGCAGCGCGGTCCGGATCCTGGACACCGCGTCGAAGGTGGTGTCGGCACGCACGCCCTCGTCGGCCGACAGCGTGACCTCGCGCGTGACCATCGCCCTGGTCGCCGGGTCGGCGACCGCCTGGCGCACCGTGATCGGCACGATCTCGTCGTCGAAGCGCCCGGCCGCCTGCGCCGCCGCGGCGCGTTGCTGGCTTTCCGCGCCGTAGCGGTCCTGGCGTTCGCGGTCGATGCCGTAGCGGCGCGCGACGTTCTCGGCGGTCTGCAGCATCGGCATGTAGATCGCCGGATAGTGGCGCGCCATCCATACGTCTTCGAGCATGTGCTGGTTGATCGTGTTCTGCACCGTGGAGATGCACTCCACGCCGCCGGCCACGAACGCCTCGCCCTCGCCGGCGACGATGCGCTGCGCGGTCTGCGCGATCGCCTGCAGGCCCGAGGCGCAGAAGCGGTTGACGGTGGCGCCGGGCACGCTGGCCGGCAGGCCGGCGCGGATCGCCGCCTGGCGGGCGATGTTGCTGCCGGTGGCGCCTTCGGGCCAGGCGCAGCCCAGCACGACGTCCTCGACCTCGGCCGGATCGATGCCGGCGCGTTCGACCGCGTGGCGCACCACGTGGCCGCCAACGGTGGCGCCGTGGCTGAGATTGAGCGCGCCCTTCCAGCTCTTGGCCAGGCCGGTGCGGGCGGTGGACACGATGACGGCTTCGTTCACGGCGGACCTCACGCGGCGGCGGCGCGCGGGCGCGCGACCGGATCGTTGAAGGAGCGGCCTGCTTCGGCCAGTTCGACCAGCAGCGGCGCCGGCGCCCAGGCCTCGCCGCGGTGGCCGCTCGCGTAGCGGCGCATCGCCGCGAGCAGGTTGTAGAGGCCGACCTGGTCGGCATGGAACATCGGCCCGCCGCGCCACGGCGGAAAGCCGTAGCCGGACAGATAGACGATGTCGATGTCCGAGGCGCGCGCGGCGATCCCCTCCTCGAGGATGCGCGCGCCTTCGTTGACCAGCGCGTACACCAGCCGCTCGACGATTTCGCGGTCGTCGATCGCGCGGCGCGCGATACCCTGCGCCTGCGACCGTTCGACGATCATGGCTTCGACCTCGGGCGACGGATGCGCGGTGCGGTCGCCGGGCCGGTAGTCGTACCAGCCCTTGCCTGTCTTCTGGCCGTAGCGGCCCATCTCGCACAGCGCGTCGGCGTTGTCCGCATAGACCATGTCGGGCTGCTCGAGGTAGCGGCGCTTGCGGATCGCCCAGCCGATGTCGTTGCCGGCCAGGTCGCCCATCCGGAACGGACCCATCGCGAAACCGAAGGCCTCCATCGCGCGGTCCACCTGCTGCGGCAACGCGCCCTCCTCGAGCAGGAAGGTGGCCTGGCGCGAATACTGCTCGATCATGCGGTTGCCGATGAAGCCGTCGCACACGCCCGAGACCACCGCGGTCTTGCGGATCCGCTTCGCCACCGCCATCGCGGTGGCCATCACGTCCGGCGCCGTCCTCGCGCCGCGCACCACTTCCAGCAGGCGCATCACGTTGGCGGGGCTGAAGAAGTGCAGGCCGAGCACGTCCTGCGGGCGCCGCGTGAACGCGGCGACCCGGTCCACGTCGAGCGTGGACGTGTTGGTGGCGAGGATCGCCCCCGGCCGCGCCGCCGCGTCGATGCGTTCGAACACCGCCTGCTTGACCGCGTAGTCCTCGTACACCGCCTCGATGACCAGGTCGGCATCGGCCAGCGCGGCGTAGTCGAGCGAGGGCGCGACCAGCGCCATGCGCTGCTCCACCTGTTCCGCGGTCAGCCGGCCCTTCTTCGCGCTGGCCTCGTAGTTGCGGCGGATGGTGGCCAGGCCGCGGTCGAGCGCCTCCTGCGAGGTCTCCAGCAGCGCCACCGGGATACCGGCGTTGAGGAAGTTCATGGCGATGCCGCCGCCCATGGTGCCGGCACCGACGATGCCCACGCGTTCGATCGTGCGCGGTCGCACGTCCGGGCCGATGTCGTCGATGCGACCGGCCGCGCGTTCGCCGAAGAAGGCGTGGCGCAGCGCGCGCGATTCGGGCGAATGCAGCAGCACGGTGAAGCCTTCGCGCTCGATCGCCATGCCTTCGTCGAAGGACCTGAGCGACGCGGCGACCGCGTCCACGCAGCGCAGCGGCGCCGGGTAGTGTTTCGAAGCGGCAGCCACGCCCATGCGCGCCCAGGCCAGGAACGCCTGCGCATCCGCGTGCTCGACCGCGCGGTCACGCACGCGCGGGTGCGGGCCGCCGGCGGCAATCCGGGCCTGCAGCAGTTCGACCGCGGCCGCGACCGGATCGCCCTCCACCACCGCGTCGAACAGCGCCGTGTCGACTAGCCGGCCGGCCGCCACCGGCGTGCCGGAGACGATCATGTTGAGCGCGGTTTCCAGCCCGACCACGCGCGGCAGGCGCTGGGTGCCGCCGCCACCGGGCAGGATGCCGATCTTGACCTCCGGCAGGCCGACCTCGGCCTGCGCATGCGCCACGCGGTAGTGCGCGCCCAGCGCCAGCTCCAGGCCGCCGCCCAGCGCGGTGCCGTTGATCGCCACGCATACCGGCTTGGCGCTGGATTCCACCGCGGCGATCAGGTCGTGCAGGTTCGGCGCCTGCTCCGCGCGCGGGGTGTTGAATTCCTTGATGTCGGCGCCGCCGGAGAAGAACCGGCCGGCCGCGGTGAGCACGATGCCGCGCACGGCGCCATCCTCGTTGGCCTGGGCCAGCGCCTCGGCCAGGCCGCGGCGCACCGCAAGGCCCAACCCGTTGACCGGGGGATTGTCGAAGCTGACGACGGCAATGCCGTCGCGGATCGTCGTGCCTACCGCCATGTCGATGCCTGCACCTTGTCGGGGAGAAGAAGTGGACGCTTGGCGTTCATGCGGTCGCCTCCGCGCGCCGGGCGAATCGCCAGCCCAGGGCCGCCAGCGCCGGCACCTGCGCGGCGAAGCGCAGCGCCTCCGGATCGGTGGCCATGCCGGCCCGCGCCCGCGCGCCCACGCCCTGCAGGATCGCGGCGAGGCGGAACAGGTTGTAGGCCAGGCAGAAGTCCCAGTGCTCGCCGACGCGCAGGCCGGTGCGGCGCTCGTAGTCGCGCACGTAGGCGTGCTCGTCCGGAATCCCGAGCGCGTCCAGGTCCAGGCCGCCGAGCCCGGCGAGGAAGCCCGGCGCGATATGCCAGCTCATCACGTGGTAGGCGAAGTCGGCCAGCGGATGGCCCAGCGTGGACAGCTCCCAGTCCAGCACCGCCAGCAGGCGCGGCTGGCCCTGCGCGAACACCAGGTTGTCGAGCCGGAAATCGCCGTGCACCAGCGCGACCGGCTCGTCCTGCTCGCGCGGCAGGTGCGCCGGCAGCCAGGCGATCAGCCGCTCCATGTCGGCGATGGCCTCGTCGCGGCTGGCCGCGTACTGGCGCGTCCAGCGGTCGATCTGGCGCGCGAAGTAGCCCCCGCTGCGGCCGTAGTCGCGCAGCCCCAGCGCATCGACATCGAGGCCGTGCAGGGTCGCGATCGCCGTGTTCATGGCGTCGTAGCGGGCGCCGCGCGCAGGCGGCTCCAGGCCCGGCAGCGACTGGTCGCCGAAGATCTCGCCGTCGATGAAGTCCATGACGTAGAAGCCGGCGCCGATCAGCGACTCGTCCTCGCACAGCACGTGCATCGCGGCCACCGGCACGCCGCTGCCGGCCAGCGCCTGCTGCACGCGGAACTCGCGCTCGATCGCGTGCGCCGAGGGCAGCAGCCGCGCGCGCGGACCGGGACGCGCGCGCAGCACGCAGTCGCGCGCGGCGGTACGCAGGCGCCAGCCGGGATTGGAGCGGCCGCCGGCCAGCCGCTCGACCTGCATCGCGCCGCCGAAGCCTTCGAGCCGCGCCTGCAGCCAGGCCTGCAGCGCAGCCACGTTGTCCTCCACCGAGGGGAACGGTCCGGCCGCGCTCATGCCGCCGCCCTCACCATGCGTCCGTCGCGCAGCACCGGCACCACCTCACAGCAGTCGCGGTTGCCGGCATCGGCGATCTCGTCCTCGAGGCCGGCGTCGGCCAGCAGCCGCCCCACCCGCGAGCCCGACAGCGCCGCCACCGGCTCGGCCGCCAGCGCGGCCAGCTCGGCCGCCAGCGCCGCGTCGCTCGGTGCATAGCCGGCGCATGTGCGCAGCGCGCGCACCACGTGCCCGGCGCCGATGAAATCGCCCAGACACAGCCGGCCCAGCGATCCGGCGCAGACCAGCAGCACCGGCACGCCGGGGTGCGCCTGCGCGATGTGGCGCGCGAGCGCGGCGGCATTGGTCAGGGCGCCGGCGTACACCGCCACCGCGCCGGCACAGGCGGCGATGGCGCGGGTGCCGTTGGTGGTGGAGTAGACCAGCTCGCTGCCTTCGCGCACCTGCGCCGACAGCGCCAGCGGCGTTGCGGGCGCCCACCCCGGCAGGGTGCGCGCCAGGTATTCGCCGGCGATCACCGCCCCGACGCGGCGCGCGGCCTCTTGCCGGGCATCGTCGTCGTCGCGCGCCGGATACACCGCCCCCGCCCCGGCGCCGAGCACGCGCACGATGGTCGAGGTGGCGAACAGCACGTCGATCACCACCACGACCTTGGCGCCCAGGCGCGCGCCGTCCACGTCCTGGTGGCGGACGAGGACATGCAGGCTGGGCGAATCGGTACTGGCTACGTCGGACATCATGTTTCGTATAATGGAACTTAATTCTGCAATCTGGAATCCAATCTAGAGGGCATTTCTGATCGCTGCAAGCACCACACGTGATGCGCCGCACCATAACTGCCCTGGCGGCGCGAGCGCTTGCGCCTGCCGAAGAGTCGGCATAGCATCCTGAGTTACTGGAACTTCATTTCGCATTACGGAACTTATGGACCTGAGCCCGAGTCCGCGCGCCCAAACCCTGCACCAGCGCCTGAAGGCGTTCCTGCAGCAGCACGTCTGGCCCGAAGAGGCCGCCCACGCCGCCGAAGATGCCCGGGCGCGCGCCGCCGGCAATCCGTGGCAGGCCAGCGCGGTGATCGAGCGGCTCAAGGGCGAGGCGCGCGCGCAGGGCCTGTGGAACCTGTTCCTGCCCGACTGCCCGCACGCCCCGGAAGGCCTGTCCAACCTCGACTACGCCCCGCTCGCCGAACTGATGGGGCACGTGTACTGGTCCCCGGAGGTGTTCAACTGCAGCGCGCCGGACACCGGCAACATGGAAGTGCTGGCGCGCTACGGCAGCGACGCGCAGCAGGCGCAGTGGCTGCTGCCGCTGCTCGAAGGGCGGATCCGTTCGGCGTTCCTGATGACCGAACCCGCGGTGGCCTCCTCCGACGCCACCAACCTGGAATGCACGATCCGCCGCGACGGCGACGATTACGTGATCGACGGCCGCAAGTGGTACGCCTCGGGCGCCGGCGATCCGCGCTGCGCGGTCCACATCGTCATGGGCATCTCCAACCCGGACGCGGACAGGCACCACCGCCACTCGATGATCCTGGTGCCGGCCGACGCCCCCGGGCTGACCGTCGAGCGCGCGATGGACCTGTACGGCTACGACGACGCGCCGCATGGCCACATGCAGATCGCGCTGGAGAGCGTACGGGTGCCCGCGGCCAACATGCTGCTGGGCGAGGGCCGCGGCTTCGAGATCGCGCAGGGCCGCCTCGGCCCCGGCCGTATCCACCACTGCATGCGCGCGATCGGCGCCGGCGAGCGCGCGCTCGCGCTGATGTGCCAGCGGCTGTCGCAGCGCAGGGCGTTCGGCCGCCAGGTGTCGGAACAGTCGATCTGGCGCGAGCGCATCGCCCAGTCGCGCTGCCTGCTCGACCAGGCGCGGCTGATGGTGATGCAGGCCGCGCGGATGATGGACACCGTCGGCAACAAGGCCGCGCGCGCCGAGATCGCGATGATCAAGGTGATCGCGCCGCAGGCCGCCGAACAGGTGATCGACTGGGCGGTGCAGGCGCACGGCGCGGCCGGGGTGAGCCAGGACACCTTCCTGGCCCGGGCCTGGGCGCACAACCGCTCGCTGCGCCTGGCCGACGGCCCCGATGAGGTGCATCGCGAAACCATCGCCCGCATCGAGCTGAAGAAGCACGCGCGGCAGGAGGGAGAACGCTGATGGGCAATCCACGCCGCGACATCCAGAGCCTGTCCACCGATCCGGACGGCCGCAACCCGCAGCTGGTGAACTCGGTGGTCCGCGCGTTCTCGATCCTGCGCTGCTTCGAACGCAGCCGCGGCCATCCCGAGGAGCGCTACCTCGGCAACCAGGACATCGCCCGCCGCACGCGCCTGCCCAAGGCCACGGTGTCGCGGCTGACCCAGACCCTGGCCACGCTCGGCTATCTCGAATACGCGCCGGCGCGCGAGAAGTACGCGCTGGGTCCGGCCGTGCTCGGCCTCGGCCACGCCTACATGGCCGGGCACGACATCGTCGGCATCGCCCAGCCGCTGATGCAGGAGCTGGCCGAATACACCCGCGCCGCGGTGATGCTCGCGGTACCGGACGGGCTGCGCATGCTGTTGCTGGAAGTCTGCCAGGGCGACGAGACGTTCAACCTGCGGCTGGAGAAGGGTGCGCACGTGCCGCACGGCACCACCGCGCTGGGTCGCGCCGACCTGGCCGCGCGCCCGCGCGAACTGTTCGACCTGCGCATGCTGGATTTCGAACGCAGCACGCCGCCGGCGGACTGGCCCAGGATCCGCGCCGGCATCGAGCGCGCGCGCCAGGACTACGAGACCTACGGCTTCGTGTTCTCGATGGGCGACTGGCACCCGGACGTGTTCGCGGTGGGCGTGCCGATGGTCTCGGCCGACCGCACCCGCCACTTCGCCTTCAACATCAGCGGCCGCGTCTCGGTGATGACGCGCGAGAAGCTGGTGCAGGACTTCGGCCCGAAGCTCGTCGCGCTGCGCAACCGCGTCTACGAGGCCACCGAAGGCCGTTTCTGATCCCGCCATCCCGACGGAGGAATCCCGCGTGAGAGCCGTGACCTGCGAAGCCTGGGGCAGCCCCGACACGCTGCGCGTCACCGACATGGCGCTGCCCGCGCCCGGACCCGGGCAGGTGCGCGTGCGCGTGCACGTGGCCTCGGTGAACTTTCCCGACGCGCTGATGGTGGCCGGCAAGTACCAGCTGCGGCCGGCGTTCCCGTTCTCCCCGGGTTCGGAGTTCGCCGGCACGGTCACCGCCACCGGCGAAGGCGTGACCGCGCCGCGCGTCGGCGACCGGGTGGCCGGCACCGCGGATTTCGGTGCCTACGCCGAGGAGGTGCTGGCCGACGCGCGCCACCTGGTGGTGCTGCCGACCGACACCGGCGACGAGGAGCTGGAGCTGGCCGGCAGCTTCCTGCTCACCTACGGCACCTCCTGGCACGCGCTCAAGGACCGCGCGCAGGCGCAGCCCGGCGAGACCCTGCTGGTGCTCGGTGCCGGCGGCGGCGTCGGCGTGGCGGCGGTGGAACTGGGCAAGCGCATGGGCCTGCGCGTGATCGCCGCGGCATCGAGCGAGGCCAAGCGCGAGGCGGCGCGTTCGCGCGGCGCCGACGAAGCGCTCGACTCCACCGACCCGGCCTTCCGCGAGCGGCTCAAGGCGCTCACCGGCGGACGCGGCGTCGACATCGTCTACGACCCGGTCGGCGGCGACATGACCGAGACCGCGCTGCGTTCGCTCGCCTGGCGCGGCCGCCATCTGGTCGTCGGCTTCGCCGCCGGCGACATCCCGAAGCTGCCGGCCAACCTGCTGCTGCTCAAGGGCGCGTCCCTGGTCGGCGTGTTCTGGGGCGAGTTCGTGCGCCGCGAGCCCGCAGCCAGCGCCGCCAACACCCGCGAGCTGCTGGCCTGGCTGCGCGAGGGCGCGCTGCGGCCGCTGGTCTCTCGCCGCTACCCGCTGTCGCAGGCGCCGGCCGCGCTCGAGGCGCTGCTGGCGCGCGAGGCGGTGGGCAAGCTGGTGGTGCTGCCGCAGCTGGCCGGCTGAGTTCCGCGCAACGACGACACAGGAGCCGATCCATGCCGCGTTCCCCGCACTGGCCACCCGGCCTGCCGCACCATCTCGAACTGCCCCGGACCTCGCTGTACGAGAACCTCGCGATCAGCGCGCGCCGCTATCCGCAGCGCCCGGCCACGCTCTACTACGGCGGCGCCCTCGACTACGCGCAGCTGGCCGCGCAGGTCGATGCGCTGGCCGGCTTCCTGCAGCAGCGCTGCGGCGTGGCCCGCGGCGACCGCGTGGCGCTGTTCATGCAGAACTGTCCCCAGTTCGTCGTCGCGGTCTACGCGATCCTGCGCGCCGACGCGGTGGTGGTGCCGGTCAACAGCATGAACCGGCTGGAAGAGGTACGACACATCGTGCGCGACAGCGGCGCGCGCACCGCGCTGGTCGCGCAGGAGCTGGCGCCGGAGCTGCTGCCGCTGCGCGGGGAGCTGCTCGACCACGTGGTCGTGGCCACGTACTCCGACTACATCGATGCCGGCACCGACCTGCCGCTGCCCGAGGTCGTGGCGCAGCCGCGCCAGGCGTTCGAAGGCGCGATCGCCTGGAACACGGCGCTGGCGGCCGGGCTCGCGCCATCCGCGCACCAGGCCGGCCCCGACGACCTGGCGGTGATGCCCTACACCTCGGGCACCACCGGCGCGCCGCGCGGCTGCCTGCACACCCATCGCAGCGTGATGCATACCGCCGTCGCCGGACCCGAGTGGTGCTTCGTGCCCAAGGACACGGTGGTGCTGGCCAGCCTGCCGATGTTCCACGTCACCGGCCTGCAGAACGGGATCAACACGCCGGTCTACCGTGGCAACACCATGGTGGTGATGACGCGCTGGGACCGGCGCTGCGCCGCGCTGCTGATCGAACGCCACCGCGCCGGCGCGTGGACCGCGATCCCGACCATGCTGATGGACTTCCTCGCCCAGGACCTGTCGGCCTTCGACCTGTCCTCGATGCACGTCCTCACCGGCGGCGGCGCGGCCATGCCCAGGGCGGTCGCCGAACGCATCCGCCAGCTGTGGGGCATCGACTATGTCGAAGGCTACGGCCTGTCGGAAACCATGGCGCCGACCCACCTCAACCCGGTGCACCGGCCCAAGCCGCAGTGCCTGGGGCTGCCGATCCTGGACACCGATTCGCGCGTGGTCGATCCGCTGACCCTGGAGGAACTGCCGACCGGCGAGGTCGGCGAGATCGTCACCCACGGGCCGCAGGTGATGCTCGGCTACCACGGCCGCCCCGAGGACGATCCGGGCAGCTTCGCCGAGATCGACGGCAAGCGCTTCCTGCGCACCGGCGACCTGGCCTACGTCGACGACGAGGGCTACTTCTTCATGGTCGACCGGCTCAAGCGCATGATCAACGCCTCGGGCTTCAAGATCTGGCCGGCCGAGGTGGAGGCGCTGCTGTACGGCCATCCCGCGGTGCAGGAGGCCTGCGTGATCGGCATGCGCGACGCCCACCGCGGCGAGAGCGCCAAGGCGATCGTGGTGCTGCGCGAGGGCCACGACGCCGACGAGGCCGGCATCATCGAATGGGCGCGCGCGCACATGGCCGCCTACAAGGTGCCGCACGCGGTCGAGTTCCGCGACGCGCTGCCGCGCAGCGCCACCGGCAAGGTGCAGTGGCGGGCGCTGCAGGAAGCCGAAGACGGGAACGCGACGTGAGCGGCGCGACCGACCCGGCCGCGGTGCGCGAGCGCAGCGGATGGCGCTGGGGTCCGTTCACCTTCCGTCTGCCGTTCCTGCACACCCGCCCGCACTGGCCCGAACTGCTGCAGGGCACCCTGGTCGCGACCGCGACCGGACTGGCGCTGGTGCCGATCCTCACCGGCTACTTCGGCATGAGCTTCGAGGAAGGCATCGCCACCTCGCTGCTGATCAGCACCTTCCTGGTGGTCTCGCTGTGGGTGTTCGGCGATCCCTATGCGCCGGGCTGGACCACGCCGGCGCTGCCGCTGGTGCTGGCCTTCGTGCTGGCGCGCTACGACACGCCGGAGCTGCGCTTCCAGGCGATGACCGCGCTGTCGCTGGGCTATGCGCTGCTGGTGTTCGTGCTCGGCATCAGCCGTGCCGGCCCGCGGCTCATCGGCTGGCTGCCGCCGACGCTGCGCGCCACGATCCTGATCGGTTCGGCGCTGGCCGCCTTCCGCCAGGTGTTCGTGACCGACGCGCCACGCTTCCTCGAGCAGCAGCCGGTGTCGATCCTGCTGGCCTGCGCGATCTGCCTGGTGGTGGTGTTCTCCGCGCCGCTGCACCGCTGGCAGGCCCGCCATCGCTGGCTGCGCCACTTCACCGCGCTCGGGCTGCTGCCCGGATTCCTGGCGGCGGCCGTGGTCGGCCCGCTGGTGGGCGAGGTGAGCTACGACGTGCAGTGGGGCTGGCTTGCGCCGCCGGTGGCCGATGCGGTGGCGAAGATGTCGCCCCTCTCGATCGGCTGGCCGCCGCTGTCGATGTACCTGGACGTGCTGCCGCTGGTGCTGCTGACCTACGTGATCCAGTTCGGCGACTGGGTCACCGGCGATGCGGTGATCCGCGACGCGCAGGCCGCGCGCCCCGACGATCCGATCCGCATCGATCCCCGGCGCTCGCACCTGGTGCTGGCCACGCGCAACGCCGCCGCCGGCCTGGTGTCGCCGTTCTTTCCCACCCAGGGATCGCTGTGGGCGGGCGTGCATGTGGTGGTGGTGTCGCGCTGGCGCGAAGGCCCGCAGTCGATGCGCGACCTGCACAGCGGCCTGGTCTCGTACTACATGATGGGCTTGCCGGTGATCTACTTCCTGCTGCCGCTGCTGACCGGGCTGCAGCCGCTGCTGGGCGTGGCGCTGTCGATCACCCTGGTCACCACCGGTTTCGCCTGCGCCTACATCGGCCTGGCGATTCCGCGCAGCAACGCCGAGCGCGGCAGCGCGGTGCTCGGCGGCGTGGCGCTGTCGCTGTTCGATCCCTGGATCGCGCTCGCCGCGGCGGTGGCCTGCTGGTGGCTGCTGGTAGGCCGCGAACAGGACGCGCCCGCCGCGGTGCCGGCCACGGGCGGGGAGCATCCATGAGCGCGCGCGCGGACTATCGCCACTTCCTGTCCATCGCCACCCGCTGGAAGGACAACGACGTCTACGGCCACGTCAACAACGTCGAGTACTACAGCTACTTCGACACGGTGATCAACACGTACCTGATCACCGAAGGCGGGCTCGACATCCACCGCGGCGGCGCGATCGGGCTGTGCGCCGAATCGCACTGCCGCTTCCTGCGCGAGATCGCCTTCCCCGGCAGCGTCGACGTCGGGCTGCGGGTGGAGAAGCTCGGCACCAGCAGCGTGCGCTACGGCATCGGCCTGTTCCGCGCGGGCGAGGAAGCGCCGGCGGCGGAAGGCTGGTTCGTGCATGTCTTCGTCGACCGCGACAGCCGGCGCAGCACGCCGATCCCCGAACGCATCCGCGCCGCGCTGCAGCCGCTGCTGGTGGAGCCCGCACCGTGACCGCGATGCGCGCGGCGGTACTGCGCGCGATGGGCGCACCGGCGCCGTACGCGCAGTCCCGGCCGCTGGCCATCGACAGCGTGCGCGTGCTGCCGCCCGGGCCCGGCGAGGTGCTGGTACGCGTGCGCGCGGCGGGCCTGTGCCACTCGGACCTGTCGGTGATCGACGGCTCGCGGCCGCGGCCGATGCCGATGCTGCTGGGCCACGAGGCCGCCGGCGAGGTGGTCGAACTGGGCGCCGGCGTCGCCACGCTGCGCGTGGGCGACCGCGTGGTGTGTTCGTTCGTGCCGATGTGCGGCCACTGCGGACCCTGCGCGCGCGGCCGCCCGGTGCTGTGCGAACCGGGCGCGGCGGCCAACGCCCGCGGCAGCCTGCTGGGCGGGGCGATGCGCTTGCGCGACGGCGACGACGCACCGCTGCATCACCACCTGGGCATCTCCGGCTTCGCCGAGTACGCGGTGCTCTCGGAGCACTCCGCGGTGCGCGTGGATCCGGCGCTGCCGCCGCACATCGCGGCGCTGTTCGGCTGTGCGGTGATGACCGGCGTGGGCGCGGTGGTGAACACTGCCGGGGTGCGCCCCGGCGAATCGGTGGCGGTGTTCGGACTCGGCGGCGTCGGCCTCTCGGCGCTGCTGGGCGCGGCCGCGTGCTCGGCGTGGCCGCTGGTCGCGGTGGACGTGGTGCCGGAGAAGCTGGCGCTGGCGCGCGAACTGGGCGCCAGCCACTGCATCGACGCGCGCACGGGCGACGTCGCGGCGCAGGTGCGCGAGGCCACCGCCGGTGGCGCCGACCATGCCATCGAGACCGCAGGCAACGCGCAGGTGCTGGCCACCGCCTATGCCGCGACCGCGCGCGGCGGCACCACCGTCACCGTCGGCCTGCCCGCGCCCGATCGCGCCTTCAGCGTGCCGGCGGTGAGCCTGGTGGCCGAGGAGCGGACGGTGAAAGGCTCGTACATGGGCTCGGCGGTGCCGCAACGCGACATCCCCCGCTACATCGCCCTGCATCGCGCCGGGCGCCTGCCGGTGGACCGGCTGCTCACGCATACGCTGTCGCTGGACGACATCAACGCCGGCTTCGACCGCCTCGCCCGCGGCGAGGCGATCCGCCAGGTGGTGCTGTTCGACTAGCGCGATGCGCGCGGCTCGCGCGCGGGCAGGAAGGCGCCAACGCACGCGCAAGCCGCCGCGCACGGCGCCGCGATCCCGTCCCCGCAGCGCTCCGGCATGCGCCGGCCATCCTGCCGCTACACTTTCGGCCGTGGACGCCCCCGCCCCGACCGCCCGCCTGCTCGACGATCGCGCCACGCGGCTGTTCATCGCGCTGGCCGCTTTCTTCTGCGTCAACGCAGTGCTGGCCGAGTTCATCGGGGTCAAGATCTTCGCGCTCGAGGACACGCTCGGCATCGCGCCGCTGGCCTGGAACCTGTTCGGCCAGAACGGCTCGCTGAGCTTCACCGCCGGCACCCTGCTGTGGCCGGTGGTGTTCGTCTTCACCGACGTGGTGAACGAATACTTCGGCCGGCGCGGGGTGAAGATGATCTCGTGGATCGCGGTGGCGCTGATCGTCTATGGCTTCGTGTTCGCCTTCGTGGCGATCGCGCTCGCACCGGCCGACTGGTGGGTCGGCGCGGCGCGGGCGCAGGGCGTGCCCGACTACCAGGCGGCGTTCGCGGCCGTGTTCGGCCAGGGGCTGTGGACGATCGCCGGCTCGGTGGTCGCGTTCCTGGTCGGGCAGCTGATCGACGTGCAGGTGTTCCACCGCATCCGCCGCGCCACCGGCGAGCGCATGGTGTGGCTGCGCGCCACCGGCTCGACCGCGGTCTCGCAGCTGGTCGACAGCTTCGTGGTGATCTGGATCGCCTTCGTGCTCGGCCCGCAGCAGTGGCCGACCTCGCTGTTCCTGGCGGTGAGCAGCGTCAACTACGCCTGGAAGATGCTGGCGGCGATCGCGCTGATCCCGCTGCTGTACCTGATGCGGCGCGCGATCGCGGCCTACCTGGGCCCGGCGCGCGCACCCGCCCTGCGCGAGCAGGCCGCCAGCGGCTGATCCCCGCGGACGGAGGCCACGGACGGAGGCCACGGACGTGCCGGCCCAGGCTGCGCGCCTGGCGCCTTCCGCTCCACCACAGCCGGTCGCGCCTTCCACGCCGGACAGGTGCCCGGCCCGCCGGCGGCCCACAAGGTGCAACGAAAAACGGCCGACCCCGCGAGGGGCCGGCCGTGCCGTTCAAACCGGTCTGCGCGCGCGGATCAGGCGCGCGAGTCGAGGCGCTGGGCGCTGCGCGCCGGACGCCCGCCGGGCTTGCCGGTGTGCGCATGCGCGTGCGCGCCGCGGTCGGCCGGCT
>JAEWZE010000229.1 GCA_023395465.1 Pseudomonadota bacterium
ATCCCTCGCTGGCGCTCAGCCGGAAGATGGAGGGTTCGGTGCAGGTCGCCTTCACCATCCGCGCCGACGGCGCTGTGGGCGACACGCGCGTGGTCAGCGCCGACCCGCCCGGCATCTTCGACCGCTCCGCCCTGGCGGCGGTGGGCAGCTACCGCTTCGAACCGCCCGGCCGCGCCATGCCTTCGGTGGTCACGGTGCGCTTCAACCTCGGCGGGTAGCCCGGAGGCGCGGGCGCGCCCCATGCATAATGGCGCGCCCGGTCCACGAGGTTGCCATGCTGCTGGAATGCATCGAGCGCGAGACGGGTCCCCAGCCGTCCTGGAGCATCCTCTGGCTGCACGGCCTGGGCGCCGACGGCCACGACTTCGTGCCGATCGTCCCCGAACTGCTGCGCCGCGGCTGGCCGGCGTTGCGCTTCGTGTTCCCGCATGCGCCGGTGCGCCCGGTGACGATCAACAACGGCGTGCCGATGCGCGCCTGGTACGACATCGTCGACATCGACCTGGCCAACCGCGCCGACGAGTCCGGCGTCAGCCAGTCGGTGGAGCAGGTCGAAGCCCTGGTCGCGCGCGAAGTGGAGCGCGGAGTGCCGCGCTCGCGGATCATCCTCGCCGGCTTCTCGCAGGGCGGCGCGGTCACGCTGGCGGCCGGCCTGCGCAGCGCCGATCCGCTGGGCGGCCTCGTCGCGCTGTCGACCTACGTCCCCGCGGCGCCGAAGGCGCGCGCGGCGCTGGCGGTGGGTGCCGAGCGGCAGCCGGTGTTCATGGCCCACGGCAGCCAGGACCCCGTGGTCCCGTTCCAGGCCGGCCAGCAGAGCGCCGCGCTGCTGCGCGAGCTCGGCTTCGAGGTCGAGTGGCATGCCTACCCGATGCCGCACTCGGTCTGCGCCGAGGAGATCCGCGACCTCGGCGACTGGCTGGCGAAGCGCTTCGACGCGGGCTGAGCCATGGGCGAACGGCGCGCCGACGAGCCCTGGCTGCCGGATCTCTGCCGGCTGCCGCGGCTGGCGGCGATGCTCGGCATCGCCCAGCTGGTGGTCGTCGTCGTCGTGCTGGTGCCGGACGCCGGCACGCACTGGGACCCGCCGCGCGTGCTCTCGACCAGCGGCTTCGCGCTGTGGATGGCGCTCTCGGTGTCGGTGCTGCTGTGCGTGTCGCGCCGCGCTCTGTCGCGGCTGCCGCGGCGCACCGGCGCGCTGCTCGCGGTGGCGCTGGCCGCGGCCGTGGCGGCGACGGTCGCGGCGATCGTGCACGCGCTGTTCGCGAGCGTGGGCGGCGCAGGCGATTGGCCGTCGGCCATGCGCTTCGTGACCGGCTCGGCCGGCGTGGTCACGCTGATCACCGCGCTGGCCTTGCGCTACTTCTACGTCATCGACCGCTGGCAGGCGCAGCTGGCCGCGCACGCGCGCGCCGAGGCCGATGCGCTGCAGGCGCGGATCCGCCCGCACTTCCTGTTCAACAGCATGAACATGATCGCCAGCCTGCTGCGCCGGGATCCGGACGTGGCCGAGCGCTCGGTGCTGGACCTGTCGGACCTGTTCCGCGCCGCGCTCGGCGCGGGCGAGGACGACTCCTCGCTCGCCGAGGAAGTACGGCTGTCCGAACACTACCTGGTCATCGAGCAGCTGCGCCTGGGCGAGCGCCTGCGCGTGCAGTGGCGCCGCCACGAGCCGCTGCCCTGGGACCTGCCGATGCCGCGGCTGGTGCTGCAGCCGCTGCTGGAGAACGCGGTGCTGCACGGCATTTCGCGGCTCCCGGAAGGCGGGACGGTGGAGATCATCCTCGAGGCGGATGGCGAGGTCCTGCGGCTCGGCGTGCGCAATCCGTCGCTGCCGCCGGAGTCCCCGGGCGCGCCGGGCGTGCACGGCGCGGGCCATGCGCAGCGCAGCATCGCCCACCGCATCGGCTACGCCTTCGGGCCGCGCGCGCGCATGGCCTGCGGCTGGGACGCGGGCTACTATGCCTGCGAGCTCGAGCTGCCGCTGGGGAGCGGAAGGAGGACCGCATGAAGGTGGTCATCGCCGACGACGAACCGCTGGCCCGCGAGCGCCTGCGCAGCCTGCTCGCGGCCCATGCCGACATCGTGGTGGTGGCCGAGGCCGGAGACGGCCGCACCGCCCTGCAGGCCTGCGCCGAACACGAACCCGACCTGGTGCTGCTCGACATCGCCATGCCCGGCATCGACGGCCTCGAGGCCGCGCGCCACCTGGCGGCCTTCGAACCTCGCCCGGCGGTGGTGTTCTGCACCGCCTACGACGCCCACGCCTTGTCCGCGTTCGAAGCCGCCGCCGTCGACTACCTGGTGAAGCCTGTGCGCGCCGAGCGCCTGCAGGCCGCACTCGAGCGCGTGCGCACCTTCACCGCCGGCCTCGAGCGCAGCCGCACGGAGGGCGGCGACGGCAAGCGCCGCACGCACCTGTGCGCGCGCCTGCGCGGCAGCCTGCGCCTGATCCCGGTGGAGGACATCCACTACCTGCAGGCCGAGGAAAAGTACGTGGTGGTGCACCACGCCCGCGGCGAGGACCTGATCGAGGAGTCGCTGAAGTCGCTGGAGGAGGAGTTCGGCGACCGTTTCCTGCGCATCCACCGCAACTGCCTGGTGGCCCGGCACGAGCTGGTCGAGCTGCGGCGCGGGCTGGACGGCCACGTCCACGCCATCCTGCGCCACGGCGACCGCCCGCTGGAAGTCAGCCGCCGCTGCGTGGCGCAGCTGCGCGACACCATCCGCAGCCTCTAGCCCGCGCAGGCCGGCGGGCGCGCCACCGAGGAGCCCGCGCAGGGGATAATGCGTGCATGGACCTGCTTCGCATCGCCACCCGCAAGAGCCCGCTCGCCCTGTGGCAGACCGAACACGTGGCCGCGCGCCTGCGCGCGGCGCATCCGGGGCTGGAGGTCGCGCTGGTGCCGTTGAGTACGCGCGGCGACGAGGTGCTCGACCGTTCGCTGGCCGCGATCGGCGGCAAGGGCCTGTTTCTCAAGGAACTGGAAGTGGCGATGCAGCGCGGCGAGGCGGATTGCGCGGTGCATTCGCTCAAGGACGTGCCGATGGCGCTGGAGCCGGGCTTCGCCCTGCCGGCGATCCTGGAGCGCGCCGACCCCGCCGATGCCTTCGTCAGCAACCGCTTCGACGGGATCGACGCCTTGCCCGAGGGCGCCTGCGTCGGCACCTCGTCGCTGCGGCGCCAGGCGCAGCTGCGCGCGCGCCGGCCCGACCTGCAGTTGCGCGACCTGCGCGGCAACGTCAACACGCGGCTGGCGCGGCTCGACGGCGGCGACTACGACGCCATCGTGCTCGCCTGCGCAGGCCTGCTGCGGCTGGGGCTGGAAGCGCGGATTCGTTCGCGGCTGCTGGCGCCGGGCTGGCTGCCCGCACCCGCGCAGGGCGCGATCGCGATCGAGAGCCGCGACGGCGATACCGCCGTGCAGCGCCTGCTATCGGTGCTCGACCATGCGCCCACGCGGCGCTGCGTCGAGGCCGAGCGGGCGATGAACCGCGCGCTGCACGGCAGCTGCCACGTACCGGTGGCGGCCTTCGCCCAGGAAATCGACGGCGGGCGGCTGCAACTGCAGGGGCTGGTCGGCGATGCCGGCAGTGGCCGCCTGCTGCGTGCCGAGGCCAGCGGCGAGGACGCTGCGGGCGTGGGTGCGGAGGTGGCGCGACGGCTGCTGGAAGACGGCGCCGGGGCGCTGCTCGCGCCGCACACCTGATCGCCGCGGCGCCAGATGGCGGCCGATCGCCTCCGCCCGGCCTAGAAGGCGTAGCGCAGCCGGACCGAGCCTTCCCGGTCAGTATGGCCCTGCCCGCCGTTGCCGGCGGTGTCGTGGCGCAGCTCGAAATCGCCCAGCAGCGACCATTGCGGGGCCAGCTCCAGGTCCACGCCGATGGTCTGGCGCAGGTAGGCGTTCTCGCGGCCGCGCTCCACCCGCACCTGCTGGTTCAGCGAGCCGAACTCGCCCAGTCGCTGCGACAGCCGCAGCTGGCCCATCGCCACCGGTCCCTGCGTCGCGGTGCCGTAGTTGGCGTAGGGCTGCAGGCGATAGCCGGTGCCGACCTCCACCTGGATCCGGGTCTGCGCGCTGCGGACCGCCTCCATCCCGTAGCGGGCATCGACCAGGGCGGCGCCGCCGCTGGAGTCGAACCAGTCGCGGCGCGACGCGGGCGAATGCAGGCCGATGAAGCGGCGCGTGGCCAGGCGCGGCAGGCGCTGCGGCCTGATCTCGTCCACCACGCCGGGCGCGTCGCTGCGGGCCAGCGTGCGCCGGGACTGCCGCCACTCGGCGTCGGGGCAGACCAGGCGCAGGCAGGGCTGGCGCAGCGACACCCGCCCGGAGGCGACCGCCACCGCCGCCGGCTGGTCCGGCGCTTCGGGCAGGGGCTGCAGGAACACGGGCAGGCCGATCACGGCCAGCCACCAGCTGGCGAGCATCCGGACTCCAGGGGTGGAAACGATTTCTGGCCGCCATTGTGCCAAGCGCGGCCGCGATCTCAACTGAACCGGAGACGAAAACCGTCCGGCGCCGCGCTCAGAACGGGAAGAAGCGCGGGATCAGCACGATCGCGGCGGTGCAGAACACCACGTTGAGCGGCAGTCCGATGCGCACGAAGTCCGAGAACCGGTAGCCGCCGGCCGTGAACACCATCGTGTTGGTCTGGTAGCTGATCGGCGTGGCGAAGCTGGTCGAGGCGGCGAACGCCACGGCCACCAGCAGGGGCTTGGGGTCGATGCCCATCGATTCGGCGGTGGCCAGCGCGATCGGCACCACCAGCACCGCCGAGGCGTTGTTGCTCATGAACTCGGTGGCGATCGAGGTCATCAGGTAGACCGCGGCCAGCGCGGCCAGCGGGCCGAAACCGCCCAGGGTGCCGATCATGAAGTCGGCCGCCAGTGCCGCGCCGCCGCTCTTCTGCAGCGCCACGCCCAGCGGCAGGATCCCGGCCAGCAGCAGGATCACCCGCCAGTCGATCGCGCGGTAGGCCTCGTCCGGTTCGATCAGGCCGAACACCAGCAGCGCCCCGCAGCCGACCAGCGCCGCCTCCACGATCGACAGCCAGCCCAGCGCGGCCACTCCGATCGTGGCCACCATCACCAGCACCGACAGCGTCGCCCGGAACGGATCGGGCCGGGCCTGCTTGCGCGTGCCCAGCACGATCATGCCCTTGTCCGCGCGCAGGTCCTCGATCGCCCGGGCCGGCGCGTCCAGCAGCAGCACGTCGCCCAGGTTGAGCTGCACGTGGTCCAGCGGCTGGCGCACGTCGAGCAGGCGCCGGTGGATGCCGTGCACCCGCGCGCGGTACATGTGGCCGAAGCGCATCCCCGACAGCGTGTGCCCGATCAGGTGCGAGCCGGGCGAGACCATCACCTCGACCTGCACGCGTTCGGCGTCGATGTCGCCGTCCAGGTCGCGCGCGACGTGGTCGAACTTCAGCCGGCGCGCCTTGCGCACCGCGGCGATGTGCTTCCATTCGCCGCGCAACAGCAGCCGGTCGCCGGCGCGCACCTCGGCATCGGCGCCGTACACCGCGCGCCCGTCGCGCAGGATCTCCAGCACCACCGCATCGTCGATGCTGGCCGGCACCACCTGGTTGCGGCGCAGGCCGATGGCGCTCGACTCCTCAGGCACCAGCAGCTCGGCGACGTAGCGGCCCACGTGCTCGTTCTCCGCGGTGCCGGGTACGCCGCGGTCGGGCAGCAGCCAGCGTCCGACCGTCATCAGGTACAGCATGCAGATGCCGACGAACACGATGCCCAGCGGTGCGAACTCGAACAGGGTGAAGCCCACGCCCGCCGCGTCTCGCGCCATCGCGTCCACCAGCAGGTTGGTCGAGGTGCCGATCAGCGTGCACACCCCGGCCGCCTGCGACATGTAGGACAGCGGGATCAGGAACTTCGACGGCGCCCAGCGGTTGGCGGTGCTGGCGGCCAGCACCAGCGGCAGGAACACGGCCACCGTCGCGGTGTTGTTGACGAACGCGGCCACGCACGAGACCAGCACCAGCATCACCAGCAGGAACAGCCACTGCGAGCGGATCCTGGACAGGACCTCGCCGATCGCGGCCACGGCGCCGTTGCGCTGCAGGGACGCGCTCAGCACGAACATTGCCGCGACCATGATCGTGGCCTGGCTGCTGAAGCCCGACAGCCCCTCCGTCACGCTGAGTACGCCGGTGACCACCAGCGCGGTCATCACCAGCAGCGCGACCACGTCCACGCGCAGCCGCTCGGTGACGAACAGGTAGATCGCCCCGGCCAGGATCCCCAGGGTCAGCCACAGGGCCATGGCGTCTCCCTGCGCGCGCGCGCGGCGGCCGCACGCAAGTCTGCGCGCCCCGCTTCCGCCGTCGTCGGTCCGGTTGTCCTGTCGGCCACGTCCGGCCATGTCCCCGCGAAATCCACTGCACATGGTGCGGCCGGTGCCGCGATGCTGCAAATCCGCAGGCCGTGCCGGACGTTTCCGCGCCCGCCCGGCTGGCGCCAAGCGGCCGCGGACAGCGCATAATCGCCCGCATGGACCGATACGAACGCATCCTGTCCCTGCACCGCATCCTCAAGACCTCGCGCTACCCGGTGACGGTCGCGCGGCTGCAGGAGGAACTCGAATGCTCGCGCGCCACGGTCTACCGCGACCTGGCGTTCCTGCGCGATGCGCTGATGGCGCCGATCGTCGGCGATGGCGAGGCCGGCTTCCGCTACGACGCGGAGGAGGGCGGCCGCTTCGAACTGCCCGGGCTGTGGCTCAACTCCGACGAACTGCACGCGTTGCTGGCCGCACAGCAGTTGCTCTCGCGCAGCGCCGGCGGGGTGCTGTCCAGCGCGCTGGCGCCGCTGCAGTCGCGCATCGACAAGCTGCTCGACGAGCATTCGGCCGGCAAGCAGTGGCCGGTCGAGCGGGTGCGGGTGGTGCCGCACCGCGGCCGGCGCATGGACGAGCACGTGTTCCGCAACGTCTGCTCGGCCGTGCTGCAGCGCAAGCAGCTGGCGTTCGACTACCGCGCCCGCTCCACCGACGAGAAGACCCGGCGCACCGTGTCCCCGCAGCGCATCACCCATTACCGCGACAACTGGTACCTCGACGCCTGGGACCAGGAGCGCGAGGCGCTGCGCAGCTTCTCGGTCGACCGCATCGCCACCGCACGCGTGCTCGACGCCGCGGCCCGCGACATCGACGAGGCCGAACTCGACACCCACCTGGCCGGCAGCTACGGCATCTTCTCCGGCCCGGCCAAGGGCGTGGCGACGATCGTGTTCAGCGCCAAGGCCGCGCGCTGGGTGGCCGACGAACACTGGCATTCGCAACAGCAGGGTCGCCTGCTGCCCGACGGGCGCTACGAGCTCAAGCTGCCCTACAGCGCCTCGCGCGAACTGCTGATGGACGTGCTGCACTACGGTGCGGACGCCGAGATCGTGGCGCCGCCGGCCCTGCGCGAGCAGGCCAAGGCGCTGCTGCAGCTGGCGCTGTCGAACTACGAACGGTGACGTCCGACGCACCGGGCGCCCCCGCGCAGACCGGGCGTGAACGCATCGCGCTGGCGCTGGGCGCCGGCGGCGCGCGCGGGCTGGCGCAGATCGGCGTGATCGAGGTGCTGGAGGAGCGCGGCTTCGCCATCGACGCGGTGTCCGGATCGTCCAGCGGCGCCCTGGTCGGCGGGATCTTCGCCGCCGGCCGCCTGCGTGCCTTCGACGAGCGCCTGCGCGCCATGTCGCGCAACGATTTCCTGCGCCTGCTCGATCCGGGCTGGCGGCGCTCGGGCGTGCTGCAGGGACAGCGCCTGGTGGAGACGATGCGCGAGGTGGTGGGCGATCCGCTGATCGAGACGCTGCCGGTCGAGTTCACCGCGGTCGCGGTCGACCTGGAGCGCCAGCGCGAGGTCTGGATCCGCGAGGGCCGCCTGTGGGATGCGCTGCGCGCTTCGTTCGCGATCCCGGGACTGTTCACGCCGCACCGGGTCAACGGCCGCGCGCTGGTCGACGGCGGCCTGCTGGCGCCCTTGCCGATCACCGCGACCCGGCTGGCCGATGCGCACCGCCTGGTGGCCGTGGACATGCATGGCTGGCCACGGCGTCCGCCGGGCGAACCGGCTTCGCCGCCGCAGGGCGATGATGGCCCCGGCTTCGGCGCGCGCATCGGCAACTGGCTGGAGCGCGCGGTGGCGGGCGAGGCGGGGGACGCCGGCGGCGACGCGCTGCGCATGTCGCTGCCCGAGATCATGTCGCGTTCGCTGGATACGATGCAGGCGCAGATCTCGCGCGTGCAGCTGGCGCTGGATCCGCCCGAGCTGCTGATCCGCATCCCCCGCGACGTCTGCCAGTTCTACGAATTCTGGCGCGCGGCCGAACTGATCGACGTCGGCCGCGCCGTGGCGGCCCGGGCGCTGGACACCGCCGGCTACTGAGCCCGGCGTCCGGCCATCCGCGGCCGTCGCAGCCGTTGAGATGTGCCTGGGCGAGGCTGCGCTCCCACCCAGGAGCCGCCGCCATGACCGCACCGACCCCGCTGCACCGCACCGCCGAGGCGCCGCTGCGCACCATCGAAGCCGCGCTGCTGGGCGCGCTGTTCCTGGGCGTGGTGGCTATGCTGTCGCTGCCGGCGCCGGGCTGGGCGGCGCCGTGGCTGGCGCTGGCGCCGGGCTCGGGCCTGGCGATGGCCGCCGCGCTGCGCCTGTCGCGGCGCAGCGGGACCGCC
>JAEWZE010000250.1 GCA_023395465.1 Pseudomonadota bacterium
GGCCGGCCCCACGCGCGCGCGGGCCGGCCGCAGGTGAAGCGCACTTCCTTGCTCTCGCCAGGCTCGCGCACGGCGTGGCCCTTGCGCACCAGGGAGGCGAGCATGGCCGAGACGACGCGGATGTTGCGGTGGGGCAGCACGGCGTCCAGCACCTCGCGGGACGTGACCGGGCGTGCCACGCTGGCCATCCACTCGCGGATGCGGGCGGACGCCGTGGGCGCGCGGGCGTCGTCGTTGGCGGCCGGCTGCGTGGCGATCGCCGCGGCCACGGCGTCGGGGTGGGCGAAGTGCGGGCGGCCCTGGCGGTAGATGCGCAGCAGGTGGCCCGCCTTCACCAGGGTGTTGAGCGAGCCGAGCATGTTTTCGATCTGCGTGTGCGGCTCGATCGCGTCGACCAGCTCGCGGGCCGTGCAGGCCTTGGGCTGGCTGCGCAGGTATTCGCGCACGCGCTCGGCGCGGCCGGTGCGGGCGGTGGCGTGGCTGGCGGCCATCACCGCGTGCCCTCGTTGGCGGCGTCCAGCAGCTCGCGCGCCAGCGCCGCGCCTTCGTCGGTGAGCGTGAGGCTGCTGGGGCAGAACTCGTCGTCCAGCTGCACCAGGTCGGCGCGCTGCAGGCGCAGGGCCATGCGCTTGGTGACGTTGTGCGCCTGCACGGTGCCGGTGGTGGCGGCCCGCGGTGGCGGGGCCACGAAGCCGCTGCCGAAGCGGCGTAGGGTGTGCCCCGGCGCACCGTAGGCGGTCAGCAGGGCGCTGCGCTCCAGGGGCGTGACGTGGGCGGTGCCGGCGGTGGATGCGGACACGGTGGGTTCCTTTGCCGGCCTGGGCCGGCGTTGTGGTGTTCGGGGTCAGGCCGCGCGCAGCGCGATCAGCGCGGCGGTAGTGGCCAGCGGCAGGGCGACGATGAGCACGGCGCGCCAGTGGCGGCGGCGGGTGCGGTGGAAGCGGCCGGCCTGCGCGCTGGTGGCTTGGATGTGGTGGAGCAGGGTCTGCACGGTCAGGCTCTCGCGGCTTGCCGCGCAGCGTCGGCAGGAGCATCGTCATTCGCTGCTTCCGGCTTACTCACGGTGAGGAAGTCCGAGGGCAGCCGCTCCGCCAGCGGGGTATCGGAGAGGGCATGTCCGCGCATGGGCATCACCAGGCCGAAGGTGCGTTCGCCTAGCAGAAACAGGCCTTTCCCGTTGCCCGGGTGCGTGAAGAATTGCGCACCCGCTGAATAGCGGGCTTTCGGCGCCTCAGCACCAGCAATTCTTCCGAGAAGTGCGGGATTGAAGGTGTTGGCCAGGCCGGGCTGGTACTCGGAGACGTCGCCGATCAGCTCTTCGAGGTTGATGGAGCTTTGCGGCGAAGGCGCTTCGGCTGGGGCGATCCACAGCGACTTGGCCTTGTCGTCGGTCAGCCACTCGGTGCCGTCTTCGCGCGCAAGCACGTGACCGCCCTTCTTCAGCAGTGCACGCTGTGATCGGCCGCATGAGAGCAGCCTGCGCGTCGCGCAGAAGGCGTCCGGATCGTGGCGCACGACGATGGCCTGGCCATCCGTTGCCCAGACTCGCGCACCGCCGGCTTTCATGGGTTCGGCGCAAACGAAGTTCATGTAGTAGCGGATGTCGGCGCGCGCCGGGAGAAAGGCGAGGACGGCGAGGACAGCGTCAGCGCTCACCTTGAAGACGGCAGTTGCAGGATCAAGTCGCATGGTCAGGCTCCGATGAGGTAGGCACGCACGGCGTGTGCGCCGAGCACCCAGCCAGCGATGGCGCCGACGACGATGAAGGTGCGCAGGGCGCGCTCGGCGATGTCGCGCAGGCTGCGGAACTGCGGGAGGTCGGGGTTGCGTCGACGATCAGCCACGGAGGTTCGCCTCCTGCGCTTCCTGTTGGCGGGTGAGCGGGTAGAGCGTCGACTCGCTACGCACGTCGGCGTTGCCGTGCTGGATCTCGGGCATGCCGGTGAGCTGGGAGAGGCGCTCGCGCAGGCGGAAGCGAAGTTCGTCTATGTGCCGCCGGCGATCGCCAAGCACGATGAGCATGCGGGCCTGCGAACCGTTCTGGCTCTCCTTGGCCACCAGGTTGCCCGTGTGGTTGTCGGCGTTGCCAAGGGCGTGCATGGCCTCGCAAAGCAACACCAGGTCTTCGACGTTGAGTTGCTGGATCACGAGGCACCCCCCGGCGCGCTGTACGCGCTCACCTGGCGCCGCAGGCGCTCGGTGTAGAGGTCGGCCAGCTTGCCGCCGTGCACGTGGCGCTCGATGGCGTCGGCCACCATGCGGCGCACCACGGCCTCGCGCGGCTCGGGCATGCCCAGGCGCGCGGACTGGTCGACGGCGTTGCGCACGCGGCCCAGGTCGATCACCACGCCGTTCATGCCTGCGCCCTCTGGAAGCGGACGTCAGGCAGCTCAGCAGAGATGCGCTCGTACGCGTTGGAGTACTCCACGCGCGGGCGGCTGGCCAGCCAGGCCTCCACGGTGGCGGCGGTGGCGTCGTCGATGTCGATGGCGGCGCCGGCCAGCCACAGCACCGGCGGCGCGTGCTTGTGCGTGCGCGCATCGACGTACACCCGCGTCCAGATGTCGCCGCCGGCGAAGAATGCCGCGGTGCGGTCGATCAGGCTGGCGCCCGGGTCGGCCTTGCCTTCCGGCACGTACAGCGTGGCGCAGACGTGGCCGTCGGGGTGGTGGCGCAGCTCGAGCGTCAGGCCCGCCGCGGTGGGCACGCTCAGGGTCTGGCCCGCGCTCATCGGGGGCCCCCGCGCATCTGCGCGCGACGCGTGCCGCTGCCTTCGTCGTTGGCCACGCTGGCGCGGGCGCAGCCGTCAGACACACGGACGGCGGATACGCGGGCGCGGGTGAGCTCGGCCTCGGCGCGCAGCCTGCGCTCGGCGGCCTGGGCGCCGTAGTGGATCAGGCCCGCGGCGGCCACGGCGCCAGCGCAGAAGCCGGTGATGTTGCCCAGGACGAAGCCCGGGTCGAACAGCAGGAAGTCCATGTCGCCTCCTTCGGGTGGAAGAAGGCGGCCGGCAGGTCACTGGGAGGGGAGGCCCATTCAGCTGGTCAGGGGAGGACCGGCTGGCGACCTGCCGGTCGCCCGTCCCAGGCCTGGATGGCTGGGACGGGCGTATATTTAGCCCACGGCTAAACGTTAGTCAATAGCCCGCAGCTAAATTCTTTCGCAGGGGAACCCTTCTGCTGGGCAGCGGAGGTCGGCTACCGGCTCGCCGGGTCGTTGCAGGGTCGACTCGCCCGTGCGGAAGCGGAGGCGGTGGGTCGCGTTCTTGCAGTACGCGAACAGGCGCAGCTCGTCGCTCGTTGATCCGTCGATCGCAACGTCGACGGTATCGACGAAATCGCAGTCAGGGTGAGCAGCAACACGCAGGGCGAAGGCTTCGCGGGCGCGCTGGATGCGCGCGGCTGGATCCGGGTCGTCCGCCAGGAGTTTGAAGAGGTTCGGATAGTTCTGGCGGTCGTAGGGTTCGTATGCATCCGGCGTAATTGCTGCGGGCTCCTTCGGAGCCGTCGCAGCAAGGTCGGGCGCGGCAGGGTTGCACCCAGCCAGGGCAAGTAGCACGAGCGCCGCGGACTTACGCATGATCGAGGTCTCCGAAGCGAGCAAGTTTCTGGCTGGTGTCGGTGATCAGGCCTGCGTCTTCGAACGGTACCTGGTCGTGGATGCACTCGCGTGCCGTCTCCATCTTGCGCAGCGTCGCGGCCAACCGTTCGTCGGCCAGGCAGTCCAGCCCGGGTGTGTCGAAAGTCTCCTGCTCAAGCAGCCAGTGCAGCTGGTAGCTGCGAGCCAGGAACCGAATCCGGCGCAGGCAGCTCTCGCGCGTGATGCTGTCGAAGATGGTGGGCTTGGGCGCCTCGATCAGGCGCAGCTTCACCGGTGCGGGGCGAACGCCCTTTACCGTGTCAGCTAGTACCCGTGCGAGATCGTCGATTTCCGTCCTGCGGCTCTGCGGCATTCCATCCCCCCTTGAGGCGTTCCAGTCGTGGCTTGAACTCCAGCAGGTTGTCCGCGGTGACGGTTCGTTCATTCCTCTCGGTGAGGAAGTCGTAGGCGATCGCGAGCGGGTAACCGTTCTCTTCCTGGTCGATCTCCAATCCCATGTTCAGGAAGGAAAGGCGGATGAGCCGGAGTGCGGCCGCGATCGTCTCAGGGTCGATTCGCAGGGGGCGAGACCCGTAGGCCGGGGGTGGATTCTCGCCGAGGCCGTTGCGGGTGACCTGGAGCTGGTCCATCCAGCCGTGCGTCAGATGCCGCTCAACCTCGATCTTGCGGGCGACTTCATCGCCCATCTTCTTGCCGGCCACCAGCTGGGACAGGTAGCTGGCGCTCATTCCCAAGGCTGAGGCGATGTCCTTCTGCAGCCACCGGGGGTTCCGCGCGCGGATCTCTTCGATCAGGCGCCTGAGGTTTTCGTGGCGGATGGCAGTGACGTCCATGCGCGCAGCGTAGCCCCCGGCTAAATTCAATGGTTTAGCTGTCAGCTTGACATTCCGGTTTAGCCCGTGGCTAAATCTACCGCCAATGGACCTCATGACCTTCATTTCGGACCCCGGCCGCAAAGCAGCACTGGCCACGCGCACGGGGGCGTCACCGGCTTATCTCTGGCAGATCGCCACTGGCTGGACCCCGAAGGGTGGGAAGCCCAAGCGCGCCAGCATCGATCTCGCCTTGGCGATCGAGCGGGAGAGCAATGAGATCGGTCCCGAGGCCGTGCCGTGGCGCTCCCTGTTGCCGGAAGTGTGGGTAGCGATGGAGCAGCTGGGCACCGTGCCCGGCGCCGCCAACGACGCCGCCGCCCCAGCCGAGGGCGAGAGCCCGGTCGAGGGGGCGAACTGACGTGGGCGCCACAGGGGGCATCGTGAAGAACACCGCCAGCGGCTGGCCCGCGCCCGTGGTCGTCGACCAGGCGCGTAGGCAGGAGAGGGCGGGTATCGGCATGTCGGTGTGCATGCCCTTTTTTTTGCCACAGGGAGGCTGTCCGACGCCGTACGACGTCGTCGGGACCGCTCGGACAGGTGCGTATGACTGAGCAAATTCCGATGTTCCTCGAAGATCTCAACGACGCCATTCGCGACACGATCAAGGCGTTGGGCGGATACAAGCAGGTGGGGAACGAGTTGCGGCCGGAGCTGGGTGTCGAGGCCGCGGGGCGTTGGCTTTCCGACTGCTGCAACCCGGATCGCCGGGACAAGCTGTCACCGGAGCAGGTGGCCTTCATCCGCCGGCGCGCACGCCAGCAAGGCGTGCACATCCTGGCCAGCTTCGAGGCAAAGGACGCCGGCTACGCGCCGCCGAAGCCGATCGAGCCGGAAGACGAGCGGGCCGAGCTGCTGCGCACGTTCAACCTGCGGGCCGCCGAGATGATGACCCTGACGCGCCAGCTGGCTGCGGCGGGAGTACTGCCCACGGTGGCCAACGATGCCTGACGCCATGGATGCCGTGCAGGCCGACGTGGACGCGCGCATCGCCGATGCGCTCAAGCGCCACCAGGCCACTGCAACCACGCGCCGCCCCGGCCTGCCCGCGTGCGAGCAGCTGGACTGCGGCGAACCGATCGAGGAAGCACGCCAGCGCCTCGGCGCCCGGTTGTGCACCGACTGCCAGCGCGAGGAAGACATCCGCGCGCACCAATACGCACCTGGGAGGGGAAGGTGACCCATGGGACTTCCGCGAGGCCGCCGCTGGGTGGACTTGCCGCGCAGGCCGGCGCCCAACGCGTCGGAGAAGTGGAGGGCCTGCGCGCTGCTGGCGCTGCAGGTGGATCCACCGTCGAACGACCCGGACCCGATCGCCACGCGCGACCAGTTGCATCGCGAGGTGGAAGCGGCCAGGCGAAGGCAGGGCGAGCTGAAGTTCAGCAGCGCCTGAGCGACCGATCGTTCAAGCGGCTGGTCGAGGACTTCGAGGCCATGACGCCGGACGACCGCAAGGCCGAGCTGGCCTGGCGCAAGCGCATGATCCCCAAGCTGCAGCGCGAGTACGCGGCCGGCCAGCAGGCCGACAAGCGCGTGCGTCGCAGGGCGGTGGCGAAATGATGGCCTTGCGATCCCCGCGCCCCTTGGTGAGGGGATGCGCGCGCGCGTTTGCGAGGGCCTTCGGGCGGGCGCGCGGACCGTTCAGGTTGTTCAGGTTCGCCGGGCTTGGGTCCTCCCTGGCCACCCCCCTTGCGGGTAATTCGGACCCCGCTTGCAGGGTAGTCAGCGGGGCTGCGGGTTACTGAAATGGCAGCCTCGAACTACGACGACGTCGTCCGCCAGCTCACCGCGGCCGGCCTGATCCTCCCGCGGGGTGGTCTGGAGATCGGATCCGCGCGCACGGTCCGCTGCCTGGTCGAAGGCGGGGGGCGGGAGAAGCGCGGCTGGTACAGCCTGCACGAGCTGCCGTCGACCGCGAACCCGGGCGACTTCATCATCGTCGGCAGCTACGGCATCTGGCGCGGCAACGAGCCGAACAGCCAGAAGATCGAGCTGTCGAAGAAGGACCCGCTGACGCCCGACCAGGCCGCGGCCCTGCGCAAGAAGCTGGCCGAGGATCGCAAGCGCGTCGAGCGCGAGCGCGCCCGCGAGGCCGCACGCGCCGCCGGCGTCGCCGCCAAGGCCTGGGCCGTGCTCGCGCCCGACGGCGAATCGCCCTACCTGAAGGCCAAGGGCGTCGGCGCCCACGGGCTCAAGTTCACCAGGCACGGCACCGCCGTGCTGCCGCTGGTCGATACCACCGGCAAGGTCCACGGCCTGCAGTTTCTCCGCACTGCCGCCCAGGCGAAAGAGGGCAAGCGGCCGGCGAAGGAGTTCTGGCCGGTCGGCGTGGCCAAGAAGGGCCACTTCCACCTGATCGGCCACCAGCCGCACTGGATCGTCCTGGTCGCCGAGGGCTACGCCACCGCGGCCTCGCTCTACGAGGCCACCGGCTTCCCGGTCGCCGTGGCGTTCGACGCCGGCAACCTGCTGCCCGTGGCCGAGGCGCTGCGCAAGCGCTACAAGAAGGCGCGCATCCTGGTGTGCGCCGACGACGACTGCTTCACCGACGGAAACCCCGGCGTCACCGCGGCCAGCGCCGCCGCGCTCGCGGTCAACGGCGCGTGGATCTCGCCGGCGTTCGCCGACGAGGACGCGCGCCAGGCCAAGCACGCGGCCAACGGCCACAAGCTCACCGACTTCAACGACCTGCACGCCCTCGAGGGCATCGCCGCCGTCGGCGCGCAGGTGCGTGCCCGCCTCTCGGAATTGCGCTGGGACCCTCCGCAATTGCGCGCGGTTTCTTCCTCCACAGCCGGGGAGGGGGGCGGCAAGCTGCGGGTGATCCAGCACCTCGACGAGCTGCTCGAGCGCTACGCGCTGGTGTACGCCGCCGGCGGCGCCGTCTTCGACAAGGCCGAGCACTGCCTGCTGCCGCTCACCGACATGCGCAACCTCTGCATCCGCGCCGACCTGCACAAGGCATGGATGGAGCACCCCGAGCGCGACGTCGTGCGCCAGGAGGAGGTGGGCTTCGACCCGGCCGAGACCGACCCCAAGATCACCTGCAACCTGTGGGGCGGCTGGCCCACCACGCCGCGCAAGGGGAAGTGCGATCGCCTGCTCGAACTGCTGCACTACATGTGCAGCGGAGAGGCCAACAGTCGCGACCTGTACGACTGGGTGCTGAAGTGGGTCGCGTACCCGATCCAGCACCCGGGCGCCAAGCTCAAGTCGACCATCGTGGTGCACGGCCCGCAGGGCACCGGCAAGAACCTGTTCTTCGAAACGGTGATGGCCATCTACGGCAAGTACGGCCGCATCCTCGACCAGGACGCGCTGCACGACAAACACAACGACTGGGCCAGCCGCAAGCTGTTCCTGATCGCCGACGAGGTGGTGGCACAGAAGGACCGGTTCGACCTCAAGAACAAGCTCAAGACGCTGATCACCGGCACGTGGATCCGTATCAACCCCAAGCACATCGCCGCCTACGACGAGGCCAACCACGTCAACCTGGTGTTCCTGTCGAACGAATCGATGCCGGCGGTGCTCGAGGAAGACGACCGCAGACACTGCGTCATCTGGACGCCGCCGAAGAAGCCGAAGGAGTTCTACGCCGAACTGATGCGCGAGATCGAGACCGGCGGCGTCGAGGCGCTGCACGACCACCTCCTGCACCTGGACCTCGGCGACTTCAACCCCGGCACCCTCCCGCCCGACACCGAAGCCAAGCGCGAGCTGATCGACCTGGCGCAGGACAGCCCGGTGGAGTTCATCGATGCCGTTTTCCGGCAGGACGTGAAGGGCACCATCGTCGACGGCCGCGTGCTGTCCGGGCTCACGCAGGACTGGTTCGACGTCTACCGGCACTGGTGTTCGCTGGTTGGGGTGAAGCCGGCGTCGCTCAAACGCTTCGTCAACGCCCTTGAGAAACGCCGGGGCTTCCGTGCCGAGCGCAAGCGCTACATGGTCTGGGCCGACTTCGACGGCGCGCCCGAGAAGGCCGGGCCGCACAGCGTGCTCACCTTCGGCGGCGAGCCGCCGGAAGGCGAGGACGAGCTCGCCTGGCTGGGCCGGCAAGTCGGCCGGCTGCGCTCGCACGTCAACGACATGCGGGGGTCACGATGAGCCGGTGCGGGTCTGTGCGGCCACTGTGCCCGCACAGTGCGGGCAGTTGTGCGGGCAGAAATGGCGCTATTTCGCGCCTGTGCGGCCTGTGCGGGCAGATTGCGCGCCCGCGTACGCGAAGGGCGCTTCGACAGTGCGGGCAGGCGAGCGCGCACATGCGCGCACACGGGAACATGCCCGCACAGGCCGCACAGGCCGCACAGGCCTGCGCGATCAGGCACTTGCGCGAATGCGTGCCCGCACTCGTCCCCGCACTGCCTGCCACCACGCCGCACAGGCCCGCTCGCGCTCGCCCGCGCGGTCTCCTCGTTTCGACTCTCGAAAAGAAAATGGAAGGAAGCCGCCACCATGGCTGACGCCGCCGCGCCCGAGACCCTCGGTTTCCGGGACTTCGCCCGCCGCTGCGGCTGGAAGGCCAGCTACGTCACCGAGCTCAAGGATGCCGGTCGCCTGGTGCTGACCGCCGACGGCCGGCGCGTCCAGGTCGCCGCCAGCCTCCGCCTGATCGAAGACACTCGCGACCCATCCAAGGCCGGCGTGGCTGCCCGGCACGCCGCCACGCGCGGCGCCGCGAGTCCTTCCCCCTCCGCCGCCCCGGAGGCAGGGCAGGGCGCCGCTGGCGGCGACGCCGAAGGCGAGGACCGCGCTCCCGTCGCCTACGACGATCCCCTGGCCCTGCGCCGCGCCCGCGCGCAGGCGGAGATTCAGGAGGCCGCGCTGCGCAAAGCCCTGCGCGACGAGCAGCAGGAGTTGGGCGAGCTGCTGCAGCGCGACGACGTGCTGGCCATGATCGCCGACGCCATCACCACCCTGCGCACCGGCCTGGAGAACCTGCCCAACACCCTGTCGGCCTCTCTCGCCGCGGAGCAGGCGGAAGAACGCTGTCGCGTGATCCTGGCCAACGGCATCGAGCACGCGCTCGAGCAGCTGAGCCGGAAGTGCCGGCAGATCGGCGGCGTCGCATGACCTACGCCGCAGCCCGCCCCCTCGTCTATCAGGCAGTCGCGAAGGCCATCGCTCCGCGCAAGCCCATGCGCGTCAGTGAGTGGGCGGAGGCGAAGCGAGTCCTGTCGACCAAAGGCAGCCAGAACTCGGTGGAGTGGCGCAACGACACCAACCCGCTGCAGGTCGAGATCATGGACTGCTTCAGTGCCCGCAGCCCGGTGCGCGACGTGGTGGCGCGCCTGCCCATCCAGTTCGGCAAGTCGGAGATCGAGACCAACATCCTCGGCTACACCATGTGCGAGAACCCGATGCCGATCATCGTGGCGCTGCCGGCCGAGGTCTCCATGAACAAGTGGATCGACCAGAAGCTCAACCCGCTGATCGAAGAGACGCCGGCCATCCAGGCGGTGCTCACCAGCATGTCCAGCCGCGAGGCATCCAACCGGCGCACGTTCAAGGATTTCCACGGCGGCCAGCTGTACGTCGAACACGCCGGCAACCCGGTGCGGCTCAAGTCCACGTCCGCCGGCATGGTGCTGGCCGACGAGTTCAGCAGCTTCGCCTCGCTGCTCAAGTCCGGCGACGACCCCGCCGAGATGCTCGACGGCCGCACCTCCGCCTTCCCGTCGAAGTACAAGCGGCTCAAGGTGGGCACGCCCGAGATCGCCGGCCGCTGCCGCATCACCGAGCTGTACGACAAGTCCGACCAGCGCCGCTACCACGTGCCGTGCCCGGACTGTGGCCACGAGCAGCCGCTGGAATGGAGCGGCCTGCAGTGGACGCCCGACGGCATGCACGCCTGGTACGTCTGCCGCGAGTGCGGCGTGGTGATCGAGGAGCACCAGAAGACCGCCATGATCGCGCGCGGCCGGTGGGTCGCCGAGAACCCTGGCGCGCGGATCCGCGGCTACCACGCCAACGCCCTCTACTACCCGATCGGCCTGGGCCCGCGCTGGGTGGAGCTGGTAGCCATGTGGCGCGACGCCCAGGGCGACCCGGCCAAGCTGAAGACCTTCATCAACGATCGCCTGGCCGAGCCGTGGGAAGACCCGTCCATGCGCGCGGTGAAGTTCAACATCATTGCCGACCGTGCCGAGCCGCTGCCGCTGCGTCCGGTGCCCAACTGGGTGTTGGCCGTCACCGCCGGCATCGACACGCAGGACAACCGCTTGCCGGTGCAGATCGTCGGCTGGGGCCGTGGCATGACCTGCTGGCCCATCGACTACGTGGAGCTGCCCGGCGACCCCAACGAAGACGAAGTGTGGACCGCGCTCACCGCGCTGCTCAACGCCCCGATCGAGCGCGCCGACGGCGCCGTGCTGCGCGTCGACGCCGCCCTGCAGGACATGCTGGGCCACCGCACCGAAGCGGTGAAGGCCTACGTCCGCCAGAAGCGCGTGCGCCGCCTGGTGGCCGGTTTCGGCGCCACCGCCAACAACGCCCCGTCCCTGGGCAAGGCCAAGCTGCACGACATCAACTACCGCGGCATGGTCGACAAGCGCGGCGTGCATGCCTACCCGGTGGGAACGGTGGCCATCAAGCACCACCTGTTCGCCATGCTCAGCACAGACGCCGACAAGCCGGCCGAGGAGCGCAAGGTGCGCTTCAGTGATGAGCTCAGCCGCGACTACTTCGGCGGCCTGGTGTCGGAGACGTACGACCCGCGGAAGAACCGCTTCGAGAAGATCCGCGGCACCCCGCGCAACGAGCCGCTGGACACCTGGGTGTACGCCTACGCCGCCGCCCTGCACCCCGAGCTGCGCTTGCACCGCTGGACCCGGGCGAACTGGGACATGCGCGAGGCGCAGGTGCTGGCCACCATCCAGCAGGCGTCGGCGAACGATGATTCCCGTGAAACACGCGCTGGCGCGGCGCCGGTATCGGGCCGCCCGATGGATTCCCGTGGAACACAAACCCGCCGAGGAGGAGGCCTCGTCGATGGAGACTGGAGCTTCTGACCCGATGAAGCGCGACTGCGACCCGTACACCGACCTGCTGCGCGAGATCACCAGCGCGATCGTGCTCAATACCGGCACGCGCGAGCAGATCGCGATGCAGTACGCGGCGGCGGTGATGACCTGCCTGCAGGAGCGGAAGGCCGCCAACGGAAGCGTCTACGTCGGCGCTCCGCCCCGGCAGTTCGATGTGATGCAGATCCGCGCCGCACTGGAGCGAGGTGACAGCGTGTCGAAGGTGTGCCGCGATTTCGCGATCGGGCGCAGCACGTTGTACCGGCTTTTCCCAGGAGGACTGCCGCTTCCGCACGTTGCGTGATGCCCACTGTCCCACCTTTCCCGAAAATCTGGGACAGGGCGCGTCGTAACGTGTTGATCTGAAAGACCGTCAAGGCGCGGCCTGTCCCGCGTTTCCATTAGAAGTGGGACGCGCATTTCTCCACGCTGTACGGGTGACGATCAACGCCGCCCGCCTGCAGCTGTACCTCGATGCCGAGACGCGCATCCTCCAGGGGCAGACCGTCCGTCTGGGCGATCGCGAGCTGCGGCACGCTGACCTGGGCGAGGTGCGCAAGGCCATCGCGGAGCTCACGGCCGCGGTCTCGCGCGAGAACAGCCGCTGCGGCGGGCGCTTCAGCCAGGCGGACTTCGGAGGCCGCACGTGAGCGCTTCGGTCGCCCGAGAGCGCCTGAGCGGCGTGCTGTCCGCAGACCGCGCAGTGCGTGCCGAGCGCGCCATCGCGGAAAAGGCGACTGCGGCAGGGACGAAGCTGCGGGTGGCGGCGGGTGCGCACGAAGCCACCCGTCCGTCGCGAAGCCGAAAGCTGGCGAAGGACTGGGGCAGCGCAAACCGCATCGTTTCCCTGGACGCGAAGCAGCTGCGCGACAGCGCCCGCCAGCGCGATCGCGACCATGACGTCAGCCGCAACGGCCTGAACGTCCTGGTGCAGAACACCGTGGGCAGCGGCATCGACGTCATGCCCGCGCCGCGCCGCGCTGGCGGCGAGATCGACCGCGGACTGGCCCAGGCCCTGCGCGACCTGTGGGACGACTGGTGGGACCGTCCGGAAGTCGGCTGGCGGCACGACTGGGGCAAGTGCCAGCAGCTGATGGCCCGCGCCTGGTTCCGCGATGGCGAGTGCTTCTACCAGACGCTGCTGGGCGCCGTGCCGTTCCTGGACCACGGTACCCGCGTGCCGCTGTCGATCGAGATGATCGAGGCGGACCTGGTGCCGCTGGACTTCAGCAATCCCGAGCGCGGCATCCGGCAGGGCGTGGAGCTCAACGCCTGGGGCCGGGCGGTGGCCTACCACGTCTACAAGTCGCACCCCGGCGACGACAACGCCTTCGCCGTCGAGACCAAGCGTGTCCCGGCTGAGCAGCTGCACCACATCGCGCTGATCGACCGCATCCACCAGGTGCGCGGGCTGTCCGTGTTCGCCAGCGTACTGAACCGGCTGGTGGACATCGACGAGTACGAGGAATACGAGCGCATCGCCGCCAAGGTGGCCGCGTCGATGTCGGCCCAGATCGTGAAGGGCCAGCCGGAGATGTACGGCCAGAACAACGGCATCGACGGTCTGGCTTCGCATGTGGTGGTCGAGGCCGGCACGCCTTACCGCGCCCTCACCATGCGGCCGGGCCTTATCGCCGACGACCTGCTGCCAGGCGAGCGCGTCGAAGCCATCGATACGAAGCGCCCCAACCCGAACGCGGCCGGCTTCGTCGACGCGCAGCTGCGCCGGGCGGCAGGCGGCTTCAGCACCAGCTTCAGTTCGCTGTCGCTCAACTACAACGGCACCTATTCCGCGCAGCGGCAGGAGCTGGTGGAGAAGTGGGGCGCATACCAGATGCTGGGCGAGCAGTACGTCGCCCTCGTCGCGCGTCCGGTGTGGCGCGAGTTCGTGCGAGCTGCGATGGCGGTCGGCCTGGTCAAGCTGCCGCGAGGCTGGACCGAGCGCGAGCTCGCCGCGGCCAGCTACGTGCGCCCGGTGATGCCGTGGATCGACCCGATGAAGGAAGCCCTGGCGCGCGGCGAGATGGAAGACCGCGGCTGGCAGGCGCCGCAACAGAACACGCTGCTGATCGGAAACGACCCTGAAGAGGTCCAGCGCCTGCGCGAGGACTGGGACCGCACCCACCCGCAGGCAACAGCTGCCGCGGACCCTGCCGCAGCCCAGCGGCGCGAACTGCGCGCCGCCGCTGTCGCGGCCGTGCTCTCGGAGAGCGACTGATGCCTGATCTCGATTTCACCCTGTCCGCTCGCCTGCGCCAGGCCCTCGCCCGTGCCGCCCGCGACCAGGCGCCCGCCGCATCGGCCGAACCGCGCGGGTTCATGCGCGTGCAGGCCGCCGCGGAAGCCGACACCATCGAGCTGCTGATCTACGGGAACATCGGCGCCAGCTGGTGGGACGACGAATCCGTCACCGCGAAGTCGGTGGTCGAGGCGCTGGCGGACACCAGCGCCAGCACCATCGAGGTGCGGATCAACAGCTACGGCGGCAGCGTCAGCGACGGCGTGGCCATCCACAACGAGCTGCGCCGTCAGGCCAAGGCGGGGGTGACCGTCAACGTCACGGTCGACGGTGTGGCCTGCTCGATCGCCTCGCTGATCGCCGCGGCCGGCGACCACGTGCGCATGCCGAACAACGCGCTGCAGATGCTCCACGCGCCGTGGGGCACGCTGTACGTGGACGGCAACGCCAAGCAGATCCGCGAGCTGGCCGAAGAGTTCGCCCAGGTACTCGACGTGTTCGGCAAGGCCATGTCCGGCAGCTACGCCCGCAAGACCGGCAAGCCCGCATCGGACTTCGACGCCATGTGGGCCAGCGGCAAGGACTACTGGTACACGGCCGACGACGCCAAGGCCGCGGGTTTGTGCGACGAAGTGCTGGATGCCGAGGCCGCCGCCGGCGAGGGCGACGACGACCTGGACGACGAAGCCGCCGCGCAGGCCGATGTGCAGCGCTTGCTTGCCCAGGCGCCCCAGGCGCTTGCCGGTGCCGTGCGCGCCGCAGCCACCCGAGCAATCGCCGCCGCCAGCCAGAGGCCGGCAGCGCCACCGAATCCGCCGGCCGCCCAGGCCGCGACCCCGCCGGCGGATGCCGGTTCCAACACCACCCACGAGGAAAGCACCATGCCCGCAGACAACACCACGGTCGCGGCCGCCACCACGCAGGCCGTCTCCGCCGCGCTGGACAACCTGCGCGCCCGCAACGAAGCCATCCGCGCCATCGCCGAACCGCACCTGGCCAACGCCGAGGTGCGCGCCCTGTACGACAGCGTGATCGCCGAGGCCGACACCTCCGTGACCGCTGCGGACGTCGGCACGCAGATCCTGGCGATCCTCGGCAAGAACCGCGGCCCGCTGGGCGCCACCGCCACGCCGGGGGCGGACGAGCGCGACAACCGCGTGCGTGGCATGACCGCCGCGCTGCAGGCCCGTCTGGGCCATGAGCGCAGCGAGGCCGGCAACCAGTATCGCGGCCTGTCGCTGTACGACATGGCTGCCGCGTGCGCCCAGGCCGCCGGCGTGAACACCCGCGGCATGGAGCGCGAGGAGGTGGTGCGTGCCGCCATCACCCATACCTCCAGCGACTTCCCGCAGATCGCCGGCAACGCAGTGCGCACCTCGGTGCTGCGTGGCTACAACGAGTTCCCCGAGGTCTTCCCGGAGTTCACCCGCGCCGTCAGCGTGTCGGACTTCAAGAAGCAGTCGCTGGCGGGCCTGGGGCAGTTCATCGGCATCGATGAGATTCCGGAGGGCGGGGAGTACCCCTACGGCACCTTCTCCAGCATCGGCCAGGAGCTGCAGCTGAAGAAGACCGGCGCGATCTTCTCGATCACCGACGAGGCGATCATCAACGACGACCTCGGCCTGTTCGACAGCGTGCCGCAGAAGATGGGCGCCGCTGCCAAGCGCGGCCTGGGCGATCGCGTGTTCGCGCTGCTCACCAGCAACCCGACGCTGTCGGATGGCGTCGCCCTGTTCCACGCCAACCACAACAACCTGCTCACGGGCGCTGCGCCCACCACGGCGGCCATCGACGCGATGATCGCCAAGATGGCCCTGCAGCTGGACAGCGCCGGCAACCCGATCCGCGTCCCGCTGAAGTTCATCCTGGTGCCGGTGGGCCTGGGTGGCGTGGTGCGCCAGATCCTCGACAGCCAGTACGAGATCGGCGGATCGAAGAACCTCACCGCGCCGAACTACGTCCGCGGCCGCTTCACGGTGATCGAGGATCCGCGCCTGGACCGCAACAGCACCACGGCCTTCTACGGCGTGGCCGACCCGGCCGTGGTCGACGGCATCGTGGTGGCCTACCGCGATGGCGTGCGCGAGCCGCGCGTCACGCAGAAGGAAGGCTGGAACGTCGACGGCATCGAATTCAAGGTCCGCCTCGACGCCGCCCCGGGCATCGCCTCCTACGTCGCCCTCAACAAGAACCCCGGCGCGTGACGGGAAGGGTGCCGGCGGCCTGAACCACCGCCAGCACCGCTCGCCCCACGGCCTTTCCTCAACGCCAGCAACGGGAGATCACCAACATGGCGAAGAACTTCAAGCGCAAGGGGGAGACGATCGATTTCATCGCCTCCGCCAACACCCTGTCCGGCGACCTGGTGCTGGTCGGCACCGTGGCATCCGTCAGCCTCAGCGATGTGGCCAACGGCCAGCCGGGCGTCGGCCACGTCGAAGGCGTCTGGGAGCTGCCGGCCGTCTCCGCGGCAACCGCAGCCGTCGGCGCCGTCGCGTACGTCACCAGTGGCGGCAACGTCACCGGGACGGCCACCGACAACACCCGCATCGGCGTGTTCTGGGAGGCCAAGACCAATGGGCAGACCACCGCCCTGGTCAAGCTCAACGCGTAAGCCAAGGGACCGTCGCCGCCAGGCCTGGTTCGGCGGCGACGGATTTTTCAGAGCAGTCGGACAGGGGCGATGAGCGAACAGCATATGCACATCGAAGACGCCATGGAGTCGAAGTTCGCCAAGGTCGCGGTGCGGATCTTCGTGTGGCTGGCGCCCTTCGTGATTGCCGCCTTCGCATGGTTCATCACCGCGCAGCTGGGCGACATCAAGGCCATGCAGGCCGAACAGACCACAAAGCTGCAGGGCGTCACGGGCGATGTCCAGGTGCTCAACGCCAAGCTCGATAGCGGCGTGATCTGGCGCATCACCGAACTCGAACGCCGCGTCAACACCGTCGAAGCCGCGCAGAAGACCCCATGAAGACCGCCATCGCCAAGCTCCGCAGCTTCGTCTACGCCTCGCAGGAGTTCACCCTCTGGCTGCCCGGCCTGGTGGTGCTCAGCGTGCTGGGGTTCGTGTTCCTCGGCAGCTTCGTCAAGCTGGGCGGCGATGCGATCGCGTGGCTGGCCGAGCTGCCCGTGCTGTGCGCCTACGCCGCGGCGTGGCTCGGCTGCGGCTGGCTCATCAAGGCCGTCTACATGCACGACATCCCCCGCGCGAAGGAAGTCGAGCTGCAGGCAAAGGCGCTCGCCGGCGACACGAGCGCGCAGTGGCTCATCCGGCAGGACCGCATCGAAACCTTCGTCGCGCTGCTGCTGGCGCTCGCCTTCTTCTGGCCGCCGAGGTAACCGCCATGCGCGCGTTCACCATCGCCTTGCTTTCGCTGCTGCTGGCCGCCTGCACCCAGGCGCCGGCCGCGGCCCTGCCGCCCGTCGCGACGACGCCGGCGTCCCCCACCGTGCCCGCGGAGCCGGTGGTCGAGGCAGTGCAGTCCGCAACGGCCGCCATCGTGGCGCCCACGATGGAAGCCGCCCGCGAGGCGGTGCAGGCCGTGGTGGCCCCGTCGCCGGCAGACGCCCCTAAGCTTGTCTCGCCGGCGGCGGCCAACCCCCGCCTGTCGCCCGCCGGGCTGGCGCACCTGGTGCGCTGGGAGATCGGCAGTGCGCAGCGCTATGAACGGCTGTATCGCTCCCCGATCTGGCCCCAGGGCGCCAGCGGCGTCACCTGGTGCATCGGCTATGACGGCGGGCACCAGACAGCCCGCACCATTCGCGCCGACTGGTCCGCGCACCCCGACGTCGAGCGCCTCGCCACCACGGCCGGCCTCACCGGCACCGCCGCCCGCGCCGCACTGCCGCGCTACCGCGACATCACCACCCCGTTCCCGTACTGCCAGGACGTGTTCCTCAGCGCCAGCGTGCCCACGTACATGCGCACGGCCACGCGCGCCTACGGCGAGGGCTTGGCCGCGCAGCCGCAGGGCGTCATCGACGCGCTGTTCGGCAACACCTACAACCGCGGAGGCAGCATGGTGGGCAGCCGCAACGCCGAGAAGCGGCGAATCCGCGACGACTGCCTGCCCGCCAGCGACTACGCCTGCCTCGCTGCGCAGCTGCGCGCGCAGTGCCGGCTGTGGATCGGCACCAGCCTGCAGGACGGGCTGTGCGCGCGTCGCGAGAGTGAGGCTCTGCTGGTGGAGGCGTCGCGATGAGCTGGTTCTCCAGGCTCACGGTCAAGCCGCTGCTGTACGTGGTGGTCGCGCAGCTGGCCATCATCGCCGCCATGTCAGGCTGGATGGCCGAGCAGGGCGCGCAACATGACGCCGAGACGGCACGCCTGCAGGGGCGGGTCACCTTCACCGCAGGCCAGCGCGACATCGCGCGCACCGAGACCGAGGCATGGAAGCGCACCGCCGAGACGCTGCAGGGCGCGGCGACACAATGGTCGGCCGCCGTCGAAACGCTGCAGGGCCTGTTGCGCGACGCCCAGGGCGAGCGCCGGCGGCTGGACGCCGAGGGCCGCGCCGCCATTGCCGCCGCCGAAACGCGCGCCACCGATGCCAACCGCACGCTCGCTGCATGGACGCGGCGCTATGCCGAGCAAGTGCGCGTGGGCGACTGCGCCGCGGCCCTCAACGCCGTCCAGACCGCGTGCCCCGCGCTGGAGAAATACTGATGCGCACCCTGATCGCGCTCGCCCTGATGGCCGCCCTTGGCGCCTGCGCCACGGACGACCAACTGCAGAAGCCCGACCTGCCCGGGACCGGACCGGCCGCAGAGCCGAAGGTCGTGATCGTCGAGAAGCTGGTGTACGTCCCCATCCCGGCCAGCATCACCCGGCCCGAGCCGATCGCAGAAGGCCCGATCAACCAATGCTTCCAGGTGGCTGCAGAACGCCGCGCCGCCCTCGAGCGCGCGAACGCCAAGCTCGCCCAGTGCGCCGCGGTGCACGGCACCGAGGTGGTGCCGTGACGGGCGCCCACTTCGAGACCTTCGTCGATCGCGCCGGCGCGTGGCGCTGGCGCCTGGTGGCGGGCAACGGCCGCGTCGTCGCCGTGGGCGAAGCGCACACCCGCGAGCGCGACGCCCGCCGCGCGGCGCTCACCGTCGCCAGGCTGGCGCCGGGCGCCAAGGTGGTGTCGGCATGAGCGTGCCGCTGCGCATCGAAGTGGACGCCGACGGCATGCTGGCCCGCCAGTTCACCGAGCTGGAGCGCACCCAGCTGCCGTTCGCCGCCATGCAGGCCAGCAATGCCGTGGCGTTCGAGCTGCGCAACACCTGGAAGACCACGGCACAGCGCGTGTTCGACCGGCCCACGCCGTTCACTACCAACGCCATCCTGTACCGCAAGGCCACGAAGGCGCAGCCGTTCGCCGAGGTGTTCATCCGCGACGAGGCCGCCAAGGGCACGCCGCCGGCCAAGTACCTGCTCCCGCAGGTGGAGGGCGGCAGCCGCCGCCCGAAGGGCATGGAGGCGCTGCTGCGCTCCAGCGGCGGTGGCGGCCAGGCCTGGTTGCCGGCGGGCATGTTCGCCGTGCCGGGCAAAGGCGCGGACCTGGACGGCTACGGCAACGTGCCCTCGCGCGTGGTGCGGCAGATCATCTCGCAGCTGGGCGCGGGGCGAGAGGCCGGCTACGTGTCCAACGAGAGCGAGAAGTCGCGCACGCGCCGCAAGCGCCGCGGCGGCTCCGACTACTTCGTCCTGCGCCGCAAGAATGGCAACCTGCTGCCGGGCATCTACCGCCGCCGTGAGATGGCTGCCGGCGACGCCGCGCGCCGCGCCATCGGCGCTCGCAGCCGCATCGACAGCATCTTCATCTTCGTCCGCGCGCCTGTGTACCGCCGCCGCTTCGACATCTTCGGCCTCGCCCAGCGGCAGTGGAACAAGCTGATGCCGTTCTTCTTCGAGCGCGAGCTGGCCAAGGCCGTGCAGAACGCCACCCTGCGGGGGCGCCGATGAGCCAGCGCGCCTTCCTGCAGGCGTTCGACGCCGCGGCGTTCAGCGCATTCGCCGCCGCGGGCCTGGCCGACGCGGCCGAGTACCTGCCGCCGCACGCGATGCCCGGCACGCCGGCCACGCCGTGCACCGTGCTGGTCGACCGCGACGTCGAGGACTTCGGCGACGAGGTCGCGCCGGTCTCCACGTTCCGCACCCGCATCACCTTCCAGCGCCTGGAGGTGACGGCGAAGGAGGGCGGCGTGGTGTCGCTGCTGGACGCCAACGGGCTGGTGGCCGAGGTGTTCACCCTCGCCCAGCGCACGCGCCACGACGAAGGCATCAGCGCCTGGTGGGTGCAGCATGGCTAGCCCGCGCGCCGTCTACCTGGACTGCATCGCCCAGTGCATGCGCCAGATCCGGCAGGCCGGCGGGTACAACACCAACGCCGGCCTGGCCGTGACGCTGGAGCCCACGCCGAAGCTGGCGGAGAGCGACGAGGCCTTCATCGCCGTGGTGTGGTCGCGCCAGGCCCGGGCCGCGGCTCCGGCAGCACGCGGCAAACGTGCGACCACCGTGGACATCATCGCGCGGGTGCCGACCACGCTCACCGACGCCCGCGACCGTCTGGACCTGATCGTCGAGGACATCGAGTCCGCGCTCGCCAGGCAAGAGGCGAGGTTCCCAGTCGGTTACGAGTTTCCGCAGTACGAGGCGGCCGAACCGCTGATGCCGCCCGCAGGCGCGGGATGGGTCGGCGTACAGATCACCGTCACCGGCCATATCCCCACCCACGCCACCACCTGACCCGCCGCCCGGCGCGGCAACACGAGGAACCCACAATGGAAGACTACAGCTACCTGGGCAGCGGCATCGTTCTGATCCGGGAGTGGAACACCAACAGCAAGTTCGACGAGCTGGGCAACACGTCCGCGTTCTCGATCGCTCCGCAGGTCAATACGCTGACCCTCCCGGATCACCAGAACCCCGGCGGCGGCATCCAGAACCGCGTGGACCGGGTGACCGACTGGACCCTCAACACCACCTGGCACGACATCAACAGCGCCAACCTCGCTCGACACACCCGCGGCGTGGCCACCAACGTGGCGGCCGCCACCGTCACCGCAGAACCCCATTTCGCCTACAAGGGCGCGTGGGTGCCGCTGCGTTATCCCGCTACGAGTGTGAGCGCCGTGGAGCCCGCCGGCGGCGGCACCCCGTATGTCGCGGGCACCGACTACATCGTGGACCGCGGCATGCTGTTCATCCCGGCCACGTCCAGCATCACCGACGCCACCAGCGCCGCCAACATCGAGGTCGACTACGCCCACGGCGCAATCGGCCACGTCGAAGCAGCCGTCACCGCACAGAAGTTCTACGAGGTGCAGCTGCACTCGGCCAACGAAGCCCGCAGCGGCAAGCGCGTGCAGGTGGTCTGCCACAAGGTCAGCGGCGGCATGCTGGAAAGCCTGTCGCTCCTGGGTGACGAGTATGCCGGCGCCAGCGTTGCGCAGTCGCTCACGGCCGACGCGTCCAAGGCTACCGGCGCCAACGTCTCGAAGTACTTCTACTGGAACCAGGAGAACTGACGGATGTCGGACCTGTCCGAAGTCAAGGCGCTCGCGGGCGCCGGTACGGCGGTCGAGTTCGGCGGCGAGCGGCTGGAGATCCAGCCGCTCCGCTTCGGCCAGGCGCTGGAGATCATCGCCGCCGGCGCGCCGCTGGTGGAGGGGCTGGTGGCCTATGCCTCGCAGTCCGGGCTGACCGACGACATCGTGTTCTTCACCGGGCTGCTGGCCAGGCACGGCGACCAGGTGCCGCGCGTGCTGGCCATCGCGAGCGGCCGGGACGCCGAGTTCATCAAGGGCGGTGACCTGGCCGAGACGCTGGAGCTGTGCGGCGCCGTGTACGAGGTGAACCGCGATTTTTTCGACCAGCGCCTCGCCCCGCTGTTCGCAAGGTGGCGGGCGCGCCTGCAGGGGCCGGAAAGAAGCGATGGAGCTGGGCCGACACCGTCCACTTCCTGATCGCACACGGCCACACCCGCGCGGACGTGTACGACATGACGTTTGCGCAGCTGCGGCTCTACACCCGCGCCGCGGCGCGACTGTACCGCGAGCAGCTGCGCGACCAGGCCATCAATGCCCGCGCCGCGCAGTACGACAAGGATTCCTGGAAGCAGTACCTGAAGGCCTTCGATGAATAGCCGCCCCAACCTCCGCGTTCGCATCTCGGCAGACCTGGCGGACATCCGCCAGGGTCTCGGCATGCTGCGCGGCGAGCTGGCGAAGGTGCAGCAGGGTGCGGCGCGCGTGCGGCCGCCGGATACCAGCGGCTGGAGCAAGGGCCTGGCCGCGGTACGCAGCCAGCTGCTCGGCATCGTGTCGCTGTACGGCGCAATGCGGGTGGGCGGGGCGTACATCAGGCTCGCGGACGAGGCGGCCAGCCTCTCCGGGCGCCTGCGCCTGGCGACGAAGAGCCAGCAGGAGTTCACGCGCGCCCAGCAGCAGACGTTCGAGATCGCGCAGCAGACGTCGGCCGAGTGGGGCTCCATCGTTGGACTGTACGCCCAGCTGTCGCAGACCACCGGGATGGCGCAGGAGCGCATCCTGGGGCTCACGAAGACCATCAGCCAGGCATTCACGGTGTCCGGCGCCTCGGCGCAGGAAACCTCCAACGGCCTGCGCCAGCTGCAGCAGGCGATGGCCGGCGGCGTCCTGCGCGCGGAAGAGTTCAACACGATCATCGAGACCAGCCCGCGCATCGTCCAGGCGCTGGCCGATCACTTCGGGATTTCGTTCGGGCAGGTCCGCAAGTACGTCAACGACGGCAAGGTCACCTCGGAAGAGTTCGCCAAGGCGCTCGAGGCTGCCGCCGAGTCCGTGCAGCGCGACTTCGACACGATGCCGCTGACGGTGGCCAAGGCCACCCAGCAGGTGCGCAACGCCCTGCTAAAGCTCGTGGGCGACACGGACGCCGCCGGCGGCGCCAGCAAGGAGCTGGCGGAGGCGATCGCCGACATGGCGCGCGTGCTGGAATCAGACGACACGAAGCGCGGCTTCGGCGAAATCGTCAACGCGCTATCGGCGATCGTCGAGTTCAGCACCAAGGCCGCCGCCATGGTGGGCAAGCTGAACCGGGAGGTGAAAGACCTCTCCGGCGTCAGCCTGCCCAAGTGGGCGCAGGCCTCGCTCATGGCGCTGAGCGGCAACATCCCGGGTGCGGTGAATGCCTACGCGTCCGGGCGCAACCCGCCGCCCGACTTCAGCAACGTGGTCACCGGCGCGGCCGGCGGCGGCGCTGGCGGCCGGCCGGCCGGTGGCGGTGGTGGTGGCGGTGATCCCGCCAAGGCCATCGCCGCCTCAAACGCGCTGCTGCGCGACTCCGTGCAGCGCGCCCTGGCCGAACTCGACCAGCTCTACAAGGGCCACGAGATCGGGATGCGCGAGTACTTCGCCTCGCGCCAGCAGCTGCAGGAGCAGGCCATCGACCTGCAGATCGAACAGGCCCGCAACGAGCTCGCCGTCACCAAGGACCTGGGCAAGCGCCGCGACTTGGAGGAGCAGATCCAGATCCTGCTGCGCGACCGCGCCGACGTGGCGGCGCAGGCTGCACGGGAAGAGCGTGCGGCCGGTGATGAGCTGATCGACAAGCTGGCCGAGCTGAAGGCCACAATCGCAGAGCTGGACGGCGACCACGTGCGTGCGGCGCGGATCCGCATCGAAACCGAGTTCCTCGATCTGTTCAAGCGCCTGCGCGCCGAGAGCGATTCGGCGGGGGAGACCATGGCGCGCAACCTGGTGGACCGGCTGGTGCGCAAGGCGCAAACCGACGCCATCGCCAACGCTGCCAGCGGCATCACCGGGCGGCTCTCGTCGGAAGAGACGTCCGTCAGCGCGCAGGTGGATGGCGGCATGCTCGGCTTCGTCGAGGGCGAGGAGCGCCTGCGCGTCGCGCGGCTGGCCGCCATGGAGCAGCTGGCCGAGCAGATCCGCCTGCAGCGCGAGGTGATGGCCATGATGGAGCCCGGCAGCCCGGAGCATTCCGCGGCGCTGCAGGGCCTGCACGACCTGGAGGCCGGCTATGCCAACGTCGCCGGCTCCGTCGACGTGTTCCGCAACCAGGTCAAGGACGTCGCCACCGACGCGCTCACCGGGCTGTTCATGGATCTGGTGGAAGGCACGAAATCCGCCGGCGAGGCCCTGCGCGACTTCGTGCGCAACTTCGCGCTGGGCATGGCGCAGATCGCGGCGCGGGCGCTGGCCACCTTCCTGGTGCTGCAGATGTTGGACGCCATCTACCCCGGCCTGGGCAAGACCACCGCCGCCATGATGGGCGCCGGCCAGAACCACGGCGGCGGCAAGGCCGGGCAGGTGGGCGGCGTGCGGCGCTGGATCCCGGAGGCAATGCTGGGTGTCGCGCCGCGCTACCACAACGGGGGCATTGCCGGCGCGCCGCCGCTGAAGCACAACGAGGTGGTCTCGGTGCTCGAGCGCGGCGAAACCATCCGCACCCAGCAGCAAGAGCGGGCCCTGCAGGCCCAGCTGGACGCAGGCAGCGGCAGGATGGTCGTCAAAACCCCGGTGGTCGCGATCGGCGACCGCGCCGTGGCCAACGCGCTGGCCGGCGCCGATGGCGAGGACGTGATCCTCACCCACGTACGCAACAACTGGGACGCGCTGGTCAATGGCGCTCGCTGACCCCATCCCCTGGCCGTTCTTCGCCGGCGGGGAGTTCGTCGAGCAGCTGGACTCGCGCACGGACATCCTGCCCGCGGCCACCGGCCCCGAGCAGCGCATCCGGCTGCGGCCGGAGCCGCATGTCCGGCTCACGTTCGACGGCCTGGCCGAGGGCGACGAACGCCGCTGGCTGGAGAACCTGCTGCACGCCAACGGCGACGGCCGCTGGTGCGTGCCGTGGCCGATGGAAGGGCAGGCGCTGGCCGCGCCGGTGTCGCTGGGCGGCACCACCATCGGGCTGGACACGCGCTGGCGCCACTTCGTCGCCGGCGGGCAGGCGCTGCTGGTAGGCGCCACGCCGCGGCAGCACGCGCTGGTGTCGATCGACAGCCTGACCGACGAAGCGCTGGAACTGGCCGAACCGCTGGACGCCAGCTGGCCCGCCGGCACGCTGGTGTACCCGGTCATGCCCGCGCGCCTGGATGGCATGCTTGAGCTGCCGCGCTTCACCGGCGACGCCGGTGCCTACCAGGTGAAGTGGCGCGCCGACGCTGCGGTGGCGTGGCCGGCCGCGTCCGGCGAGCTGACGTACCGCGGCGTGCCGGTACTGGACCTGCCGCTGGAGTGGACGCAGGACCCGCTGGACGTGCCGGAGCGCAGCTTCACCACCGTCGATGACGGCCTGGCGCTGCCGTTCGCGGTGGACCAGGCCGGCCAGCCGCGTAACCGCATCCGCGTGGCGTGCACGGTGCAGGGACTGGAGGCCGCCGCGCAGCTGCGCTCGCTGCTGTACGCGCTGGGCGGCAGCTGGGGCGCGCTGTGGGTGCCCAGCCTGGCGCACGACTTCCGCGTGGTGGGCAACGTGCTGGTGGGCGCCACCGCGCTGGACGTGGCCTGGGCGGGCTACAGCCTGGCCGCGCCGGCGCAGAACCGGCGCGACATCCGCATCACGCTGTGGAACGGCACCACGTACTACCGCCGCATCACCGGCGCCACCGAGCTGAGTGCCACCACCGAGCGCGTGACGCTCGACAGCGCGCTGCCGGCGGCGTTCCTGGCCGTGGACGTGGCGCAGGTGGCCTTCCTGCAGCTGTGCCGCCAGGAGGCGGACGTGAACGTGCTGCGCTGGTGGACCAGCGACGTGGTGCGCACCACGCTCGAGTTCCGTGGCGAGGTGGCCCACGGTGTTTAGCCTGTTCGAGCTCTCGCGCGTGCTGGGCCGCAAGGCGGCGCTGTACACGTTCCAGCACGGGCCGCTGGTGGAGCGCTTCAACTCCACCGACCGCGACCTGACCATCGGCGGCGACCTGTACAAGGCCGCCCGCGGCATCAGCCACTCGCCCATCCGCGACACCGCCAGCAGCGGCAAGGCGCAGGTCACCATCACCATGCCGGCGCTGCTGGACCCGGCCGCCACTGACACGCCGCCCACGCAGGTGCTGCTGGGCTGGTGGCGGCCGTACCCGCCCAGCACGCGCGTGTTCGTGAGCATCGCCACCACGCACCTGGGCGACCCGGACGAGGAGATCCACGAGGAGTGGAGCGGCCGCGTGCTCGCGCCATCCTTCAAGGACGTGGAGATGACGCTCACCTGCGACCCGTCGCGCAGCAACTCGCGCACGGCGGGGCGGGCGAAGCGGATCTCGCGCAACTGTGGCGTCGCGCTGTACAGCCAGGGCTACATGCAGTGCAACCTGGACCCGGAGCCGATCGCGGTGGCGGCGACGGTGGTGGCGATCGACGGCGATGACGTGATCATCGCGGTGGCCGGCGACCCGCCGCGGCCGCTGGCGCCCGGGCCCATCGAGTGGGTCGACGGGCTGGAGCAGCCGCACACCGCCGAGGTGCTGTCGATCGCCGGCGACGTGCTGACGCTGGACGATAGCAGCGGCATGGCGGTGGATGACGCCGTCACCGTCTACACCGAACCGCTGTGGTTCCTGGCCACGCTGGGCGTGGACGCCGTGGGCCTCACCCTCACCGCGCCGGAGTTCGCCACCGCGCCCTTCGGCCTCGAGGGCGGGTTGATCCGCTGGACGCGCGACAACGGCCTGGTGGAGTCGCGCAACATCCTCGCCCACCTCGGCACGTCGATCACTATCGACTATGGCGCCCCGGACCTGCTGGCGGGCCTGGTGCTGCGCGCCTACTGGGGCTGCCCGCACAACCTCGACGCGTGCACCGCCCGCGGCAACGAGATCCACTACCCGGGCTTCAAGTACCTGCCCGTCGCCAGCCCCATGGGGAGGTCGCAGGCATGGGGCTGATCGCGCGCGCGCAGCGCAAGGCGGGCTGGTGCTGGTGGATGGCGCGCTACCTGGTGCTGGACAAGCACCGCGAGGCGACGCGCGTCACCGCGTTCTGGGCGGCCGTGGTGGTGGCCACCCTCACCGGCGGCCTGCTGCTGGTCGACGTGCTGGGCCTGCGCCCGCCGCCGGCGCCGGGCGAGCCGCGCGCCGCCTGGTGGATCCAGCTGGTGCTGTTCGTGGTGTCGCTGCTGATCAGCTATGCCATGCGCCCCAAGGTGGAGCCGCCCAAGCCTTCCGAAGGCCAGCAGCCGGTGGTGGAAGACGGCGCCGCGCTGGAGCGCATCTACGGCCGCGTGTGGACCGACGACGGCAAGTGGACGGCATGGGGCAACGGCGACCCGGAGCCGATCCGGAAGAAGGGCGGCAAGAAGTGATCGTCACCAGCACGCACCTGCGCACCATCCCGTATTTCAACGACCGCGCCGGGTTCTGCCTGCCCAAGGCGCGCACGTGGTTCCGCACCCAGGGGCTGGACTGGGCCGCCTTCCTGCGCCACGGCATCGACGCCGAGCAGCTGCTGGCTACCGGCGACGGCATGGCCGTCCGGCTGGTGGAGTGGGCGCGCGAGTGCGAGGGCCGCGCCCATGGGTAGCAGCAAGAAGCAGACCGTCAGCTACTGGTACCACCCGTTCTTCCAGCTGGCGCTGCACGAAGGCCCGTTCGACAAACTGCTGAAGATCCGCGGCGGCGACGTCGACGCCTGGGTGGGCGAGCTGACCGCCAGCGGCAGCATCGAGGTCGACCAGCCCAACCTGTGGGGCGGCGAGGAGAAGGAAGGCGGCATCCAGGGCACCTTCGACGTGATGTTCGGCGAGATGGACGCCGAGCCGAACGCCTACATCCAGACCGCGCTCGGCCCAGACCCGTCCAACCACAACGGCGTCGCGCTGCTGCAGTTCAACGGCGGCCGCTACGGCGCTGGCAACCCATACCCGAAGCCGATCTCGGTGCTGACGGAGCGGATCTACGCGGGGTGGCTGGATGGGGTGTGCTGGTATCCGGAGAAGGCGGCAGTCCCGCTCATCGCAGCGCCACTCTGGAGCATGCAGTGGCGCGCCACGTCCAACAATCCGCACCTCTTTACGGCTCCGGCAGAAGTGGCAACGTGGTCGAGCAATCCGGACGATTACAGCGTCGTCGACGTAGGTTCGTTGATCAACTGGCCCACCGGGATCGGTGCCGTGGGCTTGGCCTGGCTGCACATCAACGCTCCCCAGGGCGTGCCTCAGTCGTTCCACATCGACGTCAAGACCAACTACGACGACAGCGGTGCGGTCATCGGCGTGCATAACGTCACGCTCGGAGCTGCCACACCACCGGAGGATGTGCCAACGTATCCGCGTGCCGAGGGCGTGCGGGTTATCGTGCCGGAGAGCAATGGCCCGTTCTCAGGCTGGGTGTGCTACGCATGCGTGGATGGGCGGGACATCGCGACCGGCGGCACCTTGGGCAGCGCCACGGCCCATCGCATGCTGAACTCCTCCGTCTCCGTCATCGCAGAACAGCATGCGATGAATCCGGCCCACATCATCTACGACAGCCTCGCCTACCTGCAGGGCGAGCCGGTCGCATCGATCGACGAGCCGAGCTTCATAGCGGCAGCCGATCGCCTGTATCAGGAAGGCTTCGGCATCTGCACGAAGTACAACCACGCCCAGGAGACGATCGAACAGTTCCGCCAGCGCATCCTGGACCTGATCGGTGCGGAGTGCTCGCGTTACAACGGCAAGTGGTATCTGGACCTGATCCGTGAACTGTCGCCCGCTGAGATCGCCGTCCTGCCGGTGCTCACGGACGACGACATCCTGGACTGGCAGGAGGACCCGACCAATCGGGACGACGCGGTCAACCAGGTGGCGGTGAAGTGGTTCGACCCCGACACCAAGCAATCGCGCATCACGCCCCACGTGCATGCACTGGCGGCCATCAACACGCTGGGCAGCGTGAACCCCGAGGTGCGCGACTACCCCGAGATCCCGTACGAAGCGCTGGCCAACCGCATGGCCCTGCGCGACCTGCACAACAAGTCAACGCCCACGCGGCGCTTCAACCAGACCACCGATCGAAAGCCCTACAACTGGCGCAAGGGCCACGCGTTCCGCCTGCAGTCGCCCAAACGAGGCATCGCCGACATGGTGTGCCGCGTGGCCGATATCGATCGCGGCACGCTTCAAAGCGGCGCCATCCGGCTGGTGGCTGTTCAGGACAGTTTCGCCATGCCGGCCACGGCATACGTCGTGGGTCAGCCGACCGTGTCGGAACCCAGCCCGGTGCCCGAGCCGATCGTGCACCAGGTACTGTTCGAGGCGCCGTACGTGGAACTGGCCGGCGTGCTGATCGTCGGCGAGCTGGCCGCTTTGGATGCGGACGCGGGCTTCGTGCTCGCGGCCGGCGTGAAGCCGGGCAACGGCCAGGGCTACGCACTCCTCACGCGCCCCGCCGGCGGCGACTTCGAACGCATCGGCACCTTCGACTGGTGCCCCAGCGCCATCGTCGTGGAAAGCGCGGGCTTCACCGACACAGCGTTCACCCTGTCCGGCGGCAGTCTGCTCGGGCGTGTCGACGTCGGCACGGCGGCGCTGTGGGGCAGCGAGCTGGTACGCGTGGATGCCCTGGATCTGGTGACTGGCGCCGTGGTATTGGGCCGCGGCTGCGCGGATACGGTGGCGGTGAAGCACGCTGCCGGCGAGCGCATCTACTTCTATGATGCATGGGCCGCAACCGACAGCATCGAGTACGCGACTGCCGAAACAGTCGAGGCCAAGCTGCTTCCTCGCACTGGCACCCAGGAGGCCGACCCCGAGGACGTCGCTGCGCTGTTTGTCGTCCTCGATCAGCGGGCCGCGCGGCCATATCCGCCGGCCGCGCTCACGATCAACGGCCAGGCGGATCCCACCAGCCTGTCCGGAACCTTGGCGTTGCTGGTCACATTCCGCGATCGCATTGCGCAGGCCGACCAGCTCGTCGACCAATCCGTTGGCGACATTGGGCCGGAGGTGGGCGTTACGTTGACCGTGCGCTGCTACCTCAACGAAGTCTTGGACGACACGCAGACCGGCATCGCGGTGAACACCGTTGCGGTGACGCCTTCCGGCAACGGGCTGGTGCGGATCGAGGTGGAAGCCGAACGCGATGGGCTGGTCAGCTGGCAGGCCCAGATTCGCGAGTTCTCCTACACCATCAACTCGCCGGATCGACGTGTGACCGTTGGCGGCGACAGCCGTGTCACGGTCGCCGGCGACTTCCGCATCACCAAGGGATAAGAGGCCATGGCCGACCTGATCATTTCCGCACTGGCGCCTGCCGGGGCATTGTCCGTAGCAGATCTGCTTGAGATCGAACAAGGCACGGACCCAAGCAACACGAGCGGCAAGGTGACGCTGGAGGCGCTGCGCGCGTTCGCCCTCACATCGGCCGAGAACCTGCAGACCGGCACCAGCTACACACTGGTGCTCGCCGACGCGTTCAAGCTGGTGGCGATGGACAACGCGGCTGACAACGTGCTGATCGTGCCAGCCGACAGCTCCGTGGATTTCCCGCTCGGGACCCGCATCGACCTGTCGCAGGATGGCGCCGGCCAGACCACCGTCGGGGCCGACACTGGCGTGACCATCCGCACGCCCGAGACCCTGAAAATTCGCAAGCGCTACGGCAAGGCCACCCTCATCAAGCGCGCGGCTGACATCTGGGACCTCGAGGGCAACCTGGAGGCCGCGCCGTGATTCCGCTGGGGATCCTGGCTGCGGCGAACCGGGAAACGGCAGGGCTGCCGCCTGTAGTCTCGACGTTCGACCCAGCGCTGAAGGGCGCGAGCATTGCGCTGTCCAACGGCAACCTGGACGCGACAAAGGCTGGCAGCGGCTACCAGACCGTTTACACCACACAGGGCAGGAGCAGCGGCCGCTATGCCTTTGAAATGATCGTCACCGCCCGCCCTTCGGCATCGTCCATCCTGGTCGGATTCGCCGACAAGACGAATTCGGCCGGCGTGCTGGGGACGTTCCTGGGGAGCAACAGCGGCCCGGTGGAGACCACTGGCTTCAACAGCGACAACGGCGCCGGAAACTCGCGCCTCTACCGCCGCATGACAGTGGGTCAAACGACCGGCATCACGAGTCCGTACGCCTACGGGGTCGGCGATATCGTCACGTTCGACGTGAACATTGGGGCTGGCACCTTCACGGTTTACAAGAACGGTGTTCCGGCCGGGTTCAACAATACGCCACTCACCACCGGTAAGACCTATTTCCCAGCGGCCAGCCTTCAGGCGGATGCGGCTGTCCGGTTTATCCCTACGGGGCTTACCTATCTTCCATCTGGAGCAACCGAGTGGGGCTAAGCAGAGGCTCAAGAGCGGGTGAAAGCGCTAGGGCCAGATCTGGTGAGATGTGGCGGGCATCTCTGAAGTTCTTCTCGCGGTCGCAGATGCCCTTCGGGCACACCAGCTGGTTTAGGTCGATGGGCTTGACGTTAGCGTAGGAACTGGCAGCTTCGAGTTCCGACCACCACGTCTCGTCGAATGGCTTATGGCCGCCAGGAGTTAGCAGCGGTGTGGACCTGATCAGGAAGACACGACCTGCGGCAGTGGAGAGCTCGGACAATACTCGCTTGGACCCGTCCTTCCACTGTTCGCTCGTGAACGGGTAGCTGTTCGATGATCCAGTGATGACCACCTCTGGCCGGGCTGCATGAATCCATTCTAGGACCTCACTACGCCACTCCGCGCACTCGGTGAACTCTCGGCCAATTCTGTCGTAGAAGAATGGTGCATCGATCATGGGGCAGGACGACTTTGTTATCACAACTACGCGCCAGCCCTTGCTGACGTAGATGCGATGCAGCGCGGGGAACCATTGCAGCACAACGCTGTCTCCGACTATCACCGCTATTCGTTTACCTTCGCCGAACTCGCAACGCATGACATTGCTACTGTGATACCAGGTGTCGCATTCCTGCGGCAGCGCTATTGCTGTTTCCCTGTGGTCTGGGATAAACGCTGCGCTGACGACGGCTGCTGAGCAGACGCATGCGACGGCACCGATCGCGATAGCGAGAGTCTCTCGTGGTGGTTTCACCCACTTGTGCCGAAACGGCTTCTCGATGAGCCAGTACGAAGCCCAAGCTGCGGAGAGCGAAGCGGCAACCTTCGCCCATATCGGCAGTTCCCCCCCGAGGACGAAGATCGGCCAGTGCCACAGGTACAACGAGTAGGACGTCAAACCAACGCCGACGAATGGGCGCGTCTCAAGTAGTGGTAGGCGATGTCCGGCGCCGGCCGCGACAATCACCATCGCAGCGCCTGCCAGTGCCAGCAGAGCCCCGACGCCTGGGAAGTGGCCGAATGGGACAAGACACGCAGCGACGGTCACCCCGATACCGAGCGAGCCGACCCACGCGCGTGTCCGCGGTCGCACGACCGCAATCAGCCCGCCGACCGCCAACTCCCATGCGCGCGGCGGGGTTTGGTAGAAGGCCTCTCGTGTCAGGTCGGCGGCTAGCAGGATCTCTGCTAGAAGCAATGAAGCGCTGCCAACGACCGCGATCGCGACGATGGCGCGCCGGCGCGACCACAGCATGATCAGTGGCCAGAGCAGGTAGAACTGCTCCTCGACGCCGATCGACCACAGATGCAACAGCGGGTTTGTGTGCGTTGCCGGATCGAAGTAGCCGGTGTCGGCCGACGCAAAGAAGATGTTCGCGCTGAAGACCGCCGCCGCCGCGGCCGCATTCGCGGCCTGCCGGCTCTCCGCTTCGGGCAGCAGCAGGTAGGCCGCCGCCAGCGTCGCGAGGACCACCGAGAGCAGGGCCGGCAAGATCCGGCGCGCGCGGCGCGCATAGAAACCGAGGATGTCGATCCGGCCGGAGGCCCGAAGTTCATCCTGCAGCAGCCTGGTGATCAGGTAGCCGGAGATCACGAAAAACACGTCGACACCGACGAAACCAGCTGGGACCGGCAGTCCGGCGTGATATGCCACCACGGCCAAGACCGCTACCGCGCGTAGCCCATCAACCGCGGGCAGGTATTCCGTCCTTGTCCCCATGCACGGGATCATAGCCTGCACATGCAACTGCGTAGGATTTCCCGGACGTGTGGCCGAGGCCTTGCCCGACTGCGCTGGCGTGCTGGTCCTGGCAACCTACCTATGCCAGCAACGCCCACTGCCGCTGTGACGCCTGACTTCTGACGGGCAATGCGCGAGGGGCGGGCCGCTTCCGGGGCGGCTGCTGGCGCACACTGTGGCACCGTGCACTCGGGGCATCACTCAACTGGGGAGACTGCTATGGCAAGGATCTACTGGTACGTGGTTGTCGATGGGGCGAACTGGGCAGTAAAGCGCGAAGGCGGACCCACCTTGCGCTCGTTCAATCTGCAGTCCGCGGCGATCGATCATGCGACCGGTTTGGCCAAGACCCACAACTCCCTGAGCGGTGAGCCGACCGGGGTGCGGATCCAGGGACAAGGTGGCCAGTTCCGCGACGAGCGCACCTACGGCAACGACCCGTTCCCGCCGCGAGGCTGAGCCATCGGCTCGCTTTACACCGTCGAGCCCAGGCTGCAGGCTGGGCGAGCCAGCACCGTGCGGAGCCGACGTGACCTCGATGGCCCCAGTCGCGCGGGCGCCCCGCTCCCTGGGGCGCGGCTGGCGCCTTTCTCGCCGCCTGCGACGGCCGGGCGTACCCTTCCAGGCATGCTCCCCGAAGGCTTCGAGTGGATCCCCCGGCACCAGTACGCGAATGGTGAGCTGGCGCTGGTGCTCGGCCGCATGACGGTGGCCCAGCTGTTGCAGCGGATCGACGGGAGCTGGATGGCGCGGTTGTGCCCCTACGCGGAGCCGATGAGCCCGTGGATCCAGCGCAGTTGCCGGTCCTTCGAGAGCGGGAAGGCGGGCGCCGAGGCCTGGGCGCGACGCCACGAGACGGCGCTGCGCGCCGAGGCGGCGCGGATTCCGCGCCCGCGTATCGCGGGGATGCCACCGCCGGCGCCGGCGCCCGAAGCCGGGGCGGGCGAGGTCGGGCCTGTCGGCCCAGCGCAGTAGCTCCCTCGGTCGGGTCTGCCCCGGACGCTCAAACCTCGGGCGGGAACTCCGTGTCCTCGTCGCCCGTGGTGCCGAACAGGCCGGCGTCGAGCGCCGAGTCGGCGATGTCGGTGATGCGCTGCTGGGCGTCCGCCGCCAGCTGGGGCCGGGCTTCCGCCTTGATGTCTTCGGCGCGGTGCCAGAACCAGGTGGTGAACTCGCGGGGCGTGCGCCCCGCTCGGGCGTTCGAGAACTCGCCCACCTCGCGCGCAAGCAGCTGCAAGCGCTCCTCGAGCTGCTCAGGCGTCATCGCAGGGCTCCTCTTCGTCGCCCGGCACCAGGCCCGCCTTGTGCAGCATGCAGTCGAGCCGGGCGTCGACGTGGCGACAGTCCTCGGCGCTGGCCCGATCGAGGATGTCGTTGGCGTAGACGGCGAAGGCTTCCAGCACGCACTCCGGCTCGGTCTCGGCGATCAACGTCGGCAGGTGGGCCTCGAGCTCGTCGAGTTGGCGGTCGAGGGTCGGGCGATCCAGGCAGGGCATGGTCAGGCGGCCTCGCGATATTCGTAGTAGGGGTGGCGCTTATCGTCGAGGATCGCCTGCAGGGCGTCGAGGCGATGCGAGTCCGGGTTCAGCCAGGCGTCCACGTGCTCCGGCTTGATGTTGATCACCGTGCGGTCATGGCCAGCCGCGGCCACCTCCGGCTCCGGCTCGTCCGTGATGGCGGCGAAGGACAGCAGATCCGGCTCTCTGCCTTTCGGGTCTGACCAGCTCGACCACAGGCAGGCGATCAGCATCGGCTCGCGGTCGCGAGGGGTGAACGCCAGCACCCGGTTTTTCCCGTCCGGGCCTTCCACGTTCTCGAAGAACACGTCTGCCACCAGCAGGCCATGGTGGTGGCCGAACTGGCCCTGCCAGAAGCCCTCGAGGTTGTCCCGCCGGGCGTTATAGGTGCCCGGGAACTTGCGATCGTAGAACGCCGGTTTGCCGGCAGGCCGGCACTGGTAGCGCATGAGCCTGGTCACCCGCTGGCCGCCCTCGGCGACGATCACCGGGGCGTACACGCCCGGGTAGATTCGCCAGTCCTGGTCGCTGACCTTGCCCTTCAGGGCGTCCAGCCGCCGCTGCGCAGCCGCCACCTTGTTGGTGCCGATGCGCACGTCCTCCCGGGCCTTCTTCGTGTCCTTGGCCTGTAGGGCGCGCTCGGCGTCCGCCACCCGCCGCCGCTGGGCGAAGATCTCCTGCGTGAGCTGGTCGATCTCCCAGACGTCCCACCGGCGGATCAGGCCGGCCACCTCGGCCGGCCCGTGCTCGAGGATCGCGCGCTCGAGGCCGCGGGGCACCTTCGGCCGCTTGAGCGGGTCACGCCCCTGGTCCCACCAGAACACCTTGATGTAGCTCTCGAGGTCCATCCCGGAGCCGGTGGACCGGACGAACTGCTTGAACTCGGAGTGGACCTGGGCGGAATAGCACATGGCGCGGATGGTAGCGCGGGCCGGTGAACGGGGCGGCCGGGGACGGACCGCCGGGCACGGCTGCCGGGGCGTGCTCCCTTCAGGGCGCCGGTGGTAAAGTGCTACCGGATGGCAGTCTCCTCTATCCCGCGCGGCCTTTTGGTCGTTATCGAAGGCATCGACGGTGCCGGCAAGACGACCCTCGCCCAGGGTCTTCGACGCTGGCTCGAGGAAGTCGGGGCGCCGGTCCGAGTGAGCAAAGAGCCAACGACCGGGCCTTGGGGGACCAAGCTCCGGGCATCCGCGGCGTCGGGGCGACTGACTCCCCAGCAGGAACTGAAGTACCTGATTCAGGATCGGATGGAGCACGTCGAAACACTGATTGCTCCGGCGCTCGATGCGGGCGAAATCGTGATCCTTGACCGGTATTACCCTTCCACCGTGGCCTATCAGGGCGCCGCTGGCATGCCTCTCAACGCGTTGCTCGACGCGAACGGCTTTGCCCCGATTCCGGACGTCTTGTTGCTGCTCGACCTTCCGCCAGCTCTTGGTCTGGAGCGGATTCGCGCCAGAGGCGACGAACCAAACCTGTTCGAAGTCGAGGACGCGTTAGCTCTGTCCCGGGAGATATTTCTGAAGCTGGAGATGCCGAAAGTGGTCATCGACGCCCGGCAGGACGCGGCCCACGTGCAGGCTGAGGCGCAGAAGGCGGTGCTGCTTGCTCTCACGGAGCGGTTTCGGCGCGAGCTGTCCCCGACGGACACGGTCGAGCGCCTGACGCCCTATCTGAGTGGCCAGCTGACTGCGACCGCCTGAGTCCATGCAGTGTCCAACCTAGTTGGTCACCCAACCTCCGTAATATCCGAAGCGTAACCACGACGGTGCGCGGGTTCCACGGCATGGACTCCGTAATTGCCGGGTGTGCAAGTTGCTGATCTTGCATCACGTACCGGCGGACTTTTAATCCGCTGGTCGATGGTTCGAATCCATCACGGCCCACCA
>JAEWZE010000160.1 GCA_023395465.1 Pseudomonadota bacterium
GCCTGGGCGGCAGCCTGCGCCGCGATCAGCTGGTTGACGTCGCTGGCGAACAGCACATCCGGGCTCGCCGGGCGCAGCGGGCCGGCCAGGAGGTTGCTGGTGACCGAGGACGTCGGCGCGGCAGGCGTGTCGGCCGAGTCGCCGGCCAGGCCGGGACCGGCAAAGGCGGGCAAGGCGGACAGGGCGAGCAGGCAGCCGCAGAGGGCGACGAACTTGCCCTGTCTGGCTGGGTGGGAGCGATGTCGGGTGCGGCCGGACGGGGCGGTTGCTGTCGTCACGCGGGCTTCACTTGAGCGGATCAGCGGCGGAGTTTGCCGGAGTGAAGGCGGCGTGATGTTAAAACAGGGTTACACAAACCTGTCCAAGTGGGTGATTCTGCTCACAAATCCGAACAGACCGTTCACTGCAGGACCCGCTTCGCCCCGCTGTAGTGGCGCCGCCAGTAGCTTCCGTCCAGATGGTCGAGCCGGACGGTGCCGCCCGTGCTGGGTGCGTGGACAAATCGTCCCTCGCCCACGTAGATCCCCACATGCGTGACCTGGTTCCCGTTTCCGAAGAACACCAGGTCGGCCGTGGCCAAGCGCTGCGGTTCGATCTTCGGACCCTGGAAGCCGGCCAGCTCGCGCGAGGTCCGCGGCAGCCGCAGGTCCAGCATGTCGCGGAACACGTAATTGACCAGGCCGCTGCAGTCGAAGCCGCCGTCGGGCGTGTTGCCACCGTAGCGGTAGGGGGTCCCGACCAGGCTGATCGCGCGCATCAGCACCGCATTGGCGGCAGCGGGATCGGCCGGCGCGGTCGCAGGCCACTCGCGCTTGGGCACGGTGGTGGCGGCGCGCGGGGTCGGGCGCACGTCGTCGCGGCCGCAGCCGGCCAGCAGCAGCGCGCCGCCCAAGGCCAGCGCGAGGGCGGCACGGATTGGCATTGCCGCGTCCGAGTCCGGATAATGGCCGGCTCCGTCGCCCGACGGCAGGGTGCGTTCGCGTGGCGGTGTCATGCGCGGCATCCTGCACGGGCCGTTTCCTCCAGACAAGCCGCGGCCCGCGCCGCGCCTCCCAGCGAGCCGCCATGAAGATCGAGAAAGACCGCGTTGTCCGTTTCCATTACACCGTCGCCGAAGCCGGCCAGCCGCCGCTGGAGTCGTCGAAGGAGCGCGGCGAGCCGCTGGCGATCCTGATCGGCCACGGCAACATCATCCCGGGCCTGGAGAAGGCGCTGGACGGACACGAGGCCGGCGAAAGCTTCGGCGTCGACGTGCCGGCGGCCGAGGCCTATGGCGAACGCCGTGACGGCCTGACCCAGCGCGTGCCCAAGAAGCACTTCGGCGCGCAGAAGCTGGCCCCGGGCCAGCAGGTGGTGCTCAACACCAACTTCGGCCCGCGCGCGGTGACCGTGGAGAAGGTGGGCATGAGCGTGGTCGACGTCGACCTCAACCACCCGATGGCCGGCAAGGACCTGCACTTCGACATCGAGATCGTCGACGTGCGCGAGGCCGAGCAGGTCGAGATCGAGCACGGCCACGTGCACGGCGAAGGCGGCCACCAGCACTGACCGCACCGCCTGCCGCCGCGCCGCCTGCGCGGTGCGGGCGGCTGGCTGCAACCGGGGACCCGCGCACGGCGGGTCCGCCTGGCGTCGCTGCCGTGATGGTCGCTTCTCGGCCGGCTCGCGGACGCTGCTCGTCACTGCGCTGCTTCGCGCGCTCGTCCACGCTCGCAACGAGCGTCCACGCCGCGCGATGGGGTCCGCGCTTCGCACGGCCCGCTCGCACCGCGCGCCGCCGCGCTTGGCAAGCGCAGGCCGACCCCGTCATCCTGTCGCCCGGGATCGAGGGGAACCAGCACGTGACGCATCTGCAAGACCTCCAGGCCGGCGGTCCGCCGGCCTTTGCGCCGATCGACGCCGCGCAGCGCATCCAGGCGCTGGACGTGATCCGCGGTTTCGCGCTGCTCGGCATCTTCCTGATGAACATCGAGTGGTTCAGCCGGCCGCTGCAGGAGATGGGCTCGGGCATCGATCCGGCCGCCACCGGTATCGACCATGCCGCTGCGTGGGCCGTGCACGTGCTGGTGGCCGGCAAGTTCTGGGTGCTGTTCTCGCTGCTGTTCGGCATGGGCTTCGCGGTGATGTCGAGCCGGGGCGGGCACGGCGCGCAGTTCCGCAGCCGCTACGTGCGCCGCTGCCTGGTGCTGCTGGCATTCGGGCTGCTGCATGCGCTGCTGCTGTGGCCGGGCGACATCCTGCATGCCTATGCCGTGACCGGCCTGCTGCTGCTGGCCTTCGGCGAGGTGTCCAACCGCGCCCGGCTGCTGCTCGGGATCGGCCTGTATGCCGGTCTTGCCTCGATGATCGTGGTCGGGGGCGGACTGATGTCGCTGGTGCCGCCGGGCGAAATGCCCGGGTTCGAAACCATGGCCGTGGAGTTGGAGTCCGCCGCGGCGGCCGCGCGCGAGGTCTATGCGCACGGCAGCTACTTCCAGGTGGTGTTCCAACGCGGGCGTGACTTCCTCACCCTCGGCGTGCAGGGCGCGCTGATGATGATCCCGATGGCGCTGGGCGTGTTCATGCTCGGCGCCTGGCTGGTGCGCTCGGGGCGCATGCACGACGTGGCGTCGCAGCGCGGCTGGTTCGCGCGGCTGGCGCTGTGGACGCTGCCGCTGGGTGCGGTGTTCGTGACGCTCTCGATGTCGGTCGGCGAGAGCTTCGACGGCATGCGCGAGATGGGGCCGATGCTGCTGGCGCAGGGGTTGATGATGCTCGGCAGCCTGCCGCTGGCGCTGGGCTATCTGTCGCTGCTGGTGCTGGGCCTGGGCCTGCCCGGCATCTCGCGCGTGCTTGGTTGGCTGGCGCCGGCCGGGCGCATGGCGCTGACCCACTACCTGCTGCAGTCGCTGGTCGCTTCAAGCCTGTTCTTCGGCTACGGCCTGGGCTGGTGGGGGCAGCTCGGGCGCGGTGCGCAGGTGCTGCTGGCGCTGGCGGTCTTCGCGCTGCAGGTGGTGGCGAGCCACTGGTGGCTGGGCCGCTACCGCTTCGGCCCGATGGAGTGGCTGTGGCGCTGGCTGACCTACGGCGCACGGCCGGCGATGCGCCTGGGTTGAGCCCATGGAGTGCATCGCGCGCGCCGTTACACTGCACGGATGACCGAACGCAGCGACATCCTCGTCATCGGTGCAGGCGTGTCCGGCCTGGCCAGCGCGCTGTGCCTGCTCGAGCGGGGCCGCAGCGTGCGCGTGATCGACGCCGGCCGCATCGGCGGCGGCAGTTCCCACGGCAACTGCGGCACGCTGACGCCCAGCCACGCCGGTCCCCTGCATGCGCCGGGCATGGTGGCCAAGGCCATGCGCTGGATGCTGACGCCCGACGCGCCGTTCTACGTGCGCCCACGCTTCGATCCGTCGCTGTGGCAGTGGATGCTGCGCTTCGCCGGCCGCTGCAACCAGCGCGACTGGAATGCGTCGGCCGCGCCGCGGGCGGCCATCCTCAACGCTTCGCGCCAGGCCTTTCCGCAGTGGATCGGCGGCCACGGCCTGGACTGCGAGTTCGCCGAGCCGGGCGCCGACTGCGTGTTCCGCGATCCGGCGCAGATGGAAGCCTACGTGCGCCAGCTGCCGGCGCTGGCGGAACTCGGCATCGCGGCCGAGGTCATCGACGGCGGCGATTACCTGGCGCAGGAACCGGCGCTGCGCGAAGGCGTGGTCGGCGCGGTGCACTATCCGGGCGACGCCCAGCTGCGGCCCGATCGCTACGTGGCCGAACTCGCGCGCGTCGTGGTCGCGGCCGGCGGCGTGATCGAGGCGCAGTGCGAAGCCACGCATGCCGAAGCCGATGGCGGCGGCATGCGCGTGCATACTTCGCTGGGAGAGCGACGCGCGCGCGACGTGGTGCTGGCGACCGGCGCCTGGTCGCCGCTGCTGGCGCGCTCGCTGCGGCTGCGCTGGCTGCGCGACGCGATGCAGCCGGGCAAGGGCTACTCGATCACCTATTCGCGCCCCTCGCTGGTGCCGCGGCGGCCGATGACGCTGCACGAGCGCAAGGTCTGCGTGACGGTGTGGGACGACGGCTTCCGCCTGGGCAGCACGATGGAGTTCTCCGGCCACGACAGCACGCTCAACCGGCGCCGGCTCGATGCGCTCGAACGCGGCGCGGCGGAATACCTGCGCGAGCCGGTCGGCCCGGTCAAGCGCGAGGAGTGGTACGGCTGGCGCCCGCTGTCGTGGGACGACCTGCCGATCATCGGCCGCGCACCGGGCCAGCCGCACCTGTGGCTGGCCACCGGCCACGGCATGCTGGGCGTGAGCATGAGTCCGGCCACCGGCCGCCTGCTGGCCGAACTGGTGGACGGCGACACGCCGCACATCGACCCCACGCCGTACTCGCCGGAGCGCTTCGCATGAGCCGGATCGATCTGGATTTCGACCTCGTCGTGGTAGGCGGCGGCAGCGGCGGCCTGGCCGGCGCCTTCCGCGCGGCCGGGCACGGCGCGCGCGTGGCGCTGCTGGAGCCGGGCGAGCTCGGCGGGACCTGCGTCAACGTCGGCTGCGTGCCGAAGAAGGCGATGTGGCTGGCTGCGGAACTGGCCGGCAACATCGGCCTGGCCTCGCAGCTGGGTTTCGACGTGCCGGCGTCGCCGCAGCTGGACTGGCCCACGCTCATCGCCAGCCGGCAGCGCTACATCCACGGCATCCATGCCAGCTACCGCCGCCGCCTGGACGAGGCCGGCGTCGTGCTGCTGCCTTCGCGCGGACGGCTGCACGATGCGCACACCGTCGAATGCGACAACGGCACGCGCCTGCGGGCGCAGCACATCCTCATCGCCACCGGTTCGCATCCGCGCCGGCCGGCGGTGCCGGGGGCGGAGCTTGCGGGCGTGTCCGACGACTTCTTCGCTTTCCACGCGCCGCCCGGCCAGGTCGCCCTGGTGGGCGGCGGCTACATCGCCGTGGAGCTGGCGGGCGTGCTGCAGGCGCTGGGCTGCCGCGTCGACATCTACGCGCGCAGCGCGCGGCTGCTCAGCCACTCCGATGCGGAGCTGGCCGGGCGGCTGCAGGAGAACTATCGGCAGCAGGGCATCGGCCTGCACTTCGACTACGCCCTGGCGGCGATCGAGGGCGAAGCCGGCGACCTGCGCCTGCGCGACGCGGCGGGCCAGTCCACCGGCGGCTATGCGCACGTGATCCTCGCCATCGGGCGCACCGCCAACACCGCCGGACTGGGCCTGGAAGCGGCCGGCGTGGAGCTGGACGCGCGCGGCAACATCGTCGTCGACGCCTGCCAGCGCAGCCGCGTGCCGCACATCGTCGCGGTGGGCGACGTGACCGGTCGCGCGACGCTGACGCCAGTTGCGATCGCCGCCGCGCGGCGCGCCATGGACCGCGTGTTCGGCGGCGATGCGCAGGCGCGGCTGGACTACGACGACATTCCGACCGTGGTGTTCGCGCACCCGCCGCTGGCTTCGGTCGGGCTGACCGAGGCGCAGGCGCGCGAGCAGCATGGCGATGCCGCGGTCCACGTCAGCCGCAGCACCTTCCGCCCGATGCGCCAGGCGCTGGGCGACCGGCCGCAGCACAGCCTGTTCAAGCTGGTCTGCGTCGGCGAGGCGCGACGCGTCGTCGGCATCCACCTGCTGGGCGAGGGCGCCGACGAGATCCTGCAGGGCTTCGCCGTCGCGCTGAAGAAAGGCCTCACCCTGGCCGACCTGCACGACACGGTGGCGATCCATCCGACCAGCGCCGAGGAGGTGGTGCTGATGCGGTGAGGGCTGTCGAACGCCGCGCCCGCACCGCTCCCGGCAGCTGTTTCCGGCCGCGGCCCGGCTACCTGTGCCGTGGGACTGAAACGCCTTTGGCCGTATGCACGATGGGCAGGATGCTGCCGTCTGCCCCGTAGTACAGGTGTTCCACCGCCACGGCGCGGCGGCCGAGACCGCCAGGCTGATCCCCGACGGTCAGCTTCCCGTCGTGGTAGAAGAAATACCAGTTGCCCTTGAACTCCACGATCCCCGGATGGATGGTGAAGCTGTTTTCCGCCGGGCCACTGATCTCCCCGCGGTAGGTCCAAGGGCCGGTGACGGACGGTGCGGTGGCGTAGGAGATCAGCTCGTCGTCGGACACGGACTTGTCCATCGAGGCGTAGGTGAGATAGTAGAGCTCGCCGCGCTTGTGCAGCCACGGACCCTCGACATACTTGGGCAGTTCGACCTGCTGGATGGGGCCATCCAGTTCGATCATGTTCGGCTTGAGCCTGGCGTAGTAGAAGTTGGCATTGCCCCACATCAGCCAGGCGCTGCCGTCGTCGTCGATGAAGACCGTCGGGTCGATGTCGTCCCAGGTGTGCGGTCCCTGCGGCGTCATGTCGTTGCTCACCAGCGCCGACCCGCGCGCATCGACGAACGGGCCGGTCGGGCTGTCGGAGACCGCCACACCGATCGCCTTGCCCGGACGCGTCCGGTCGTGCTCGACCGTGGCGTAGAAGTAGAACCTGCCATCCTTCCCGATCGCCTCCGAGGCCCAGGCATCCTTGCTCGCCCACCTGAAATCGGTGGGCTTCATGATCGGGCCGTGGTCGGTCCAGCGCGCCATGTCGGTGGTCGAATAGACCCGCCATTCGACGATGTTGAACATCTCCTCGCCGCGCGCCATGTCGTGGCCGACGTAGAGGTAGAGCGTATCGCCGACCACCAGCGGGGCGGGATCGGCGGTATGGCGGTCGGTGAACAGCGGATTGGTGGCGCCGCCCGGCGCCTTGTCGGCGGTAGCGCATGCGGCCAGCGCAAGACAGGAGATCAGCAGAAGGGATTTCATCGCAACGTCCGGTGGAAGGCGCGCCGGGGCGGGCGCACGTCGAAGGTCGGCAGGGGGGCGGAGGAGGGCAGCGCGTGGCGTCGGCAGGGATCGCGGATCGCCGCGGGGCCCCGTGCGTGGCACCGCGCAGTGGGCGTGGCCGTACAATCCGGGCCATGGAAATCTGCACGCTTCAACGCGGCACGGCGCCGCTGCTGGTCAGCCTGCCGCACGACGGTACGCTCGTGCCCGACGACATCGCCGCCCGGCTCACCCCGCAGGCGCGGCGCGTGCCGGACACCGACTGGCACATCGCGCGCCTGTACGCGTTCGCGCGCGACCTCGGCGCGTCGGTCCTCGTGCCCCTGCATTCGCGCTACGTGATCGACCTCAACCGCAGCGAGGACGATGTCTCGCTGTATCCGGGGCAGAACACCACCGGGCTGTGTCCGACGGTGCGTTTCTCGGGCGAGCCGGTCTACCTCGACGGCGAAGCGCCGGACGAGGACGAGGTGCGCGCGCGCGTGGAGCGCTACTGGCGGCCCTATCATGATGCGCTGCGCGATGAGCTCGCGCGCCTGCACGCCGCGCATGGGCGCGTGGTGCTGTGGGAAGGCCATTCGATCCGCGGCGAACTGCCGTTCCTGTTCGAGGGCCGGCTGCCCGACCTCAACCTGGGCACCGCTAACGGCGCCAGCGCGGGCGAAGGTCTGAGACGGCGCCTGGAAGCGGTGCTGGCGGCGCAATCGCGCTACGACTGGGTGCACAACGGGCGCTTCCGCGGCGGCCACATCACCCGCCACTACGCCGATCCCGCGCACGGCATCCAGGCCGTGCAGCTGGAGATCAGCCAGCGTGTGTACATGGACGAGGATTCCTTTGCCTGGGACGAGGCCAGGGCCGCGCAGGCGCAGGCGCTGATCCGCGCGCTGCTGGTCGAGGCGCTGGCCGCGGACTGATTGCGCGGCCGCCAGGCTAGCCATCGGTTGTCGCCGACAGCAGGCGCAGGCCGAACAGCCGTGGCGTGCGGCGTCCGTCCCGCGCGACGAAGCGGACTTCGATGCCGTCGCCGCGCGCCAGCGCGGACAGGTCGGGCGGCAACGCGATCTGCCGGAGGCCGAACTCGTCGGTGCCGGCGCCGGAGATCTCCACCGTCGACAGCACCCGTCCTTCGACCTCGACGTCCATGGCCACGTTCCAATCGCCGCCGAACAGCTCCAGCGCCAGCGCCAGCGGTGCGTCGGCCGCGACGTCGCGGCGCGCCCGCAGGCGGTAGCCGAACCAGCCGCCTGCGTCGCGCCAGGCGCGGCCCATGAGCGTGCCCGTACTCGACTCGCGACCCGTATAGGCATGGTCCACTTCCGGTTGCTGTTCGCCGGGCCGCACCTGGTCGAGCGTGCGCGCCTCCAGCGCCTGGCGCTCGCGTTCGGCCGCCTCGACCGCAGCCACCACGGCCGGGTACTCCGCGGGCGTGGCGGTGCGCCAATAGGCCATGTAGCGCGCGTCGTGCACGCGGAAGAAGGGTTCCAGCCGCAGTTCGCGGAACGTATCGGGCCGGACCAGGGTCGAGGCGGTGAAGGCCAGCGGCTCGCCTGGCACGGGCCGGATATGGTCGGCCAGGCGCGCGCGATCTCCCACCAGCATCGGCGCCTCGTCGAGCGGCAGGTACGGCCCCGGCGCGATGTGGCTGCCGCGGCCGTCGTCGGCGACCAGGCCGTCGAGCCCGTCCTCGCCGGTCCGCGCGGCCAGCATCAGCGGGCCATGCATCACCGCCACCCAGTCGGACCCGTCGGGCAGGGCTTCGAGGCGCGTGCGCATCGGCAGCGCGATGTCGATGCGGTCGCCGTCGTGCCAGGTGCGGGCGATCGCGACGACGCTGCCCGGTCGGGATGCGAGCGGCCAGGGCCGGCCGTTCACCCGGACAGCCAGGTCGCCCTGCAGCCACGAGGGATGGCGCAGCTGCAGCGCGAAGGCCTGCGGTCCGGCCAGCTGCAGGTGCAGGACGGTGCGCGGGTCCCCGGGGAACGCGGTTTCCTGTCGCAGGGTTAGGCCGCGTTCGCGCCAGTGCACGGATGAGGCGATGTACAGGTTCACCGCCAGCGTGTCCCCGCCGCAGGCGTAGACGAAGGCGCCGTGGCGGCCGTGGTTCTCGATGCCGGTGCCGACGCAGCACCAGAAGCATTCCTGCAGCTGCGAGTACACGCGGTAGTGGCGCGGCCGGATCGGGGTGAAGTACACCAGCCCGCCGTGGCGCGGATGCTGGGTGGAGAGAATGTGGTTGAACAGCACGCGTTCGATGAATTCGACGTGGCGCGGCTGCGGATCCAGCCGGTGCAGCAGCATGGTCAGCCGCAGCATGTTGTAGCTGTTGCAGGTCTCGGGGCCTTCGCGCGAGGCCAGCATCGCGGAGAAGTCGTCGGCCGGGTGGAAGTGCTCGCGCGCGCTGTTGCCGCCGAAGGCGATGCTGCGCCGCTGCGACACCGTCTCCCAGAAAAAGCGCGCGGCCTCGATCCAGGCCGGCTCGTCGTCCAGTTCGCCGATGCGGGCGAAGCCGATCACCTTCGGGATCTGGGTGTTGGCGTGCAGGCCGTCGAGGTGGTCCTCGCCGCGCAGCAGCGGATCGAGGATCGCGCGGTGGCAGAAGCGTCGCGCCAGCGCCAGGTACCGGCGATCGCCGGTGATGGCATAGACGTCGGCCAGCACCTCGTTCATGCCGCCGTGCTCGGTGTCGAGGATGCGCTGCAGCTGCACGTCGTCGAGGTTGGCGACGAGGGCGTCGCACCAGTCGGCGAAGCGCACCAGCAGGTCGCGGGCGGTGGCGTTGCCGGCCAGCAGCCAGGCATCGCGCAGGCCGGCATACATCTTGTGCAGGTTGTAGAACGGCACCCACGCGCCATCGAGCGAGAATGCCTCGGCCTGGAACTCGCCAGAAGCGATGCGGTTCCACAGCACGCGCCCGTTGGGGACGCCGCCGAGGTAGCCATCGCCATTGGCGCGCTGCACCTTGGCCAGTGCGTCGACCATCGCGTCGAGACGGCGCCGCATCCCGCCATCGCCCTGCGCGGCCTGCTGCGCGAGGGCAGACAGGTAGTGTCCCGCGGTGTGGCCGTCCAGGCCCATCGATTCCCAGTTGGGATACTTCGGCGCCGGCGAGTGCAGGCCGGCCTCGATGCGGTAGGGCGCGAGCAGGCGGTCGACGTCGAGCGCCGCGAGGTAGCGCAGGTTGAGCGCGTGCGCGTGGGCGAAGGGACCGGCGTCCAGACGGACCGCGTCCAGCGGGAACGGGTTGCCGGCACCTGCGACGCCGGCGGTCGCCGGCAAGGGCCACGATGCCGCGGCCGGCAGCAGCAGGCCCGAGGCCGAAGCGGCAAGGAAGCGGCGGCGATCCGGCGAAGCTGGGGCGGGGTGGCGCATCACGGGCTCCCTTGGGCGGCGACTGCTTCCTGCGCGCGGCGACAGGCGCCGTTGCCGCGTCCTCGATCCTCACCCGCGCCGCGATGGGCGGACCGCATGCGTGGTGGGTCACCGGCCTTCGCATCCACCCGCCGCGGATCCCGTCGGCTCAGTGCGAATCACCCGCTACGGTGTCGCCGCTGCCGCCGACCAGGAAATCGAGGTCGGCGCCCAGGTGGGCCTGCTGCACGTGTTCGACGTAGAGCTTGCTCCAGCCGCGCGCGGGCGCCGGCAACGGGGTCCATTCGGCGCGGCGGCGGGCGAGTTCCTCGTCGCTCACGTCCAGGTGCAGGCGCCGGCCCGGCACGTCGAGCTCGATGATGTCGCCCTCGCGCACCAGCGCCAGCGGTCCGCCGGTGGCGGCCTCGGGCGAGACGTGCAGCACCACGGTGCCGTAGGCGGTGCCGCTCATGCGCGCATCGGAAATGCGCACCAGGTCGGTCACGCCCTGGCGCAGCAGCTTCGGCGGCAGCGGCATGTTGCCCACTTCGGCCATCCCCGGATAGCCGCGCGGGCCACAGTTCTTCAGCACCATGACCGAGTCCGCGTCGATCTCCAGGGCCTCGTCGTCGATGCGCGCCTTGAAGTCGTCGATGTCCTCGAACACCACCGCGCGGCCGCGATGGCGCAGCAGTCCAGGCGAGGCCGCCGACGGCTTGATCACCGCGCCGTCGGGGGCGAGGTTGCCGCGCAGTACGGCGATGCCGGCCTCCGGCCTGACCGGTTCGGCCAGCGGCCGGATCACGTCGCGGTTCCAGCACGGCGCATCGGCGATGTTCTCGCCCAAGCTGCGGCCGTTGACCGTCATCGCATCGAGGTCGAGGTGGGCGGCGATTTCGCGCAGCGCCGCGGGCAGGCCGCCGGCGTGGAAGAAATCCTCCATCAGGTACTGGCCTGACGGCCTGAGGTTGACCAGGCAGGGCAGGCGAGAGCCGATCGCGTCCCAGTCGTCCAGCGTGAGCTGCACGCCCAGGCGTCCTGCGATCGCCAGCAGGTGGATCACCGCATTGGTCGAGCCTCCGATCGCGGCATTGGCGCGGATGCCGTTGGCGAACGCCTCGCGCGTGAGCACCTTCGACATGCGCAGGTCCTCGCGCACCATCTCCACTATGCGCCGGCCCGACAGGTGCGCCAGGCGCATGCGCCGCGCGTCGACCGCCGGGATCGCGGCGTTCTCGGGGAGCGACATGCCCATCGCCTCGACCATGCAGGCCATGGTCGAGGCCGTGCCCATGGTCATGCAGCTGCCCTTGGAGCGCTGCATGCAGGCCTCGGCCTCGTTGAATTCCTCCCGGCTGAGGGTGCCGGCACGGACCATCTCCGACATCTCGATCACGCCGGTGCCCGAACCGACCGGCTTGCCGCGCCAGTTGCCCGACAGCGACGGCCCGCCGGAAATGCCGATGGTCGGCAGGTCAACGCTGGCCGCGCCCATCAGCAGCGAAGGGGTGGTCTTGTCGCAACCCATCAGCAGCACCACGCCGTCGATGGGGTTGGCGCGGATCGATTCCTCCACGTCCATCGAGGCGAGGTTGCGGTAGAGCATCGCGGTGGGCCGGATCTGGGTCTCGCCCAGCGACATCACCGGGAACTCCAGCGGGAAGCCGCCGGCCTCGTACACGCCGCGCTTGACGTGCTCGGCCAGCTCGCGGAAGGAGCTGTTGCAGGGCGTGAGTTCCGACCAGGTGTTGCAGATGCCGATCACCGGGCGCCCGTCGAACAGGTCGTGCGGCAGGCCCAGGCCCTTGAGCCAGCTGCGGTAGTAGAAACCCTGCTTGCCGTCGCGGCCGAACCACTCCTGGCTGCGGCGTGCCGGCTTCTTCGGAGCGCTCATGCGGTCGGGGATCCTGCCCGGGTAAGGAGTGGCTGGCCGTTCGCGGAAGGCGCGAACGACCCTGTGCCGCGATGATGCTACCGGGGCGATACATGCACGAAAAATAACAATTGCAGGCGCATCAATATGCGTCCTGATATCGATGCGCGGCCGCGGCGCTGGCCGGTACCGGGCTCGGATGGCGGCCGGTCAGGGTTCCCGACCGGCGCTCGCCGGGTAGACCCGTCCGGCTTCGTCCTTGAGCGCGGCCAGCACCGTGCGTGCCCCGGGCGAGAGCAGCCAGTCGGTGCGGGTGATGAAGCCGAACGAGTCCATCCGGCACGACAGCTCCACCGGCAGCTGCTTCACCATCCCGTAGCCGGCGTAATGGCGGGCCACGTCCACCGGCACCACGGCCAGGTGGTCGCTGCCCTGCAGCAGGCGCGGCACCAGCACCAGCGCCGCGGTGCCGATCACCTGGCGCGGCGGCTGCAGGCCTGCGTTCTGGAACATCAGTTCGAAGCGGTGGCGCAGCACGCTGCCCTCCGGCGGCACCACCCAGCTCGCCCTGGCCAGTTCGGCCAGCGACGGCCGGCCCTGCGCGAGCAACGGGTGGTCGGGGCGGGCGATGGCGCACACGTCCTCCTCGGCCAGCGGCTCGTAGTGCAGGTTGCGCTTGTCGTGGCGCGCGAACAGCCGCCCGATCATCAGGTCGATCCGGTTCTGCGCCAGCTGCTCGAGCAGCACGTCGCTGCTTTCGACCATCATCGAGATACGCAGGTCGGGATGGTCGCGGTTGAGCCGCGCCAGCGTCGGCGGCAGCAGGGTCATCGCCGGGCCGGCGATCGCGCCGATGGTAACGCTGCCGGCGTGGCCGGCCTTGAGCGCGTCGATCTCGGCGCCGGCCTCGCCCAGGCTGGCCAGCGCGATGCGCGCGTGGCGGATCATGCTCTCGCCGTACCAGGTCGCGCGCATCCCGCGCGGCAGCCGGTCGAACAGCGGCACCCCGATCAGGTCCTCCAGGTCCTTGAGCAGCTTGGAGGCCGCCGGCTGCGACATGTTCAGCGACTCGGCCGCACGGTGGATGTTGCCCTGTTCCTCGATGGCGATCAGCAGCATCAGCTGGCGCGTCTTCAGGCGCGCGCGGACGAACCAGGGCGGGTTGGGCACGTGCGATGTCCTATGTCGTGATCCATATGGATTATCACGATTTTCGTATTTGTTGCATATCCATTGCCCGACCAGAATGGGTCCGGCCGAGGAACGCCGCAGATGCGCCCGGCCAGGACCGCGCCGGCGACGCTGCCGTGGCGGCCAGGATCACGCATTCGCGGAGGGGCGATGCAGGACCAGAAGCTGTCGGTGCTCGAGAAGGTCGGCTTCGGCGCCGGCGACATGGCGGTGAACGTCGTCATCTCCTCGATGATGCTGATCATCACCTTCTTCTACACCGACGTGTTCGGACTCAAGCCCACCGACGTCGCGCTGCTGCTGATCGTGGTGCGCCTGTTCGATGCGGTGACCGATCCGCTGATGGGCCTGGTCACCGACCGCGTGGAGACGCGCTGGGGCCGCTACCGTCCGTACTTCCTGGTGTTCGCGGTGCCGTTCGGCATCTCGGTATTGCTGGTGTTCACCACGCCCGACGCCGACTACGGCGCCAAGCTCGCCTGGGCCTATGCGACCTACCTGCTGGTGACGCTGTTCTTCACCATCGTCACCATTCCCTACATCTCGCTGATCGGCGTGCTCACGGCCGACCCGAAGGAGCGCCTCTCGGCCAACGGCTACCGGCTGTTCTTCGCCAAGGTCGCGGCCTTCATGGTGACCATCCTGGTGCCGATGCTGGCCGAATCCTGGGGCCGCGGCCAGCTCGCCGAGGGCTACCGCTGGGCGATGGGCCTGATGGGGCTGATGGCGACGCTGCTGCTGCTGCTGTGCTTCTTCACCACCACCGAGCGCATCCGCCACCACGTCGACCGCACGCCGCTGCTGCAGCAGGCCAGGCTGCTGCTGCGCAACGACCAGTGGCTGCTGCTGTGCGCGGTGTGCGTGATCGGCACGATCGGCTACGTGGTGCGCGGGTCGGTGGCGGCCTACTACGCCAAGTACTACCTCGGCGGCGACGCCGCGTTGCTCTCGGCCTTCCTTGCCACCGGCGTCGGCGCGGCGATCCTGGCGATGGTGGCGTCCACGTGGATCACCAAGCGCTGGTGCAAGGTGGCGATGTTCCGCTGGACCCAGCTGCTGGTGGGCGTGCTGAGCGTGGCCATGTACTTCCTGGTCGAACCCGGCGACGTGGTGCTGGCCTTCGTGCTGTATTTCCTGATCAGCTTCGTGGTCGACCTGCATGCACCCGTGTTCTGGTCGGCGATCGTCGAAGCGGTGGATTACGGCCATGCCAGGAGCGGCCGGCGCGTCGCGGGGCTGGCGATGGGCGGCATCTCGTTCTGCCAGAAGGCCGGCATGGGCGTGGCCGGCGCGATCGTCGGCATGCTGCTGGCGTGGTTCGGCTATGTCGCAGACCAGCCGCAGACCCCGCGCTCGCTCGACGGCATCGCGCTGATGCTGACCGTCATTCCCGGCCTGTTCCACGCGCTGATGGGCGCGGTGATGTTCTTCTACCGCATCACTGACGAGCGTTACCGCCAGATCCGCGCGCAGATCCTGTCCGATGCGCCGGCCGCCTGACGACGCAATAGAGAGGCCCCGCATGCGACTCCGCAACCCGTTCATCCGCAACCGCGCCGATCCGCACATCTCGCTGCACGACGGCCGCTACCATTTCACCGCCTCGGTGCCCGAGTACGACCGTATCGTCCTGCGCCGCGCGCCGACCCTGCCCGGGCTGGCCGCCGCCGAGGAAAGGACGCTGTGGACCGCGCCGGCGACAGGGCCGGTGTGTTCGCTGGTGTGGGCGCCGGAACTGCACCGCATCGACGGCACGTGGTTCGTCTATTTCGCCGCCGCGCCCTCGCGCGGGATCAGGGACGGGCTGTTCCAGCACCGCATGTACGCACTGCGCTGCGCCGCCGAAGACCCGATGCAGGGCGAGTGGGCCTTCGCAGGGCAGGTCGACAGCGGCATCGATGCCTTCTGCCTGGACGCCACCAGCTTCGAGCATGCGGGCGCGCAGTACTACCTGTGGGCCCAGAAGCATCCCGGCATTCCCGGCAATTCCAACCTCTACCTCGCGCCGCTGCGCGACGGCCTGCGCATCGAAGGCGAGCCGGTGCTGCTCACCAGGCCCGAGTTCGACTGGGAGGTGCAGGGCTTCCTGGTCAACGAGGGGCCTTCGGTGCTGATCCGCCACGGACGCGTCTTCGTCACCTACTCGGCCAGCGCCACCGACGAGCGCTATGCCATGGGCCTGCTCTGGGCCGATGCCGACGCCGACCTGCTCGATCCGGCCAGCTGGCGCAAGTCGCCCACGCCGGTATTCGTCTCCGACGCCGAACGCGAGGTGTTCGGCCCGGGCCACAACAGCTTCACCATCGCGCCGGACGGCATCACCGACCTGCTGGTCTACCACGCCCGCAACTACACGGAGATCGAAGGCGACCCGCTGTGGAATCCCGATCGCCACACCTGCGTCCAGCCGCTGCAATGGGACGCGCAGGGCATGCCGGTGTTCGGGCGGCCGCTGCGGGAGGTGGAGATTCCGGAGGCGGTGGCATGAGTGGCCCGCGTTTCGCGATGGCGCTGCTGGGTTGGCTGCTGATGCTGCCGGCGCTGGCCCAGGAGGCCAGGCCCAACAACGACGACATGATGGAGCGCCCGCCGGTCGCGGCCCCGCGCGAGGGCTACTGGGCCGACGTGCTGGCGCACGACCCGGTGATGATCCGCCAGGGCGACACCTGGTATGCGTTCGTCACCGGCCCGGGCGTCACCGTGTACAGCTCGAAGGACATGGCAACGTGGCAGGCCGAGCCGCAGGTGTTCGCGGAGATTCCCGCCTGGGCCTACACCATCGTGCCGGGCTTCAACGGCCACATCTGGGCACCGGACATCTCGCATCACGATGGCACCTACTACCTCTACTACTCGATCTCCAGTGGCGGCAGGAACACCTCCGCGATCGGCGTGGCCACCAACCGCACGCTCGACCGGTCCGATCCGGCGTTCGAATGGGTCGACCACGGCATCGTGCTGCGGTCGGTCCCGCACCGGGACATGTGGAACGCGATCGACGCGCAACTGGTCGAGGACGACGACGGCACGCCCTGGCTGGCGTTCGGCTCGTTCTGGGGCGGCCTGAAGCTGGTGCAGCTGCGTGAGGACCGGCTGCGCCCGGCCGAGCCGCAGCAATGGCACACGCTGGCCAAGCGCGCCCGTTCGATCCTGGTCGACGATGCCCAACCCGAACCGGGCGCGATCGAAGCACCGTTCGTGTTCAGGCGCGACGGCTGGTATTACCTGTTCGTCTCGTTCGACCACTGCTGCCGCGGCGCCAAAAGCGACTACCGCATCATGGTCGGACGCTCGCGCACGCTCACCGGCCCCTACCTCGATCGCGACGGCCAGCGCATGGACCGGGGCGGTGCCACCGAAGTGCTGCGCGGCAGCGCCCGCTGGCCCGGCCCGGGGCACAACAGCGCCTATACCTTCGATGGCCGCGAC
>JAEWZE010000192.1 GCA_023395465.1 Pseudomonadota bacterium
TGCCCTGCGCGGCAGCGGGCGCAGGTCCTGTTTCGAAGAGACTCGGGCGCGCTGGCTTGCGGTCCTTGCTGTCCAAGGGCTTCCCCTGCTCTTTCCATGGTCGGGCGATATCGTCAAGCATACTTCATCCCTCCTCCACACCGCTTCGGCCGACCGGCCACGCCTGACGACCCCGTGATTGTCCTTTGGTTGGCCCTGTTCTTCGTGCTGGCGTGCCTGCTGGCATGGCTTGCGTACTTCGCCGAGGCGCGCGAGCGGCTGTGGGTATCGATCATGGCTGGTCTGCGGGCAGTAGGCGGCCGGCTCCTTCGCGCCGGCAGTTCGGGACTGCGCGGAGTGACGCGCACGGCGCGTGGCAGCCCGGCGTCCGCCATCGCCGACGACATCAGGCGCCATCGCCGCCTGTTGCTCGCCCTGTTGCTGGTCATCGCGCTGCCGCCGGTGCTGGTGCTGGTGCTGCGCCGCGAAGTGATCCTGGACGGGTTCGAGGGCATCCAGAGACCGGTGGCGAGCGTCCGGATCGAGGAGCTTCTGCGGGGGGAGCGACTTGTCCCGCCACCTGCGCCGCCACCGCAGGTCTTCCTCACCGCGGAGGTCGAGGCCGTGCGGCCGATGACGGCGACCGCCGACCGCAAGTGGGACCAGCTGGATGCCGAGTTCACCCAGCGGCTGCTGGCGATCTACCAGGTCATGCGGGAGCAGCACGGCTACGAGATGGTGCTGGTGGAGGGCTACCGGAGCGCGGCACGCCAGGACCAGCTGGCCGCCCGCGGCCAGCACGTGACCCGGGCGCGCGGCGGCCGCAGCTGGCACCAGTACGGTCTCGCGGCCGACAGTGCCTTCATCCGCGACGGCAAGCTCATCATCTCCGAGCGGGATCCCTGGGCCATGCGCGGCTACCAGCTGTACGGGCAGGTCGCGAAGGAGGCCGGTCTGGTCTGGGGCGGCGACTGGAAGAGCATCAAGGACCTCATGCACGTGGAACTGCGCCGCGAAGGGGTGATGCGGCGATAGGGCTCTGCTATCGTTGGCCGCTGTTGATCCACGATGCCGATCCAGGGAACCAGGAGAAACATCATGTCGCGCCCTTTCATCCTGCTTGGCGATGCCTTGAGCCACGGCGGCAACGTCACGTCCGCTTCGGTCCAGAGCGATGTCGGCGGCGTGCCGATCGCCCGCATGGGGGACGCCTGCATCTGCGCCAAGCACGGCCCGACCACGATCGCCACCGGGGATCCGACCCTTATCATCGACGGCATGGCGGTGGCTCGCTCCGGGGACACCACCGCTTGCGGCGCAACGCTGATTCCGGGGCAGATGACGACCGGACTCGGTTGACCTGGCACCCGGGAGGCCGGGAGCGGGACACGCACCATCATCACGGAAGGGACGCGCGCTCCGGGAACAGGTCCCGGATCAAAGGATCATGAGCAGACTCCTGCGAATTTCGATATGGCTGCTGCTGACCATGCTGCTGGTCTGGGCACTGGTCATCGGCTATTGGCGGATCGTCGGCGTCCGTCCGGATGTCGGTGACCTGGTCCTGTATCTGGGCGTGCTGCCCCTGGGCACGTTCGCAGTGCTCGCGCTGCTGAGGCGCGGGTTCGACGGCGCGCGCCGCAGGGCCTCGGACGCACAGGCAAAAGGCACGGAGCACGATGCTGTCGAAGCGGGCGACGGGAGTCCCGAGGTCGAACACACCGCACCTGTGGCGATTCTCGCCGGGACGCTGCGCCTGCCGGCGGGGGGCGATGCGGCAACCGTGCTGGGCGCCCTCGGCACTCCGCTAGCGCCGCAGCTGCACAAGACGCTCAAGGACGGTTCTGGCTTTCCTGTGTTCGCCACTTGGGTGGAGGACGTCGATATCGACGCCGCTGCGCAGGCGCTGGAAGCGGCCGCCAGCGACCGCACGGACCTGCGCCTGGCGGCCGAGCAGCTGCGGGCCTTCGGCCTGCTGCTGCCCGTCGTGCAGGATCTGCTGGCGCAGGTTGTAGCCGAAGACTGGCTTGCCAACCCGGCCGTCTCCCAGTTGCAGATGGCCATATTCCTGCCCTCCGAGTGGCCCGCTTCCATCCGGGAGCAGGTCGCGGCATGGGTCGCCGATGAGGCCCGGGCCTGCGGGGTGCCTTCAGGGCGCATGCACTGCCAGGCGCTGCCGGCCTCCGGAAGCGAGGAGATCTGGCGCCGTCTCGCGGAAGTGGCCCCGGCTCCCGCTCGACCGGCGACGACACCGGTCCTGCACCTTCTGGTGGCCTGTCATTCGCAGATCGGCGAACCCAGCGTCCAGCGGCTCGACCGGTCCGGTCACCTGCTTTCGGCACAACAGCCCGAAGGCATCGTGCCCGGTGAAGGCGCGGCGGGGGTGGTAATGCTTGCGGCCGGCCCGGATGGCGGTTTCGCCCTGCCACCCAGTGCCGTGCTTCGCGCGCAGGCCACGGCCCGGCAGGGCGTGTCCTGGCAGCCGCGCACGGCGATCCAGCAGATGCATGCGCTGCTCGAACAGACGCTGGTCCGGGCGCCAGGCGCCACCGCCGCCGACGTGAAGTCGGTGGTCAGCGACGCCGACCTGCGCAAGTCCCGCGCGACCTCGGTGGCGGGTCTGCTCGCACAGTCGCTCGGCCACCTCGATCCGGAGACCGATTGCGTGGCGACGGGCGCGGGGTGCGGCCATACGGGCATCGTGTCGGCGCTGGCCCTGGTCGCCCTCGCCACCGAGCGGGTGGCGGCCACCGGCGCCCCGGTGCTCGCCCTGGGCGTTGCCGAAGCCGAGCAACGCACCATCGCCCTCTTCTCTCCTCCCGATCCGCCGGACACGAACGACGTGCCCGATCCCTCCGGCACAGCGCAGGCAACATGAGCAGACTCCGCTATTTCCTGACCGACTATCGAACCATCGCCGCGCTCGGCCTGCTGCTCGCCGGCGCCACCCTGTTCCTCGGGGTTGAAGGCATGAAACAGGTGGGCTTCTGGATGCTGGTCGTGGGCGCGCTGCTCGCGCTGGCCTGGCTCGTGATCTGGGCGGTGCGCCGGATCCGCGCCCGCCGCGCCGGGGGCAAGCTCGACGAGATGATGCGCGACCAGGCCGACACCGCGGTCGCGCATGCGAGGCCCGCCACCCGCGCGGACACCGAGGTCCTGCGTGAGAAGATGCTCGATGCGGTCAAGGCCATCAAGACCTCCCGCCTCGGCCAGGCCCGTGGCACGGCCGCGCTCTACGAACTGCCCTGGTACGTGATCATCGGCAACCCCGCGGCGGGCAAGAGCACCGCGGTGCTGAACTCGGGCCTGCAGTTTCCGTTCGAGGACAGCCGCAGCAACGTCGTCCACGGCATCGGCGGTACCCGCAACTGCGACTGGTACTTCACCACCGAGGGCATCGTCCTCGACACCGCGGGGCGCTACACCGTCAGCCTGGAGGATCGTCTGGACTGGCTGACCTTCCTCGACCTGCTGCGCACCAACCGCCCCATGGCGCCGATCAATGGCGTGATCATTGCGGCGAGCATCGCCGAGCTCACCGGCAGCAAGCCCGAGTTCGCGATCGAGCTGGCCAAGAACCTGCGCCAGCGGGTGCAGGAACTGACCGAACGCCTGGAGGTGTTCGCACCGGTCTATGTAGTCTTCACCAAGGCCGACCTGATTGCCGGCTTCTCGGAGTTCTTCAGCACGCTGGACCCTTCCGAGCGGGAGAACGGCTGGGGCGCCACCCTGCCCTACGAAGCGGGCGGCCAGGCCGACGCGCTGGCCGCGTTCGACACGCACTTCGACATCCTCTCCGATGGCCTGAAGGAAGTCGCGCTGTCGCAGCTTGGCATCCGCCGGGGTCAGGAATCGGGTCCGGCGCTGTTGACCTTGCCTTTGGAATTCGCGGCGATCAAGCCTGCCCTGCGCACCTTCATCGCGACGCTGTTCGAGGAGAACCCCTACCAGTTCAAGCCGGTGTTCCGTGGGTTCTACTTCACCAGCGCGATCCAGGAGGGCGCGTCGGTCCACCGCGCCTCCGAACGCATCTCGCGGCAGTTCGACCTGGCTCCGGCAACCGCCACCGCGACGACCCCGGCCGAACCGGTCTCGCAGAACGGATTCTTCCTGCAGGGCCTGTTCCGAAAGGTGATCTTCGCCGACCGCCAACTGGTCAAGCAGCACTCCACGCCGCGGCGCACGCGGCTGCGCTATGCGTCCTTCTTCGGTGCCGCGATCGTCCTGGCAGTGGTGCTGGCGGGCTGGGCCTGGTCCTACACGTCCAATCGCCAGCTGGCGACCAACGTCGCGGCCGACCTGGAAAAGGCGGTGGAGGTGCAACGCGGACGCGTGGACCTGAAGTCGCGGATCGAGGCGCTGCTGATCCTGCAGCAGCGGCTGGAGCAATTGCACCACTACCGCAAGGACAAGCCGCTCTCGCTGGGCCTGGGCCTCTACCAGGGCGATCGCCTGGAGGAGAAGCTGCGCCGCGAGTATTTCAACGGCATGCGCCAGATCATGCTGCAGCCGGTGACGCAGCGGCTCGAGACCTTCCTCGGCGAAGTGGTCGCCACCGGTGGCGTCAGCCCCGGCCCGGAGGCAGCGGCGCAAGCAGCGTCGCCGCAGCCGGAGGACCCCGGTGACACGCTGTACCAGGAGGCGTCCGCCACTCGATCCGACGATGCCTATGCGGCACTCAAGGCCTACCTGATGCTCGGCGACCGCTCCCGCGTCGAGTTCAGCTCGCTGTCGTCGGAACTCACCCGCTTCTGGCGCCACTGGCTGGAAGCAAACCGCGGCCAGATGACCCGGGAGGAAATGGTCCGCAACGCGGAACGGCTGATGACGTTCTACGTTTCGCAGTCCTCTTCGCCCGACTGGCCTGAGATCGAGACCAAGTTCGCCCTGGTGGACGACTCCCGCAACCTGCTTCGCGAGGTCATGAAGGGCAAGCCCGCGGTCGAACGCGTTTACGCCGACGTCAAGACCCGAGCCGCCAGCCGGTTCCCCACCATCACGGTGGACTACCTCGTGGGGCAGGACATCAACAAGGGCGCGATCACGGGCAACTATGCGATCTCGGGCGCCTTCTCGCGCGCGGCCTGGGAAGGCTACGTCGAGGACGCGATCAACGAGGCGGCCAACAAGCAGCTCAACACCACCGACTGGGTGCTCGAGACCAGCGCGCCCACCGACCTGACCATCGCCGGCAGCCCCGAGCACATCGCCCAGGAACTGACCGGGATGTACAAGGCCGAGTACGCCCGCGAATGGCGGCGCTTCGTCGACAACATCGCCATTGCCGAATTCCCGACCTTCGATGCGGCGGTAACGCGCATGAACAGCCTGGGTGACCCGCGCAACTCGCCTCTGCTGAAACTCATGGGCGCGATCAACGAGAACACCATCTGGGACAATCCCAAGGCCCAGAGCGAGCTGATGGGCAAGGCGCGCGAAGGTGTGATCGGCTGGTTCGAGCGGGTGATCATGCGTCGCAACCCGACCGCGATCCCGGTGCGCATCGACCCGCAGACCGGGCGCAAGGAACCCGTACCGCCAGGACCCGTCGGTCGCGAATTCGCCGGCGTCGCCCGCCTGATGACGCAACGCGACGGCTCCACCTCGATGTTCGATGCTTACCTCGACACGTTGGCAGGCATTCGCACCCGCCTCAACGCGATCCGCACCCAGGGCGCGACGGGCGCCGGGGCGAGCAAGCTGATGCAGGATACGCTGGCTTCGGGGTCGGAGCTGTCGCAGGCGCTCAAGCTCGTGGACGAACAGATGCTCGACGGCATCGAGGACGCGCAGCGGCAGTCGTTGCGCAACCTGCTGCTGCGTCCTCTGACCCAGACCTACGCCGCGCTTGTCGGCCCGACTGAAACCGAGCTCAACCAGGTCTGGTCCGCACAGGTCCACCAGCCGTTCGAAACAGGCATCGGGCAGCGCTACCCTTTCGCCACGGGCGCGTCGGTCGAGGCCATCCAGACGGACATCGAGCAAGTGTTCGGACCCAACGGCAGCGTGGCGCAGTTCAGCAAAGACACGCTGGGCAGCCTGGTGACCCGCCGCGGCAACGCGCTGGAGCCGGCGCGCTGGGCGGACATCGGCATCGCGTTGTCTGGCGACTTCCTGTCCGGGTACCCAACCTGGGTGGCGCCGCTCGGCCAGGTTGGTTCGGCAGGCGGTTCGGCGGGTGGTCCCGCGCAGCAGGTGTTCCGCATCCAGCCCCAGCCGGTCTCGGGACTCAACGAATACTCCATCGAGATTGACGGCCAGGTGCTACGTTATCGCAACACGCCGCCGCAATGGCAGACCTTCCGCTGGCCGGGTCCAGGCACCCCTGGCGTGCGCGTTTCGGCGGTCGATGCGCGCGGGCAGACGGTCGAATTCCTCAACGCCCCGGGCAGCGAGGGCCTGGGCCGGCTGTTCGAGGCCGCCGACCAGCGCACCATCGGCGACGGCCACTACCAGTTGACCTGGCAGGCGGGAACCAGCCCCGCGATCACGGTCGAGCTGCAGCTCGTCGCCGCGCCCGTGCAGGCGAACAGCGGTGGCAGCGCCGCCGGCCTCACCGCCAGCAGCATGCGCGGACTGCGCCTGCCGGCGACGATCACAGCGGGCCCGCAGCGACCTGCGCAACCGGCGGACGGCGAGCCGGTCGCGCCCGCGGAGGTGGCACCATGAGCGAGGTGGCGATTCCCGTCAGCTATTTCGGAAAGTTGCCCTCGCGCGGCGATTTCGTCCGGACGCCGGACAACCACCAGTTGATGCACCTGCTCGACCGCTGGGCGGGCGAGGGTCTGGAGCTGCTGAGCCGGGACGTTGCCTGGAAGCAGACCTACGAGTCCGCGCAGGCGCTGCAGTTCGCCTTCCTGGGCCCACGCAACCGCCTGGCGATCGCCGGCCACATGCTGCCGAGTCGCGATGCATCCGATCGCAGGTTCCCGTTCATGGCAGCCACGCACCTGCAGGTACAGCCGTCGCCCGAGTTCGTCGCCCGCAGCCCCTTGGCCTTCTCGCGCCTGTGGGTGTCGCTGTCGCGCATGGCGCGGGCGGCGGTGACGGCCGACGACGCGACCGACGCGCTGCGCCAGATCGCGGAAAGCCGCTTCTCGCTCAATCCTGCGCCCGCCGCCTACGAGGCCTCCTTCCAGGATTACCTGGACATGCAGGTGCTGGACTCGCTGGAGGACTCGCTGGCTGGCGCCGGCCACGGGCGCGTGGCCCTGAAGTGGGCGCTGCCGGCGCTCGGCCTCCTGCTGCAGCCGGCACTGGGCGGTGCCTCGATGCCCATCGACAAGGGCCTGTCCCTGCCGCTGCCGCAGGACCCCCTGTACCGCCCGCTCGCTGCCGGGTTCTGGCTCGATCTGATGTCCGGCTTCCTGACGCGCGCCGACGTGGAACTGGCCTTGCTCATCAACGAAGGCGAGCGTCCGCGCCTGGTGGTCGGGTTCAACGGCGCCGATGGCCGCATCCTGCACAGCGCGCTCGACCCCAAGATCGCCGCCGAGCGCCTGATCGACATCGACAACGCCGAATGGGTCGAGGACCAGCTGCAGGGCGACTACGCCTTGAACAAGCTCGCCAGCTATCTCGACCGAGGCGATCTGTCGCTGCGGTCGGCGCGACAGATCTTCCGCGAAACGTTTCTCGGAGCATGAACATGCGAACCGTCATTGCCGGCTGTTTCCTGGCCGCGAGCCTGTTGGCACCGTGCACTTCCGACGCGCAGGCCGGCAGTGCCGACACGGCGCCGATCCTGGTCGAGGGCGTGGTGCCCGACGAAGCCACCAAGGCTGCCGTTCTGGCGAAGGTGCGCGAGATCTACGGCGTGGAGCGCGTTGTCGACCAGGTCCGGCTTGGAGGCGTGGTGGCCCCACCCAACTGGGGCGAGAACGTCGCCAGACTGGTCGACTCGAAGCTCAGGCAGGTCAGCAAGGGCAAGCTCGACGTGAACGGCAACAGCGTGACCATCAGTGGCACGGTGGTGAACGAACTGCAGCGGCAGCAGGTGGCGAGCCAGATGCTGACGGCGTTGAACTCGACTTACTCGGTCGACGCCACCGGGCTGGTAGTGGGCGGCTCGCCCCAGAACCTGATCGACGAGGTGCTTGCAGACCGAATCATCGAATTCGAAAGCGGCAGCGACCGCCTCACCCCGGCTGGGCAGCGGATCCTGGACGAGCTTGTCGAGCCGATGAGGGAGATCGGCAGCGCGAAAGTGCAGATCGCCGGCCATACCGACAATGTCGGTCAGCGCCAGGCCAACATCGCATTGAGCCTGGCGCGTGCCCAACGTGTGCTCGAGTACTTCCAGCAGCGAGGCATACCTACTGCAGGACTGAGTGTCGTCGGACGCGGTCCGGACGAACCTGTCGCCGACAACGCGACACCGGACGGGCGCGCACGCAATCGCAGGATCCAGTTCAAGGTGCTGCCCTAGGCTAGAGCGCGAAGACTCGTCTCGCCCGGGCCGGGGCCCCTTACTCCTCGCGGAAGTTCTCGTCCACGTCGAGCAGTTCTTCCACCTGTGCAAGGGTGGATTCGTCCTTGATCACGCGCTTGAGCCACACGTGCAGCGGCATCTCGCCCCAGCGCGCCGCCTTTTCCGCCAGGTAGGCCACCGGACTGTGCGGCTCGGTGCGGCGGAAGAAATCCGCCACCCGACGCAGCTGCGCCAGCGCCTCGCGACGCGAGTTGAGCTGCGACGCGCCGCCGCTGCCCTGCGCGGTCGCCGCGCCGGTGTCCTGTTCCGGCGTATCGGGTGCGTCACCCGGCTCTACCCCCCCGTCCAGCAGCACGCCGGCATCGCGCGCATAACGCACGACCAGCGCGTGCGAGTAGGCGAGCTGGTCGCGCACCGCGCCGAAGCTCGGCCCATCGCTTCCCAACCTGGCGTCGACGACCTCCTCCAGCCGCCGGAGCGCGGCCTCGCACCCGGGCACCGCCTCGACCAGCTGTGCGTAGAACTCGCGCGGCGTGCCCCGCCGCGCCGTCTCCATCACATCCAGCGACGGCAGCCCGTCGATCGCCGCCGCATGCTCGTCCGGAGTGTTCTGCCGGATCCGTGCCGTGTCGAACTGGATTTGGCTGAAGCTGCCCTGCGCGCCCTTGGTGAGTGGAATGTCCTTGATCCACGCGATGGAGTGGGTCAGCAACCAGCTGAAGTTGCCGATGCGCTGTTCCAGATCGCCATCCTCCACGATCGGATGGAGCGCATCCCAGTAGCGTTCGCACAATCCCGCCACCAGCCGGTAGCCCTGGGCCAGCCCCTCGAAGCCGTACAGGCGCGCGGATGCCTCGGAAAACCAGACCGCCAGTTGCAGGTCCTTGGTCCGTTCGGCCAGCAGGGCCGAAGTTTCCCGGTAGACCGAGGGCCAGTCCGCGACCTTGAGGTCGGTGACCCATTCGCCCTGGTCCAGGGTGGGATCATCGCCGCGCCGGGCTTCCTGGATCCGGTCGTACTCCAGCGAAAACGCCATGTCCTCGCCGCACGGGTCTTCTCCGGAAATCGGCGCCAGCAGTTCCTCTGCATCCCGCATCGTCATGGTCTCGTCCTGGGCATGATTCGCCGATTCTAGCGTGCCGGCTGGCCGTGGGTCTGACGCACGCTCTTGCCGTTGTCGCCACCAGTACCGTCATGCCGGACTGCAGCCGGGGGGGTGCGAATCCTGAAGGGTGCCGGGGGTGGGGCTAGAGCGCGGCGGCGCCCAGGACGTAGTTCACCCGCTGCCAGGCGTCGGTCGTCCGGTCGTAGAGCCCGACGATCTCCACCGGAGTGCTGCCGCTTCTGCCAAAGTCGGCGATGCCCCGGGCGTTGATGCGCAGCAACCGCTGCCCACCTTCGACGGTGCTGATGTCGTCGAGCTGCAGGCGGGCGGCATCGGGGAACTGCGCGTCGAGCTCGGAGGCCACGCGTTCCTCGAGCTGGCCCACCAGGCGCGAATCGTTCGGCACCTCACGCTCACCGGTCGCGATCCCGCCTATCGTGATCTCCGGATAGCCCGCGCTGTGGAAGGTCGTGTCGTAGACCGTGCTGAAGCCAAAGCCGATCCAGCCGCCCTGCTCGTCCATTCGCAGCCGGCCCTGGCCGCTGACCCTGCGGTCGCGCACGCTGGTGATCGCCACGTTCAGCGACTCCAGGCTCACCGCGATGGACGGCGTGCCGAGCTGTTCGACCAGCGCCGCCACCACGACCGCTGCGACGGCATTGTCCAAGGCGTCGTCGCCGCTCGATACCTGGTCGCCGGAAGCCGTCCTGGCGGCGCCGGGGCCGGACGCGGTCTGGGCCAGGACCGATTGCGGCGTCAGGGCAACAGCCAGCAGCACCATGGCGGCGGCTGCACCTAGCGTCGTGCCGCGCTTGCAACGCCTGGCCGCGAGGCTGCCCATTGCGTATCGTCAGCCCTCGCCCACCACGTCCACGCCGGCCGGCGGCGTGTAGGTGAACGTATCCGCGGCAAAGGCGGGATTGCGCTTCCAGCCGCTGAAGCGGATCTGCGTGCGCTGGCCCAGTGCGTCGACGATCTCCATCCGCGCCAGGCCCGAAGCGTCCAGGCCGAGGCGCGCGCTCTGGAACGCGGCATCGTCGGCAGCCTGCTTCGGCTTGAGCAGCAGCCACTGCAGGCCGTCGGATTCGCCGCCGTCCTCGACCAGGAAGTCGCGGTCCAGGCGGCCCGGATCGATCAGCGCGGCCAGCGGGCTGTCCTGCTCTGCGCTGCCCTGCGGACGCCGGCTGACCTGTTCCAGGTCCGGGTCGTAGACCCACACGGTACGGCCATCTGCCACGATCAGCTGCGGATAGGGCTTCTCGTACTCCCAGCGGAACAGGCGCGGCGCCGACAGCGCGACACGCCCGCTGGACGACTCGCGCACGCGGCCGTTGTCGTCGAAGACCTGCTGGGTGAACCGGCCGTCCAGGCCCTTCAGGCCACGGGTGAAGCTGTCGAGCTGCTCGCGCGCGCCGGCATGTGCGGCGCCCGCCAGCACAACCAGTGCGATGAACAGCCAGCGGTATGTGCGGATCATGGAAGGCATCCTTCGTGATGGGTGGCGCAAGTCTGCAAAGAGGAAGCTGAACAAGCACTTCGCCCATCCAGTTCAAGGAAACGGGAATCGGGGTGGAAGGCGGACGGGCGCTCCGGGACAACGGCTCCGTCCATTGCGCCGTTGACGGGTGTGGCGCCGGAGGCGTCGTCGCGGACGGGAGCAAGGCGCGCCGCATTGCCCGTGTTCCCGTTCAATCAGGAAAAGGGGCGTCCCGGTACCGCCCCGCCTGCGACGACGAACCTGGGAATCGCCGCGCCGCCCTACTTCGGCGGCGGCGGCGCCAGCACGGCGCGGTCGCCGTTGTGCTCGGGCGCGGACACCACGCCGGCGGCCTCCATCGCCTCGACCAGTCGCGCGGCGCGGTTGTAGCCGATCTTGAGCCGCCGCTGCACGCCGGAGATCGAGGCGCGTCGCGTCTCGGTGACGATCTTCACCGCCTCGTCGTAGAGCGGATCGGATTCGTCGCCGGAGGCGGCGCCGGCTTCCGGCAGGCCGGTTGCGCCGACCGTCGTGCCGTCGTACATGGTCTGCGACTCGTCCAGCACGCCCTCGATGTAGTCGGGGCCGCCGCCGCTCTGCTTGAGGTTCTCGACCACGCGGTGCACTTCCTCGTCGGAGACGAAGGCGCCGTGCACGCGCTCGGGCATGGCGGTGCCCGGCGGCAGGTACAGCATGTCGCCATGGCCCAGCAGGGTCTCGGCGCCGGACTGGTCGAGGATCGTGCGCGAGTCGATCTTGCTCGAGACCTGGAACGCGATGCGGGTGGGGATGTTGGCCTTGATCAGGCCGGTGATCACGTCCAC
>JAEWZE010000261.1 GCA_023395465.1 Pseudomonadota bacterium
GCGTTGACCATGTAGAAGATCGGGTTGGCGTGGGTCGCCGCCTGCGCCCAGCCCGGCAGCAGGGTGATCGAATAGAACACGCCACCCAGGTAGGTGAGCGGGGTCAGGATGAAGGTCGGCACGATCGCCACGTCGTCGAACTTCTTGGCGTAGATGGCGTTGACGAAGCCAGCCAGCGAGAAGATGGTCGCGCCCAGCAGCACGGTCGACAGCGTGACCAGCGGATGCGGCACGCGCACGTCGGTGAACAGCATGGCGATGCCCAGCACGATCACGCCGACCATCAGCCCGCGCGTCACCGCGCCGGCCACGTAGCCGCCCAGGATCACCCAGCTCGGCATCGGGCTGACCAGCAGCTCCTCGACGTGGCGGCCGAACTTGGCGCCGAAGAAGCTCGAGGAGATGTTGCCGTAGCTGTTCTGGATCACGCTCATCATCACCAGCCCGGGGACGATGAACTCCATGTAGGTGTAGCCGCCCATGTCGCCGATGCGCGATCCGATCAGCTGGCCGAAGATCAGGAAGTACAGCACCATGGTGATCGCCGGCGGCACCAGGGTCTGGCTCCAGATGCGCAGGATGCGCATGATCTCGCGACGGGTGACGGTGCCCAGCGCGATCCAGTTGCGGCGCGCGGCATCCTCGACCGCGACGGCGCCCGTCTCCACGCGGCTCATGCGGCCTGCTCCTGCGGCCTGGCGCCGCTGCCGGTCATGCGCACGAACAGTTCCTCCAGCCGGTTGGACTTGGTGCGCATCGAGCGCACGCGGATCCCGGCCGCGTCGAAGGTAGCGAATACGCGGTTGAGGTCCATCGCCCGCGGCATGTCCAGGTCCAGCGTGTGGTCGTCGAGCGCGGCCAGTGTGGCGCCCTCGATCGGCGGCAGCGTCGCGGGCAACGCGCCCTCGACGTCGAACAGGAAACCTTCGACGTCGAGCTTGGCCAGCAGCGCGCGCATCGGCCCCTGCTCGACGATGACGCCGCGGTCGATGATCGCCAGGTTGCGGCACAGCGACTCGGCTTCTTCCAGGTAATGGGTGGTCAGGATGATGGTGGTGCCGGCGGCGTTGATCTCGCGCAGCACGCGCCACATGTCGCGGCGGATCTCGATGTCCACGCCGGCGGTGGGCTCGTCCAGGATCAGCAGCCTGGGCCGGGTCATCATCGCCCGGGCGATCATCAGCCGCCGCTTCATGCCGCCCGAGAGCGTGCGGCTCATCATCCGCGCCTTGTCCCACAGGAAGGCGCGCTTGAGTTCCTCCTCGGCGCGCACCAGCGCCTGCGCGCGCGGCACGCCGTAGAAGCCGGCATAGTTGACCAGGATGTCGAGCGGCTTCTCGAACATGTTGAAGTTGATTTCCTGCGGCACCAGCCCGACCTGGCGCATGGCCGCGCCGCGCTGGGCGGCCAGGTCGATGCCGAACACCGAGACCTCGCCGCCGCTCTTGTTCACCAGCGAGGAGATCACGCCGATCAGGGTGCTCTTGCCGGCGCCGTTGGGGCCGAGCAGGGCGTAGAAGTCGCCCGGCTGCACGTCCAGCGAGACGCCCTTGAGCGCCTGCACGCCGCTGTCGTAGGTCTTGCGGAGGTCGCGGATCCGCAGCGCGGGCGCGCCCGGAGCCGCCATGGATTCTGGGATCATCGCGTGGGCCTTGGCCGCGCCGTTCGCGGCAAGCCGCTAGTATAGGCGGCCCATCGGCCTACTCCCGGGCCGGAGCGTCCCAAATCCGTCTTGGCCATCGTCCAGTTCCCCCTCAGGCTCACCGGCCGGCGCATGCTCGCGCCCTCGGTCGCGCACCTCACGTTCGCCCGTGACGACGGGCAGCCGCTGGATTTCATCCCCGGCCAGTTCATCCAGGTGCACTTCCAGTACGCCGACGGCACCGCGACCAAGCGCTCGTATTCGCTGGCCACGATCCACGACCATGCGCGCGGCCCGGGCGAGGCGGTCGAGATCGCGGTGAGCTACGTGCCCGGCGGCGCGGCGACCGCGCTGTTCGAAGGGCTGGAAGACGGCGGCACGGTGCAGGCCAGCGGCCCGTTCGGGCGCTTCTGCCTGATGCCGCAGGACACCAATCGCCGCTACCTGCTGATCGGCACCGGCACGGGCGTGACGCCCTATCGCGCGATGCTGCCGCTGCTGGAGCAGGCGATCGCCGAACGCGGGATCGAGGTGGTGCTGCTGTTCGGCGCACGCACGCCGGCCGAACTGCTGTACGGCGACGAGTTCCGCGCGTTCGCGCAGCGCCACCCGGCCTTCCGCTTCGTGCCCTGTTTCTCGCGCGAGCTGCCCGCCGCCGGTTCGCCGCAGGCGCATGCCGACGTGCGCCACGGTTACGTGCAGCAGTTCCTGGCCGAGTTCGCGCCCGACCCGGCCACCGACATCGCCTACCTGTGCGGCAACCCGAACATGGTCGATGCCTGCTTCGAGGCGTTGAAGGAGGCGGGGCTGGCGGTGCCGCAGATCCGTCGCGAGAAGTACGTCAGCAGCAAGTAGCGTCG
>JAEWZE010000026.1 GCA_023395465.1 Pseudomonadota bacterium
GCCGCGGATTTCCGGATCATACGCCGCGACGGGGCTAGAATCGCGGCCATGACGACCGCCAGCGCCCGCGTTTGATCCCCGCCACCAACGCGCTGCGCGCGATCGGCTGGCCCTGGGCCGGGAACCCCGGGCCGGGCCCCTGGGCCGACCTGATGGCCGCGCACCCGCAGGCGCGCCCGGCGCGGGTGATCGAACAGCATCGCAGCGGCTACGTGGTTGCCGATGCAACCGACCGCGCCCTCACCGTCGAGTCCCTGCCCGAGTGGCAGCGTCCCCCCGGCTACCGCAAGGGCAAGGTCGCGCCCGAGGACCGCCCCGTGGTGGGCGACTGGGTGCTGGTCGAGGACGGCAGGCGCATCGTCGCCCTACTGCCGCGGCGCAGCGCGATCAAGCGCGGCGCCGCGGGCGAGCATTACCGGCAGCAACTGATCGCGGCCAACATCGACGTGGTGCTGGTGGTCTGCGGCCTGGACGGCGACTTCAATCCGCGCCGGATCGAGCGCTACCTGCTGCTGGTCCAGGCCGAAGGCGTGACCCCGGTGGTGGTGCTCACCAAGGCCGATCGCCCCGGCACCGATGCGGACGCGGCGCTGGCGGCGCTGGCGGGCGTGCGCGCGCAGGGCGTGGACGTGGTCGCTGTGAACGCGCGCGACCCCGCCGGCGTGCGCGTGCTCGACCGCTGGCTCCAGCCCGGCACCACCGCGGTACTGGTCGGTTCCTCCGGCGCCGGCAAGTCCACCCTCACCAACTCGCTGCTCGGCGTCGAGCGGATGAAGACCGCCGAGGTGCGCGAGCACGACGCGCGCGGCCGCCACACCACCACCCACCGCGCCCTGATCGCGCTGCCCTCGGGCGCCTGCCTGATCGACACCCCGGGCATGCGCGAGCTCAAGCCCACCGGCGAGGAGGAACTGGCCGATGGCGGCTTCGGCGAGATCGAGGCGCTCGCGGCGCAGTGCCGGTTCCGCGACTGCCGCCACGCGGCCGAACCGGGTTGCGCGGTGCGCGCCGCGGTCGAGGCCGGCACGCTCGATCCGGGCAGGCTGGCCAACTACCTCAAGCTGCGCGACGAGGTGGTGGCCGCGTCCGGACGGCTGGCCTCGCGCCTGGCGCAGAAGCCGGCGTCCCGTCCGCCGGGCAAACCGCCGGCGCGCGGCCCCGGCCGCCGCTGAGCCGCTTCAGCGTCCGGCCAGCAGCGCCTGCACGGCGGTCTCCAGCGCCGGATCGTTCCCGGCCCGGACCGCGGCCCAGTCCGGCGGCAGGGAAACGTCGGGACTCACGCCGACCTTGTCCAGCGCACGCCCGCCGCCGGTGGTGATGGCCCACATGCCCACCCGCAGCAGCCCACCGTCGGGCAGGTTGATCCCGCGCGTGCCGACCACCGCGCCGCGGCTGCGCTCCCCGAACAGGCGCGCGCGTCCGGTTTCCTGCAGCCGCGCGGCGAGCAGCTCGGCCGCGCTGGCGGTGCCGGGGCCGACCAGCACCGCCAGCGGACCTTCGTAGACCCGCGCCGGCGGTGGCGCACCGATACGGTGGTCGGACAGGCGGCCGTGCAGCACCAGCAAGGTCTGCGGCTGGGCATGGAAACGCGCGAGGATGCGCGCCGCCACGTCCCAGTGGCCGCCGCCGTTGTCGCGCAGGTCCAGCACCACGCCGGCGGGCGGCCGCGTCCCCGCCAGGTCGACGAGCCTGGCGCCCAGCCAGTCCTCGCTGGCCTGGTCGAAATCGTCGAAACGCAGGTAGGCGATTCCGCCGGGCAATGTCCGTGCCTCGTGGCGCGGCCGCGGCGGCAGCGCGCGCGCCACCAGGTCCAGGCCGTGCCGGGCACCGCGCTCGTCCTCGAACACCAAGTGCGTGCTGCGCCCCTCGGGAGGGGGTGCGGATTCAGTCGGCGGCTGACCATCCACGGACACCAGCCACCAGCCCGGCAGCACGCCGGCCGCGGCTGCGGGCCCGTCGGCCTGCACTCGCTGCACGCGATGGCGCCCGCCCACCTCGGTGGTCGCCAGGCCCCAGCCGGCCCGGGACTGCCCGCTGCGCTGCGCGGCTCGGCGCTCGCGCGCAGTGGGCGAGAACGCGTGGCTGTGGTCGTCGTCGAGGGCCTCGAGCAGGCTGCGGATGTGCGCGTAAAGCCCGGCCTCGTCCGGGGCCGCCAGCGTGGCCGGGCGCATCGCCGCGGCCCGGGCCGCGAACGCGGCGCGGTCGAAATCGCGCCGGTAGAACAGCCGGTCGACATGGCCCACCACCGCATCGTGGACACTGGCATTGAGGGTCATGCGCTCGGGCGAGCCGTCGGCCGGGCGCGCTGCCGGCGGCGGCTGGTCGCGTTCGTGCGGGCGCTCGTAGGGGATGCTGGCGCAGCCGGCGAGAGCCAGCAGGCAGAGGGCGGCAAGCAGGCGGAAACGGTGCATACGGCCAGCGTATCCGAAGGCCGGGCCGGCTGGCGAACCCCCTGCCCGCCAGGTCGTTCGCCCAGCCTGCGGCATACGCGGCGGCGTTTTCCGCTAGCGTGGGCGCTCACTCCCCGCCGCGTCCGCTTCCATGCCCGATCCCATCGCCCACCACGCCGCGCTCGATGCCCGCATGGTGCGTGTCGCCCGCGAGCTGCGCGTGCTGTCGCTGGCGAGCTGGCCGGCGACGGTGCAGCGGCAGTTCCTGGCCGACCTGGCGCGCGGCCAGCGGCGCCTGCCGCGCTTCGACTACCCGGCGCACGATTTCGGCGAGGCCCGCCGCGAACTCGACGCGATCGCCGCGGCCGCGGACCCCGGTCATCCGCTGGGCGCCTACCTGGTCGAGTCCGCGCGCGACTGGGCGCTTGCCGCGCGCATGCTCGAAGCCCTGGGCACGCAGGCGGCCGGTGCGCTGTCGGTCATGCTATACGGCCACCCGCACGATCCGCTGCCGGGTGGCGGCACCACCACATGCGAGGCGGCTGGCCACTTCATCCGCATCGCCGACGAGCTCGACCGCGAACTGGTCGCGCCCGAGGAGCAGGTGACGATCTCGGCCACCGCGCTGCGCCTGCAGCTGCAGAACCAGCTCGACGCCTTCTTCGACGGCCGCGTGGTGACGGTCGAACTGGACCCGGAGCTGATCGCCAAGGCGGCCGCCGGCGCCTACCGCATCCGCCTGCGCGACGGCGCCGCGTTCAGCGACTACGACCGCGCGCAGCTGCTGCACCACGAGGCGCTGGTGCATTCGCTGACCGCGCTCAACGGCCGCGCCCAGGCCACGCTGCCCAGCCTGGCGATGTCCTCGCCACGGATCACCGCCACCCAGGAAGGCCTGGCGGTGCTGGCCGAACTGATCACCGGCAGCATCGACATCGAGCGCATGAAGCGGGTGAGCCTGCGCACCGAGGCGATCGCGATGGCGCTGGACGGCGCGGATTTCCTGCAGGTGTTCGACTGGTTCGGCGCCGCCGGCCAGGACCCGGCCGAGAGCTTCGCCTCGGCCCAGCGCGTGTTCCGCGGCGTGCCGACCACCGGCGGCAGCGCCTTCGCCAAGGACACGGTGTACCTGCGCGGCCTGGTGGAGGTGCACACCTTCTTCCGCCGCGCCCTGCGCGAGGGCCGCCTGCGCCAGTGCCGGCGCCTGTTCGCCGGCAAGATGACCCTGGACGACGTGGCGCGGCTCGACCCGCTGTTCGATGCCGGCGTGCTGGCGCCGCCGCGCTGGCTGCCCGACTGGGTCGCGCGCGCCAACGGCCTGGCCGGACAGCTGGCATTCTCGCTGTTCGCCAACCGGATCCGGCTCGACCGGCTGTCCGACGGCGACTGAGGCGGCGCGGCCACGTGGCTGCGCGTCGCGCGCGCGGCCGCGCATCGGGCTGCGTGGCGGCGCTTGCAACGGCCGTCCGCGCGCCCGCGGCGACGCTCGCGCGGGATCGATCGGGGGCGTGGGGCTAGAATCCATGTCCCGTCCACGGTCCCGTCCGAGATGTCCGAGCAATCCAGTAGCACCGATTCCGCAGAAGCCTTCCGCAAGGCCGCGCTCGACTACCACCGGCTCGAGCCGCGGGGCAAGATCAAGGTCGCCGCGACCAAGCCGATGCTGACCCAGCGCGACCTGGCCCTGGCCTATTCGCCGGGCGTGGCCTACGCCTGCGAGGAAATCGCCGCCGACCCGACCAAGGCCAGCGACTACACCGCGCGCGGCAACCTGGTGGCGGTGATCTCCAACGGCACCGCGGTGCTGGGCCTGGGCGACATCGGCCCGCTGGCCGGCAAGCCGGTGATGGAAGGCAAGGGCGTGCTGTTCCAGAAGTTCGCCGGCATCGACGTGTTCGACATCGAGATCGACGAGCGCGACCCCGACAGGCTGGTGGAGATCATCGCCAGCCTCGAGCCCACCTTCGGCGGCATCAACCTGGAGGACATCAAGGCGCCGGAGTGCTTCATCGTCGAGCGCAAGCTGCGCGAGCGGCTCAACATCCCGGTCTTCCACGACGACCAGCACGGCACCGCGATCATCGTCGGCGCGGCGGTGGTCAACGCGCTGGAGATCGCCGGCAAGAAGATCGAGGACGTCAGGCTGGCCACCACCGGCGCCGGCGCCGCGGGCATCGCCTGCCTGGACATGCTGGTGGCCCTGGGCCTGAAGCCCGAGAACATCACCGCCTTCGACCGCGGCGGCGTGATCCACACCGGCCGCGACGACCTGGACGAGGCCAAGCGCCGCTACGCGCGCGACACCGCCCAGCGCGAACTCGCGCAGCTGGTGGCCGGCGCCGATATCTTCCTGGGGCTGTCGGCCGGCGGCATCCTCACCCCGGAGATGGTCGCCACCATGGCCGAGAGGCCGATCATCCTGGCCCTGGCCAACCCCTACCCGGAAATCATGCCGGAGCTGGCGCGCGCGGTGCGCCCGGACGCGATCATCGCCACCGGCCGCTCCGACTTCCCCAACCAGGTCAACAACGCGCTCTGCTTCCCCTACATCTTCCGCGGCGCGCTGGACGTGGGCGCCACCGGCATCAACGAGGCGATGAAGCTGGCCTGCGTGCACGCCATCGCCGCGCTGGCCAAGAGCGAGGCCAGCGACCTGGGCGCGGCCTACGGCGAGGAGATTCCCTGCTTCGGCCCGGACTACATCATCCCGCGCCCGTTCGACCCGCGCCTGCTCACCATCGTCGCCACGGCCGTGGCCCAGGCGGCGATGGAGACCGGCGTGGCCACGCGTCCGATCGAGGACATGGCCGCCTACCGCGAGAAGCTCTCGCAGTTCCACCACCGCACCGCGCTGGTGATGCGTCCGCTGTACGACCGCGCCCGCGCCGACCGCCAGCGCGTGGTCTATGCCGAGGGCGAGAACGAGACCGTGCTGCGTGGCGTGCAGACCGTGGTCGACGAAGGCCTGGCCCTGCCGATCCTGATCGGGCGCCCGGACGTGATCGAGTCGCGGATCCAGCGCCTGGGCCTGCGCCTGCGCGCCGGGGTCGACTTCGAGGTCACCAACCAGGACGACGACCCGCGCTTCCACGAGTACTGGAACCACTACCACAAGCTCACCGAGCGCCGCGGCGTCACCCCGGAAACGGCCAAGAGCCTGCTGCGCTCGCGCACCACCCTGATCGCCGCGGTGATGGTCGACCGCGGCGAAGCCGACGCGATGATCACCGGCCTGGTCGGCCGCTTCCACAAGAAGCTCGGCTACATCCGCAGCGTGTTCGAACTCGACCCGGGCGTGCAGAGTACCTCGGCGATGACCGGCGTGATCAACGACCGCGGCCTGTGGTTCTTCCTCGACACCCACGTGCAGCCCGACCCGAGCCCCGAGCAGATCGCCGAGAGCACCCTGCAGGCGGCCTACCGGCTCAAGCTGTTCGGGATCGAGCCGAAGGTGGCGCTGCTGTCGCACTCCAACTTCGGCAGCCACGACGACCCGAGCGCGCGCAAGATGCGCCATGTGCTGGAGATCCTGCGCAAGCGCTCGCCGCAGCTGGAAGTGGACGGCGAGATGATGGCCGACACCGCCTGGGACGATGACTTCCGCCGCCGCATCTTCCCCAACACCACCCTGGAAGGGCGCGCCAACCTGTTCGTGATGCCCAACCTGGACGCGGCCAACATCACCTACAACATGGTGCGGGTGATGACCGACGGCGTGGCGCTGGGCCCGATCCTGATGGGCGTGAGCAAGCCCGCGCACGTGCTGACCACCGCCTCGCGTCCGCGCCGCGTGGTCAACATGACCGCGATCGCCGCGGTCGAGGCCCAGATCCGCAAGCAGCGACTGGCCGAACGTTGGGGCTGAACGCAGCTGCGACCCTGCTCCCGCACCGCGGGGGCAGGGACGGCGCGGGGCACGCCGGCGTTGCGGTGTCCGCGCCTGCCGGGTGGATCGGGCGTGCCTCGTCGATCGTCCCGCGCGCGGTCCGGCAGAGGCATGGTGGCGGTCGGGTCGCGCGGGCATCGCTGGCCTGCGACCCCGGCGCATGTCGACCGGGTCTGCCTGGCCCGCGGGCAGTGATCGGATCACTGAACGCATGGCGCTGCGGGTCATGCCCGGGCCACGCCGCGCGTATGCTCTGGCCAACCCACCTGAGCCCAGCCCATGCCGGACGCCGAGTCGCCCCCGCCGTCCCAGCGTCGACCGTCCGCGAAGTTCGCCGCGATCTTCGCCGTGGTCGGGACCCTGGCACTGGCCTTCGCCTGGGCGGCCGGCTGGCTGTCGCCCCAGCGCCTGACCCCGGCGCGGCTGACCGACGCCATCGAGGCCACCTCGCTGCAACCCCATCCCGGGTTCCGCCGCGCGCATGCCAAGGGCATCTGCGTGACCGGGTATTTCGAGGGCAGCGCGGAGGCCGCGGCGTTGTCGAAGGCGCGCGTGCTGGCGCCCGGGCGTTCGCAACTGCTCGGGCGCATGTCGATCGGCGGCGGTTCGCCGTACGGGCTCGATGCGCAGGCTCGCGTGCGCAGCATGGCGCTGTTGCTGCGCGGCGACGACGGCCAGGAGTGGCGCATGGCGATGAACAGCTTCCCCTTCTTCGGGGTCGGTTCGGTCGAGGCCTTCCACGCGCAGACCCTGGCCGGCGCGCCCGACCCCGCGACCGGCAAGCCGGATCCCGCGCGGCTGGCGGCGTTCGCCAAGGCGCACCCGGAGTCGGCGAAATTCGCCGAGTGGGCGCGCAGCGCGCCGTGGCCGGACAGCTACGCCAACACTCAGTACAACGGCATCCATGCGTTCGGCTTCGAGGATTCGCGCGGCGGCAGCCGGATGGTGCGCTGGTCGATGCGGCCGCAGGCGCCGTTCGTGGCGCTCACGCCGGCCCAGCGCGAAGCCGCGGATCCCGACTACCTGGGGACGGAACTGCAGGCGCGGCTGGGCGATGCCCCCCTGCGCTGGGACATGGTCGTCACCATCGCCGGGCCGGGCGACGACAGCCGCGACCCGTCGACGCCGTGGCCCGACGACCGCGACCAGGTGGTCGTCGGCACGGTGGTGATCGAACGCGCGCAGCCGCAGGCCACCGGCGCGTGCCGCGACCTCAACTTCGATCCCACCGTGGTGCCGCCCGGGGTGACGCTGTCGGACGACCCCATCCTCGCCGCGCGCGCCGCGGTCTATGCGCAGTCGTTCGACCGGCGCCAGCGCGAGCGTGCCCGGGGCCTGGCGCCCGGGCAGGGGGTCGCCCGATGAACCGGCCACGACATTTCAACGCCACCGCGCGCTGGCTGCACTGGGGCATGGCCGCCATGGTGCTGGCGATGCTGTTCGTCGGGGTGGTCATGGTCTCGTCCATGACCCTGCGCCCGGCGCTGCTGTCGCTGCACCGTCCACTCGGCGTGGCGATCCTGCTGCTGGCGGTGGTGCGCCTGGCCAACCGGCTGCGGCATCCGCCGCCCCCGCTGCCCGCGGACCTGCCATGGATCCAGGCCATGGCCGCGCATGCGTCGCACTGGCTGCTGTACGCACTGCTGTTCGCCATGCCGCTGGTGGGCTGGGCAATGGTGTCGGCGGCGGGCAATCCGGTGCTGCTGTGGCCGGGCCTCACGCTGCCGGCCATCGCACCGCACGATCCGGCCGTCTACAGCCTCCTGCGTGGCGCGCATGCGTGGCTGGCCCGCCTGCTGTTCGGGCTGGTGCTGCTGCACCTGGCAGCGGCGCTGTTCCACGTTTGGGTGCGGAAGGACGGCGTCTTCGAGAGCATGGCTCGCAGCGGTGCGCCGGGCCTGCCGCAAGACGCCAACGACTGGCCCGAGCAGGACGCCGGGCAGGGTGCGTCGGACTCTCCCTGAAAGCTCACGGATCGGCCACCCCGTGGAAACGGTCGGGGCCGCGTCGGCAGGCACCGCGCTGGTGGCTGGCAGCGGGTGATTGCGACACCGCGCGCCACAGGTCGCCACTCGCCCTGGGGTTTCCAGGTCCGCCGCCTCAGGACAGGGACACGTGCACCCGACCCGTTTGCAGCAGCCTGCGCACCAGCGCCGGCAGCGCATCCAGATCGTCCTTGAGCAGCAGGCCGTCCGCAGCGGGCGGCGCATCGTGCGGCGCCAGGCCGCCGGTCAGGAACACGAACGGCAGGTCCGGATCGTGCGCCCGCGTCAGCGCCAGGGCCTCTGCGCCGGAGAATCCCGGCAGGTTCAGGTCCGACACCACCACCTGCGGGGCGAACTCGCGCAGCGCCTGCGTCACCCCCGCTGCCGTGCAGGTGCGCTGGCACTCCACCTCCAGCCGGCCCTTGCGCAGGGCGTATTCGGCCAGTTCGGCATCGTCTGCCGAATCGTCGACCAGCAGCACCCGCCAGGCGCCCCTGGACGCATCGCCGACTGGCGCGGCCGCCATGCCTCAGTCCTTCTTCGGCGGCTCGTTGAGCACGGCCCAGAAGCGGCCGAGCGTGCGCACCGCATCGAAGAACTGGTCCACGTCGACCGGCTTGACCACATAGGCGTTCACGCCCAGGTTCCAGCTCACCGCCAGGTCGCTTTCCTCGCGCGAAGACGACAGAACAACGATCGGCAGCGCCTTGAAGCGGTCGTTGCGGCGCAGGTCGGTTAGCACTTCCAGCCCGTCCATGCGCGGCATCTTGATGTCGAGCAGCAGTACCGCCGGGTCGCCTTCGGGGCGGTCGGCCCACTTGCCGCGCCGGTGCAGGTAGTCCAGCACTTCCACCCCGTCCTCGACGTGCACGATGGGGTTGGCCAGGTGCGCCTCGCGCAGCGCATCGATCGCCATTTCGGCATCGTGTGGGCTGTCCTCGGCCAGCAGGATGGTGCGCAGTTCGGTCATGGCGTGGTCTCGTTGTGGGCGGGCAGATCGCCCGCCTCGGGCAGTGTGAAGTGGAAGGTAGCACCCTTGCCGGGCTCGCCTTCGGCGTGGATCCGGCCGCCGTGGCGGGCCAGCACCCGGCGCACGCTGGCCAGGCCGATGCCGGTGCCGGGGAACTCGCTGGGCGCATGCAGGCGCTGGAACACGCCGAACAACTTTCCGGCGTATTTCATGTCGAAGCCGGCGCCGTTGTCGCGCACGGTGAAGTGGTGGCCGTCGGTGCCGCGCCGGTACTCCACCTCGATGCGCGCCGGCTCGCTGCCCTGGCTGTACTTGACGGCGTTGCCCAGCAGGTTGAGCCACACCTGGCGCAGCATGTTCTCGTCGCCCACCACCACCGGCAGCGGCGCAATCCGCCATTCGATGGCGTGTCCGGGCGCCTCGGTGGCGCTGTTGGCGTCGAGCATCGCCCGCGTGTCCGACACCAGCGACTGCATGTCCACCGTCTGCACCCGCAGCGCGCTGCGGCCAAGGCGCGAATACACCAGCAGGTCGTCGATCAGCGCCGACATGCGCCGCGCCGAGGACACCATCACCTCCAGGTAATGGCGGGACTTTTCGTCCGCGTCGTCGCCCAGGTGTCGGCGGAGCTTGTCGCCGAAGCCGGCGATGTGGCGCAGCGGCGCGCGCAGGTCGTGCGAGACCGAGTAGCTGAAGGCCTCCAGCTCGCGGTTCACGTCCGAGACCTGTTCGACCTTGCCCTCCAGCTGCCGGTTGAGCTCGCGGATCTGGCGGTCGCTGGCCTTCTGCACGCTGATGTCGCTTGCGGTCACCAGCGCCACCGAGTCTTCGCTGTCGGGCAGGGGCATGCGCCGGGCGTTGATCATCATCGTGCGCTCCATGCCGTCGGCGGTGCGCTGCTCGTGTTCGAAATCCCACAGCTCGCGCCCGCGGCCCAGCACGTCGGCCAGCCGGTGCATCATCCGCTCGTCGGCCCAGGCGCCGTTGCCCAGCTCCGAAAGCCGCTGCCCGCGCGCGTCGCCCTCCACGCCGAACAGCTCGGCGAAGGCGGCGTTGTGCATGACCACGCGCTGTTC